>JAYOEB010000008.1:10355-31839 GCA_038116775.1 Opitutia bacterium | reverse complement strand
AGAAAGGTCTTTTTTGTTTCACACTCTTTTCGATAAAGGAAAACGCATCCTCCATGATCAGGTCGTGAATGAAAGTACCTGATTCAAGAGGAATTTCCTTCCCATCACGGACGATACTGGTGGGATAATAGGTATGAGCAATGGCCTGGCTTTTCCATCCGCTGAAGTGGTCGAAGCCATGGGTCATGGGATTCTGGGGTCCTTTTTCATTGGTATGGCCAAGCCCCCATTTACCGAATGCGCCGGTGGCGTAACCGGCGTTTTTGAAAATGCGCGGCAAGGTGACCATTTTGGGGTCCAAGGCAAGAGTGGGTTCATGACCATTTCCCCGGCAATGGACGCGACCGGGATGCTGACCGGTCATCAGAACCGCCCGGGAGGGAGAGCATACGGTATTTCCCGAGTAATGACTTGAAAACTTCATCCCCTCCTTGGCAAGTCGGTCGATATTGGGAGTCTTGAGCTTTTTTTGCCCATAACAGCCAAGGTCGCCCTTGCCCAGATCATCCGCCAGAACGTAGACGACATTGGTTGGCTTGTTGGTTTGGCCATGGGATGCGCAAAAACAGACGAAACTTAAAAATAATGAATAAAACATCCTAAATATTAACATAGGTGCAACCTGTAGAAATCTACCTAATCGGGCAAACCCATATTGAATCCTTTTCCAAAATTAATCCTGATCTTTTTCCCTAGCCTTTGCGACTTAGGAAAAACTTCAAAATCAAAAGGCCCGAATTCTGGCCAACCTGACGACCAGATCGATAAACGAATTGACCGCGCTGGCAAGGTTGGCGATGTCGGGGTTTCATGAAGAGGACTAAACGACGACGATCATGAAGCAAGCGTCTTGCAGCCAATTGCGGCGATCCTATGAGACCTAACGTCGTCGATTCGGGACAAAGCCCCCGACGCGCTGATTCGAGGGTCCTTCGCCCCGTAACCTCAAGGGTTCCCCCTTGAAGTACCTGGGGATTACCGGCCATTCCTCCGTCAAAAAATAAGCATAGGTGCCACGGGGGAAATCTTTGGTAATGGTGAAGCGGCCGTTGCACTTGTCCAAATCCCCCAATCCTTCAACGAATTCGTAATCTTTACTGAAGGCTCCATCGTATTTTCCGCCCGGGGGCTCGGGTCGGTTTCCTTTTTTAAGTCGATAGCTACTGCTGATCTTCCTGACCCCCGAACTTGGGTCATGAGGATCTGCGTACCCATACACGGCATATATCGGGTAGCCGTCCATCGCATACCCAATGACAGGGGAATGTGCTTTGCTTGCGAGGCCAAGCTTTTTTAAAAATCCGGTGGGCAAGCCATGGTAGTGATAGGAACCATTGGGCTGAACGTGTCCATGATTATCATCCAATCCCAACAAAACCGATCCACCCAGGGCCTCATAATTCCAGTCAGCTTGGCGATCGCCCATGTAGAACTCAGCCGTTCCCGGGTCAAACAAGACTCCGTTTAGGGCAATTCCAAAAGGGGTATTGGGCGGGCCCCGGCCCGTATCATTATGAAGTGGAATGGGCTCTCGAGCAGGCCTCGGGTCCAGCGGCAGAGAAAACTTCAGTGCCTGCTCACTAATCTTATTTGGGTTTCGAGCGTTTGGGAAAACCCCGACTTTATGCTCCGGTATGCCATTGGACTCAATCAGTCGCTCGGAATCTGAGTTCCTGAACTTTCTAAGGGTTTTGTAGGGCAAGGCATCATCCGCCGGAATCAGTTTGAGTTCGCCGCTCGCAGTTACGGTATGCTTGCGAACCGGAGGTCGGTCGGTCGGTCCTCGTTGTTGCCCCGAAAGATAATGGGCGAGCAAGAAAATCAAGGCATAAAAAGCAAGAAAAGTAATTTTTATTCCCATGAACTAAGATAACGGATGAAAACTCGGACGTTTGCAAAGTAAATTCGGTTTCATTGGTGAAGGTCGAACTCAAGAGGCAAGCAAGAAAATAACCGAGATTCGACAACATTCCCGAAAACTGATTAGGAAGAAGGTGAGGAAAAACGACTCTTTCGCATCTAAACGAAACAAGGAGGGCATGAGCCCGGGACTTCGCCTTTACTTACTTGCGATTGGCAATCGTCTTTAATCTTTGGGTCCTCTTGGATGGAAAATGGGCTTGAATCTGTTTTCAGAGGTCGATTATTCTTCTGATTTCTTGCTTTTTGATATTTGATATATATTTTATATTTCAAAACATGACTTCGAGCCAAAACTCAAAATATAACGTACCCGGGTTGGAGCGAGGCCTGCGCGTTATAGAATATTTGAACGAGCATCCGGACGGAATGACCATGGGGGAGTTAAGCTCACGTCTTGGTATTCCCACCAACAGCATCTACCGGATTCTGACTACTTTGGAGCGTAGTGACTACGTACGAAAGAAGGAGAATTGTTCTCACTATTTCTTGGGCTCCAAGTTACTAAGCATGTCCTCTCCGGTCACGGGTATCCCTTCCTTTGTGGAATCCTCCCTTCCTCACATGCGCGCGCTTCGTGACGAAACCAAGGAAAGCATTCTTTGCGGAACCTTGCTTGAGAATGAGGGGGTTGTTCTGGAACAGGTGGAGGGCATTCACTCCTTTAGTTTCCGAATCAAGCCTGGCCTTCGCTTTCCTCTTTACACCGCAGCTCCCGGAAAATTATTTCTCGCCCATATGTCGGAAGAGGAAAGGAGCTCTTACCTGGATGGCGCTTCTCTTGAGAAACTCACTCCCCATACCCTGACTTCCGTACCCGCTTTGATGAGGGAGGTAAAACAAGCGAAGCGGGATGGCTATGCTTTTGACCGCGAAGAGGAAATGATCGGACAGGTCTGTGTGGCCTCGGGGGTCTTCAACAGATCGGGTCGGTTGATTGGGGCCGTCTGGCTGGTCGCTCCTTCCAATCGCGTATTGCCCTCTGACCTGCTGGACTTTGCCAGCAAGGTCAGCGAATGCGCCGAACGCATATCCTTGTCATTCGGCTATTCCAAATTAAAGGCTGCCTGATTTCCTCCTTCATGTCGTTTTCAAAAAAGTATTCGCTGCTGCTTGCGGTTTCAGTTTCACCCTTCGCTCTTTTGGCGGAGCGCGAATATACCGACGAGCAAATCGCATTCTGGGAGGATGAGGCTTTTCCCGTCTTGGAAGAGAACTGCTGGAAATGCCATGGGATTTCCAAAAAAATTCGGGGCGGACTGGTCCTAACCACTTTGGAAGGCGTACTCAAGGGCGGCGAGTTTGGCCCATCCGTCGATTTAAAGAACCCGGCAAACAGCCTGATCCTGAAGATGACTTCCCACCAGGATAAGGATCATGAAATGCCGCCCGATGGCAAGATGGCGGATGAGGATATTGCGGTACTCGCCAAATGGATTCAGTTGGGCGTTCCTTTTCCGGAAGCTTATGAAGTGGAACCGGAAGGTGAAATTGTCCACCACGGTGCGGACTATGAAAAGGGTAGGCAGCATTGGGGCTTCAAAAAAGCTGACAAGCCCACCTTGCCCGATGAAAGTATGGGTGACCATCCTATCGACCGCTTCGTAAATCATCGCCTGGAAAAGGCGGAACTTGCGTCCAATGATCGGGCAGAGGATCATGTATTGATTCGCCGGGTCTATTATGATCTTACCGGACTGCCGCCCAGTCCCGCTGAAGTGGAAGCCTATCTCAGTGACCAAGATCAGGACAAATTCAGCCAACTGATCGACCGCTTGCTTGCTTCCCCGCGCTATGGAGAGAAATGGGGCAGGCATTGGCTCGATTTGGTGCGCTATGCCGAAACCAATGGATATGAACGTGATGGCAATAAGCCGGAAATCTGGCGATACCGGGACTATGTGATTGATTCCTTTAACCAAAACAAGCCCTATGACCGGCTGATTCTCGAGCATATTGCCGGAGATGAACTGCCCGATGCCGATGCCGCCTCCATCACCGCCACCGGCTATCAGCGCCTCGGCGTCTGGGATGATGAGCCCGCAGATCCGACTCTCGCCAAATTCGATTACCTGGATGATATCGTTCGCACCTCCGGGGAGGTCTTTTTGGGGATGACCATTGGATGCGCCCGTTGCCACGACCATAAGATCGATCCTATCTCGGCGAAGGATTACTACTCCATGCTATCCTTCTTCTCCAACGTTACACCCCACCGTCAGGCACAGTCCGACTTGATTAGGGTGACTTCTGAAAAACCGGACTCGCAAGCCCTCCAAACTCGCAGAAACTGGGAAACCAGGAGAAACCAGCTCCAAAGAAGCGTGCGAGCCTCGAAAAGCGAATTCTTTGCAAAGTTGGACCCTAAGCATCTTCCCGCCCCCATTCTGAACTTAGCGGATGCCCGTGCGGGCGGTCTCGATTGGAAATACTCATTGAGCAACCCGGGAGATGCTTGGGAAACCAACGGATTTGGCGATTCTGAGTGGCGGGTGGGTAGGTCCGGCTTTGGGTTGAAGGGCACGCCCGGCTCGATCGTGGGCACGGAGTGGAAAACCAAGGATATTTGGCTGCGTCATAAATTTGGGTTGGCCGAGTTACCGAAATCGCTCTTTCTGTCCTTTCATCACGATGAGGATATTACCGTATTTCTGAACGGCCGACAGATTTTGCACCGCCCGGGGTACTCCACTTACTACCAGACCGAAGATGTCACGAAATCGGCAATTTCTGCCCTCCAAACCGGGCAAAACGTCCTCGCCGTCCATGTGAAGCAAACCATTGGCGGGCAGTTCTTCGATCTTTCCCTGCGTGGGTTTGCCAAACCCGTAAATTTGGATCATCTCATCAACAAGCACGGCAAGGAGGTATTTTCCGCTGGGCGCTTTAATTTGTACAAGAAGGACAAGGGTTCTCTCTCCGAGCACCTCAAGACTGAACCTTCCACTGACCAGTATCCGGTGCTGGCCGTCGCAGAAAGCGGGAACCACCCCATCCACGTTCTACGCCGGGGAAATCCTGCCTTGCCCGGTCCTCTGGTCACTCCGGCTTTTCCCAGCATTTTGGATAATGCAAAAGCCGAAGTTCCCGCATCCTACAAAACCAGCAAATCCAGCGGTCGCCGGCGGGTACTTGCCGAGTGGTTGGCCTCTGCGGACAATCCCATGACTGCAAGGGTTATGGCAAACCGCATCTGGCAGTATCATTTTGGCCGTGGAATCGTGCGTTCTTCCAATGATTTTGGATTGCAGGGAGACGACCCCACCCATCCGGATCTTCTCATTTGGTTGGCCCATCGATTCGTGGAGTCCGGTTGGGACATTAAGGCGATGCACCGCCTGATTATGTCATCCGAAGCCTACCAGCGCTCATCCGCTCCGAACGACCAGGCACTGCTGAAGGATCCATTAAACGATCTTTTCTGGCGCTTTGATATGCGGCGCTTGCAGGCTGAGGAGATACGCGACTCCATTCTCGCCGCTCGGGGCAGTCTCAATTTACAGATGGGAGGACCCAGTGTGACCCCGCCGCTTCCTGCCATCGTTCTGGCTACTGCTTCCAAGCCGGATCAGGCATGGGGGAAATCAAGTCCGGCCCAGGCAAACCGCCGTAGTGTTTACGTCAAGGTGAAGCGTTCCTTGCAGGATCCTATCTTACTTAGCCACGATTCCGCCGATACCGATGCCACCTGCCCGGTCCGTTTCACCACCACCGTGCCCACTCAGGCTCTTACCATGTTAAATGGAGAATTTGTAAATGATTCCGCCCTCACCTTCGCCGAGCGCATCCGCCAACAGGGGGGAAGCGCTTTGCGGGATCAAATCAAGCATGGGTTGTCGATTGTCTTTTCCCGTCCGCCTAAGCCCGAAGAAATCGAAGCAGGCGTAAGAATGGTGAATAAAGTAAAAATGACGGGAAACTTGAGCGATGAGGATGCCCTCGATCGGTTTGCTCTGCTTGCCCTCAACCTTAATGAATTCATCTACCTGGACTAATTATGAAAACAAACAAGCCAAACTTTTGTAAGCAGTTGAACCGCCGGGAATTTTTGAAGGATATCGGGGGTGGCTTTGCCGCCCTTGGCCTTACCGGCATGCTCGCCCAAGATGGTTTCTTTTCCTCCGAGGCCATGGCCAGCGTGCCTGAGTTTGTCAACCCACTCGCCCCCAAACAAGCCCCCTTGCCCGCTAAGGCGAAATCGGTCATCTTTTTGTTCATGTACGGTGGTCCCAGCCACATGGACACCTTTGACTACAAGCCCGCATTGTACCCTCTTGACGGCAAGACCATACAGGTAAAAACCTTTGGTCGGGGTGGGCACCGCAACCAAAGCCGGGTGGTCGGTCCGAAATGGAAGTTCAAACCGTACGGAAAGTGCGGGAAATACGTGTCCGACCTTTTTCCCCACGTGGGCGAGTGTGTGGATGACATAGCCTTCCTTCATTCCATGACTGCGGATTCTCCCATCCATGGCTCTGCCATGCTGATGATGAACTCCGGCAACTTGCTTTCCGGTCATCCGTCCATAGGATCCTGGGTAAATTACGGTCTGGGCAGTGTGAATGAGAGCCTGCCGGGTTTCGTGGTCATGCTTGATAAACTGGGCGGTCCCATCAGCGGGTCCAAGAACTGGTCCAGTGGGTACATGCCAGCCAGTTACCAGGGTACGGTGCTGCGCTCAAAGGGCACTCCGATACTCGATCTCCAAAGCACCAAAGGCATTTCCGGCGTCCAGCAACGAACCCTTTTGGACCACTTGAGGATGATGAACGAGGATCATCTGTCCACCCGCTACGACAATACCAATCTGGCCGCCAGGGTGGCCTCCTACGAACTTGCCTACAAGATGCAATCCTCGGCTCCCGAAGCCGTGGATCTTGATAAGGAACCGGCTCATATCAAGGAGTTGTATGGTGTGGATGGCTCCCGGACCGATGATTTCGGGCGCAAATGCCTGCTTGCCCGCCGCATGGTGGAGCGTGGAGTGCGCTTTGTTCAGGTATACTCGGGCGGACATCACAATGACGCCAACTGGGATGCCCATGGCGATCTGGTCAAAAACCACGAGCTCCACGCCGGAAATACCGATAAACCGATTGCCGGCCTGCTCAAGGACTTGAAGCAACGCGGCCTGCTCGACGAAACACTAGTGGTATGGGGAGGGGAATTCGGACGCCAACCCACCGCTGAGTACAAGGAGGGCACCGGGCGGGATCACAACTCATACGGCTTCACGATGTGGATGGCCGGTGGGGGCATCAAAGGTGGGGTAAGCGTGGGAGAAACCGACGAACTGGGCAGCAGGGCCGTAACCGACCGCTTTCACGTCAGGCGACTTCATGCCACCATCCTTCACCAGCTTGGTCTGGATCCAAACCACCTGACCTACTTCCACGGCGGATTGGACAAAAGTCTCGTCGGCGTCGAAGGAGCGGACCCCATCCATCAGGTAATCGCCTGATCCGAAATTTATCGCTTGCTTGGGATTGTTATGAAGTTGGGGAGATAAGTCAGTATGCAGGAGACCGACATAGTAAAAAACAGATCCTGATAATATGGTAGGAAATAGATTCCCAGGACCGCTGCAAATTCCGCCATTGCCAAGCCTATTACGTATGCCTGAAATAACTTTTTTTGAATTTTTGGGATAATCAGGATGCGGCAAACCAAGCTACCGACCACAAGGAGTAATACTGGCAAGGCCACCCAGGTCTCCGTCACCTTTTCAGTGCTTTCAATGCGCAGGAGAAATCGGTAGGAGATGGCGCAAGCCAAGATCAAAAGCCAAGCCATCCAGAAGGGAATTTTCTTAGGATTCATATTATAAGCTGGGACTCCCTCCAATAAATTTAGTAAAAGCAGAGTCTGATGCAAGCTAGACGGGCATTCGTTGCCAAGGCAACCCATTTCTCTTAACCTAAGAAGATCTTGAACCCACCTAAAGAACTTTTACTCGATTACTCCTTCGATGAATGGAACTGGCCGAAAGTTCCGAGCTTCAGGACCGAGCAAGTCAGGCACTGGATTTTTGAAAAGGGCCAACTTGATTGGAACAGAATGTCGAACCTGCCAAGAGACTTGATCCAGGAACTGCAGTCTCGTTTTGACATCGCTCCCATGGGAATAAGAAGAATCCAAGGATCGAAGGACACGACCCAAAAAATCTTATGGCAATTGCGGGATGGGCAATTCATCGAGAGCGTCTTGATTCCCGCAAGCCAGGGAACCAAGGGGATTAGGGCTTCAAGGCTAACCCTGTGCGTCTCAACCCAAGTGGGATGCGCCCTCGGATGCAAATTCTGCGCCAGCGGTCTAGACGGACTGAAGAGGAATTTGACCACGGGCGAGATCGTTGGGCAAATTCTGATGGCCAGAAGTGAAGCCGGAAAAAGAATCGACAATCTTGTCTTCATGGGAATGGGGGAACCATTGGCCAATCTCCCCGCTTTGCTTCCCGCTCTTGACGTAATCACCTCCCCAAAAGGATTGGGCATAGGGGCAAGACACCTCACACTGTCGACGAGCGGACTCGTTCCCAAGATTTTGGAGCTTGCCAAATACCCGGCTCAAATAAGATTGGCCATTTCCCTGCATGGCGGAGACGACGAGACGAGAAGACAAATCATGCCCATCAATGATCGCTATCCCATCAAAGACCTCCTGGCTGCATGCGAAAGCTTCATCGAGCAAAGAAAGAAAATGATTACCTTGGAGTACATTCTTATCGAAGGGGTCAATGACGACTTGAAGCAAGCAGAACTTCTCGCCCTACACGCCCGAAGATTAAATGCCAAGGTAAACTTGATTCCCTACAATAAAGTAGAAGGTCTTCCCTGGGAAAGACCCAGCCTCGAAAGAATCCGGGCCTTCCAAAAAAAGCTAGCCGACGAAGACGCTCCCCGGGTTACTCTTAGGATGGAAAAAGGCCATGACATCGACGCCGCCTGCGGGCAATTGCGTCTTAGGGAAAATAGCTGAGAGAACTTATTTTTTCTTCCTGAACAAGGAACGAAACCCAGTCTCTTCTTTTTTCGGAGTTTGCTCGACTTTCTGCTTCAATGCCTCCGCCTCCTCTTCGGTCACCCACATGTGAATGTGAGACTTCTCGACCGTCAGGACGTAGTTTCGATTTAGGGAAAATCCGTAGGTTTTGAACATCAGTTGATTGTTTTCATTCAACTTTTTCTGCAGGGAATCAAATTGCCCTTGCAGTTCGGATTTTTGCTGGGGATCCGAGCTAGCGTCTATCTTGCTGATGATTTGCGCAGCCAACGCCCTTTGCTGTTGTACCAACTGGACGTTTTTTTGGAACTCCTTATTGGCGTCGATCGTATTGAGGGAAGCCACTTTGACTAGAACCAATTTTTGAGGCTCTTCTCCCTCGTCTTGGGCAAGAACGACTTGCAAGACCGAAAGAATAGTCGACGAAAGCAAAATTAAGATCTTCATTGATTTGTTTTTAAACCAAACTCATTTCATCTTCAAATACATAAACTTCAGGGCAACTTCCTCAGAACGAGGTTTCTGAACTTTCCGGTGGTTGCAAAGGTGCAAATGCCCAAAGGTACCGACATTTCAATTTCTCCGGGACGCATGCCTACCTTGCGTCCCTCCACTTCGCAGTCAATTTTTATCTCTCCGTCAATCCAGACCCTGAAGTCCTTGTCCGAAACTCTAAGCCTTATCTCGTACCAACGGTTATCCTCGAAAACATAGGCATCGCCAGTCTCATTTTCAGAAGCGTCAAAGTCATCCAAACTTGAAATGCCGATCAGGGAGCCGCCCCAGCCTCCCAAAATTAAAGTGGCATGGGTATCCTTGTAGGGGAAGGTCAGTCCGCAAAAGAAATCACTACCCATGGTCCGCTTGGCCTCCAAGGAGATTTCGTAATTGAAGGATGGAAGTTTTTGTCCCTTCCAATGAAGACCGGAAAGTTCGGCTCCCATTTCCAGCACCAGATTCTTGTCCTGATCAATATGAATCTCACCCTTGCCCGCAAAATCGGTTTTTTCCCAATTCTCCAGGCTATGGCCATCAAAGAGAATGATTTTCGATGCGTTCCTATCCTTGGAAGCGACTAAGTTGCCTGCCCCGCATCCTGCGTAGGAAAGCATGAGTACGATAACAATTAGGCTAAGCTTGAGTTGATTCATTGGGAGAAGATGGTTTTGAATGAAGCTGATAATGATCACCGGGAATTTATTGATGCCTTTTTCCATGCCCCGGACAATTCCTTTCTCCCTTGCTTTCAAAAATTCCAGGGTATTCAAACGAACGAAGGGAAATAGGCAATGAAGCGATCGTTGGCTCCCGCTCGCAAACAACAACCGAATTCTCCTCCAAGAGAGAAAGGAAAGATCCGTTTGGGGCGGCATGATCGAAAAACAATCCATCTGCCCTTCTTTCTGGGCAGGAATCAGGTATTGCCGGAAGAACGCGAGTCAAACTCACGAGGAAGGCCTTTGGATGACTTCAATCTCGTAGCCCTCTGGCGCATCCACGAAGGCAAAGACGGATCCTGAGGAACTCTCGGTGGGGCCATCGCTGAATTCATAGCCGACCTTGCGGATATGCTCGGCGAACTCGTTGATATCCTCGACTTCAAATGCCAAATGCATCAAGTCCTCCTGCACCTCAACGGGACCAGACCCAGGAAAATAGGTGATTTCAATTTCCTCATCGCTGTTAGGCACGGATAAGAATGCCAACTTGGACCCTCGGGGGGATTGATGGGTGCGGGACACTTCGAGACCAAAGACCTTATGGTAAAAATCAAGGGTCCTTTCCAGATCGTTTACCCGCATACGGGTGTGCAGGAACTTCTTGACTACGGCGGACATCTCAAACCCTACTGAAAGGAAAAGGTCACTTTCTCCACTCCGGCAGAAGAACAGGCATTCAAGACGCTTATGGAAGCCTGATGGAGAGCAAGTGTCGAAGACTCGATCTGTACCTTAAGCTCCGCTTCCTCCTTAGTCTTGGCTCCACTGCTGATCAGTCCGTCCCGCAAGCCTTTTTGGATCTTAAGATTCGCAACGAGGTCTGGCATTTCAAGATCCATTCCGTCTTCAATCTCGGAACCATTGAGGTAAACCTGCCCTTCGTCGCCGATCTTCACGTTTACCATTTCCATGGGCGTGACGCTACTGCTTTGGGGCTTGCCGGGCAATTGGATGGAAAGTTCCGCCTCAGGCTGCTTGAGCATCGTGGTCACCATGAAGTAAATGAGGAGCAAGAAAGTCACGTCGATCATCGGGGTCAAGTCGACCTCGTCGACGTCGTCTAAAATTTTCTTAAGGGCGTTCATCCCACTAACCCGCCACTTGCCAGGTGCCGAAGATGATGTCGGCCTGGCCGGCGTTTCCGATTTCCTTCATTACGTCTTGGACGACCGAGTGCTGAACGTCGGGGTGAACCCGTAAAAACACTTTCCAATCAGGATTTTTCTTCACCACCCATGAAATCTGCGAGATGTCGATTTCAGCTTCCCCCCAGTAAAATTTTTGACCTTCCGGGGTTTCGTCCACGCTTATGATGGTACGGGAAGGGGGATTTTCCTTAACCTTGGAATTGCTGGCTACGGCCATTTTGGACAACTCGACGTACTGTTCGGACATTTGCTGCGCAACTACCATGAAGAAGACGATCAAAAGGAAGACCACGTCGATCATCGGGGTCAAATCCGGGGAATCGTTTGCCTCAGGTGGTTTGTACTTGGCCATACGCTCTTACGACTTCCGAAGAAAGACTGCGAAGATCATTGAGGCGAAGGGGGCAAGTCGGGAGACGGGGGCAATCCTTCCATCGCCGGGACCGCCGCAACCTCCTCCTGCTCTTCATAATATCCCTGCTCTTCGGCTTCTTCCCCATCAAAACCACCACGGGCCGCCCGCACTAAGGTGAAGACCATTTCTCCGGCAACTTGGTTTACTTCAGCGACTATGTTGCCGAACTTGGTTTTATAGATGAAGTATGCGATCAGGGTAGGAATGGCCACGACGAGGCCGGCGGCGGTCGTCCAGAGGGCGCTTCCGATGTTGCCGGCCATTGCCTTGCTGGACTCGCCTCCCATTCCCGACTCCGTCAGCACGTTGAAGGCTCCGATCATACCGGTAACCGTTCCCAAAAGACCGATCATCGGGGCAATGGAACCGATGGTGTTGAGCATGTTTATCCAAGTAAAGGGTTTGGACAAGGCAATCCCCGAAGACTCCTCCAGGCCTTTTTCGATTTGCTCGATATCCAACTCGTCGTCCTGAATCCGGCTCAGGCCTCCCTTCAGTACCGAGGTAACGGGAAGCTTGTACTGATCACATAGGGAAAGGGCTCCAGGGATGTTGAGGTTTTGAATCTCCTGCATGATGGGGGCCACGACGTCGTCCTTGATGAAAGCCTTTTTGCGAATGGCTATGGCATTGTAAATGATGAGGGTAAAGCCCCCCACGACCAAAAGGATGAACGGATATAGAAAAATACCAAGCGAGGAAGTCAGCTGTGTTCCAAAGCTTTTCGTCCCGGTTTGGGCGACGGCGACCGACACGAGAAGCTCGGGGTGCAGGATGATAAGGCTGAGCCCTATGGCAAATAATACTCGGGTGAATCCAAATTTCATAATATTTTTAGTTTCGGTTATTTAGAAATGATTTGTCATCGGGGTCAATGCAGGATTACAGGGACTCCATTCTCTTCCGACAAACGCTTTCCCACTTGGAGCCTGGAAAGAAACGGCTGACTTGTTGGTAGACGTTTTTGGCTGCATCCACCTGATCAAGTTTCTCATAAGCGTCTCCCGCCATCAATAATGATTCCGGCAACCAGTCCAAGCCGACCCGAGCGGAAACAATGCCCTCGGTGACCTCAATGACGGATTGTCGGTAATACTCCTTGGCCATTTCCTGATTTCCGCCTGCCTCATACCTTCTCGCGTACTGGACCCGCACCAGCGCCCGCACCAGCTTGTACAATGAATATTCATTGGTCTGGCGGGCGGGTGGATTTTCATCGATGGTTTCAATTCCTTTTTTCGCAGCGTTAAAATACTGGGAGGCATAGGGAGCGTATCTTTTGTCGCGAGCCGCGTAAGCCGCATAGAGCTCGTAATTCTTTACGTAACAATACACGGGCCAAATTTTCAAAATATCCTTAAACGGACTGGTTGCCGATTTTTGGACGATCGGCCCAAGACGGGCATATTCGTCAATGGCTTCCTTGTAGAGACCTTGCTGGCGGAGAGCATTGGCTAAATTCAGGTAGGACTCATGATCGGCGACCTCGTCCCGAATGTTTACCCTCTTAAGCAGCGCTAAGGATACCTTGGCTGATTTGGGATTGGCCTTGATCATTCTTCCCGCCAAGTCAAGGGCCGCATCCGAAAATTCCCGGTAGCCGAAGCCATCCAACTGAGCCAAGTTCAATCGCGAAAGCACGTAAAAGGCCTCGTCGTATCTTTCGACTTCGATGAGGGCATTCACAAACAGCAGACAGGCCCCATGAATGGGAAACACTTCGGGGGGCATGGACAAAAACAACATCAGCTTGTAGATGGTCGGCCTCACGGCATCGATGATAGGGAGCTCGTACCTCTCGTTGTTCAAAAGACCCATCAACCCGCCCAAGCTGATCTTGTCTCTTTGCTGAACCTTGGCCGCGGCGAGTTGTTCTTTCGAAAGCAAGGGATTCGTCATGGTCTGCTGAAATCCCAAAAATTCAAAGCCCTTGACGTTTTGTTTGTCCAGTCCACGCAACTCAAGTTCCATCCCTAGGAATTTTCCGTCCATATTGAGCGCCCCGTAAATAATGCCCTTTGCAGGATCAACTCCGCGCAAGGTCATCTCCTTGGGATTCACACCACTCAAATAATGAACCTTTGCGGGGATGGGACCCGCATACTTCTTGAAGTAGTCTTCCTGCCCTTGGGCAAGGCAGGGAATAATCATCAGCGCCAACAGTCGAATCATCATTTCAGGAACTTTCTTTGCCAATCCACGTACTGCTTTTCAATGGTGCTTACTTGATCCGCAGCCCCTGCTTGTTCGTAACAGGTGATCGCCTTTTCGTAGGATTTGGGAGCCCACTTGAGAGATCCCGGGAAGTTGAGGGTGGTCTCCAAGTAGAGAAAGGCGGCCCCCGCGTAATCCTTCTGAGCCCTTTTGCACTCCCCCATCATGAAAGCGGATTCGGCCCGAAGATCCAAGTTAGCGTCGGAGTCGCCCCGAATCTCGCTAAAGGATGCGATCGCCTTTTCCAAAAAGGATGGGTCTTTGGCCCTTTCGGCCACTTCCAGCAAAGAGGCTCCAAGTCTCATTCTGGCTTGATTGGCGAGCTTGTGCCAAGAGGAATTGGTCAGGGCATTCTCGTAACTGCTGGCAGCGCCCTGAAAATCAGCCGTTTTCTCCCTTGCCTGGCCAAGTATGAAGTTGGCGTCGAAAAGGAACTCGCCCGCGGTGTCGCCATAGACCTCGAGAAGTCGATTCATGGCCTCGATGGCATCCTCGGTGGAGTTTTGGGCAAGCATGGTCTTGGCCATCCCGACCAAGACGCCGGGGCTGGCAGCGGGAAAGTCTCTCGTTTCGGGATTGTAGTTTCCGCCGGCGTTGGAACCGACTGCGGAAAGACCGGCCCTCATTCTTAGTTCCAAGGTTTTCTGACCGGCGTCGATCGCCTGATTAAGAAGGTTCGCATAGGCCTTCGCAGGGGATAGATCTACGGGGAAAGAGGTTTTGAGTTTTTGGAATTTGTTGAAGTAGCCCTTGAATTTGGAAGTGTATTTGGGGTTGAGGTAAATGGCTCCCCTTAATTTTGCGACTTCGCGGTAAATATCCTGATCCATCCCGGTGAATTCGGTCGCAAGGTAAGGCAATAACTTGTTGCGGTCGCTGATGACCTCCTGCACCGTTCCGGAAATGACTTCCTCAATGCCCTTGCGGTTTCTGTAGGTAAAGGAAACCGTTTCTCCGGGGTTTTGTATCTTTTCGAGAAGATCAAAGGTTTTGCCGTAAAGGGCTTCGTATTCGGAATACTTTTCGATGTACTTGGTCAAGATCCCGTCGACGCCGACCTTCGAAGGATCGTTGCCGTATTTCTTGATGTCCTCGAAGTACATGCTCAACATCTCCGAGGGGCGACCCTGCTTCTCGCAGGCAAAACCGATCTTCTGGGTTGCCTCGGACACTCGGGCTCCTTCGGAAGCAGCATGTTTCTCGTTGTACTCTCGGTAGAGGGATTCCAGTTGGGAATAGGAAAACATAATCGACAAATCGACCAGTTCTCCGAAATCCAGCGACTTGTCGTCATTGAGATCATACTCGGCGAAGGGCTTGGACCCGACCAATCCGATCTGGGCGAATTCCTGTTCATTCAGTCCGTCGTCTCCGTCCTTGTCAAAGCCGAGATAGTGGTCGATGAGTCCTTCGGGGTTTTCGGCCGTTCTTTCCAGAACCCCTCCCTCATTGAAAGTCGCGTCTGAAATGAGGGCCATGTCCTTGGTCGACTGGCGTACCAAGGCATAATTGCTTCTAGCCTCGGAAATTTGTTCGTAGGTCGGTTGCTCTTCGGGTTTGACGTCACTCAGGGCGATGTCTCCCAGACTGAGGTAGGCGGACGCTACGTTCTTGTCGTCCGGGAATTCGCTGATGAATTGCTTGAACAAACGGGATGCGTTCTTGTTGTCCTGCGACCCCTGATAGGCCACGGCCAGCCTGAATAGAGCGTCCTTGGCGTATTGCTCGTCCGGGTAATGCCTGACTTTTCCGCCATTTGACCAACCGTCGTTGATTCCTTCCTTGCCGGAAGCGATCAGATTCCCACCCCCGGTACGATCGGTTATTCTCCAAGTGGAGCCGTTGTACCACATGGTGAAACCATCAGCGTTTGCATAAACGGGCTTGCCGTTCTTTTGCTCTCCCGTGGGCAAATACACTCCGTTGGGATCCGGCGCCTTGACTATCTCTTCAGGCGGTGCGGGGGCGTCGGCAAGAGGCTCTTTCTCAACCTTGGGAATTTCAGGCTTAGGCGGAGCGCTTTCCGTAGTCTCGGCAGCGGATTCCTCGGAAGCCGGGGGCTCCTCCTCTCCTCCGCATGAACCAAGGTAGAGAACGGCTAGGAAAACACCGAGTCTAAGATGCGATCTTCTCATTCCCCGTCCTCCCTCATGTTCGACAGGGAGCCGTCCGCCAAAGGCAAGCCTTCGACGTGAACCCCAACGATCGGGGCAAGCAAGGGCTTGGCATCGTCGAACTTTCCGGTTGCAAGCAGGCCCAACCCGCTTAGGTACAAGGCAGAGGACATGGCTGGTCCCTTGGCAAAGCGCTCGTCGTTAAGGTATCCCTTCCGGTCGTCGGGCACTCCCGCAACGTAACCTGCGAACTTCTCGAGCAACTGATCAAACTTTCTTTGCTTGAAGTAAACCGACCCCATCATGTTGATGAAGCTTGTCGCGTATTTGTCGTCGGGACTCCTTTCAAGGAACTGATTGCACAATTCGAAAAATCTCTGATACTTCACTTCCGATTCCTCCCGAGCCCGAGCGGCTTTCTCCTTGTCGATGGTGGAAATCGCGGTTTGCAGGCTTTCGGCAATGCCGGCTTGATTCTCCGCTTCCTGCCTGTACGCGTTGGCCATGATGTTGGTGACGTCCGCCTGGTATTTCTTCCATGCGTCGTTTGCCAGATATTGCTCCCCTAATTCGATGGACTTCTCGGCAAACTTGACGGTGTTGGCTGAAGCGAAGGCGGCATAGATGAAGTCTTCGGCTGATTCGTTTTCAGGGTCATCCTTGAAGAGCCAGTAGAAGCCCCAAAATGACTCCCAAAAGCGTTTGGTGTCCTGAAAGTTGCCCGCTTTTCTCCAACGCAGAATCGTGGTGAAGGATGGCGTCTTGTTGGCGATGGCAAGGTGACTTTTGGCGGTCGTCAGTTTCATCGCCAGCAGGTTGTCGCGATCCCTCAGGATTTCCAGCCTCCTCTTGGGCAAATCCCTGTTCTTGAGAAAGACGGACAGACCCTCGCGCTCCGAAGTCAACTGACTTACGCGCCGGTTGTAGTAATTTTTGATTTCTTCGGCAGTCATGGTCAGGGCATACAGCAGGGACGCCTCCGAATACCTCTCCTGTTCCTTAAGCTGATTGCCACCCTGCATGAGGTTGACGTTCAGCCTCAGGTCGAATCTTGCCGGAGTGTCGGCGGTCAACCTAGGGAGCATCGGAAAGACTTCGTCGACGCGTTTGGTCTGGACGAACATTTCGGTCATGCAGGAGATCGCGTAAGAGGCCCGATCCTCGTCCTTGGCCTCATCCGCTTTTTCCAACAATTCGCGAAACGCCACTTCGCCCTTCACCCAATCCTGCAGCATGTGATAGCATTGAGCCTTTCCGTAGTAAAGATTGAGAAGTTCGCTTCTTTTTCCCTCTTCGACCTTCTTGCGGAAAGGCTGACTCGGGTCCAAGAGCTTTTCGATTACCTTGGCGGCTTCGCTCCATTGCTCGTCCGAGCGCAGGCAATCCGTCCGTTTCTGCAAGGCAAGCACGGCCTTCTCGTGATCGGGAAATTTCTCAGCAAAGGATCCGAACGCATCCGCTGCTTTGGTTAGAAACTCCTTCTCGCCGGTCTCCGCGTAGGATTGCAGATAGCCGACCGGTCGAACGAAACCGACTTGCCTGAGAAAGGCATTGATGTCCACCCCCTTTTCATCCTTCAAGCGAATTTCCAATTCGTCGATGTATGGGGCGGCAGCCGAAAAATCTCCATCTTCAATCAGTTTTTCAACCTCGGCTTGTATTTGTCGACTCGGCATCTTCGAAGGATCTTCGCCCCATGCGAAAAGCCCCAGAAAGTGGAAAAGAAATATCGAGGCAAGTCCGAGGTGTCGTTGTGAAGGCATAAAGGCAGTAAAGGGTATGGATTAAGATAAAAGAACAGTTCGAACTTCCCGCAAGCCTTTTTTAGATCAGCCTTCGACGCAACATGGACAATCCAACACCCAGTGATCCTTTTCCATTTCTCTCATTCTCAATTCCCGACCCAAACTGAGGTGGTGCTTCGGGGAATCCATGCGATGGCCAAAGGCGCATCCGGCAGGCGGATCAATCGGTGAGGGAAGGTCTCCCTTGATGAGAACCTTCGACTTCCGGCAACCCGGATCGGGTTCTGGAATTGCGGATAAGAGAGCCTGGGTGTAGGCATGCATCGGGTTGCCGTAAATCGCATCGATCGGGCCCATCTCCACGATCTTACCCAGATACATCACTGCAATCAGATCGGAGACGTGTCGGACCACGGCCAGGTCATGGGCAATCAACAAATAAGACAAACCCAATTCTCGCTGCAAGTCCATGAGCAGATTCAACACCTGACTTTGTACGGATACGTCGAGCGCCGAAACCGGTTCGTCGAGAACGAGAAGTTCAGGCCGAAGAGACAGGGCCCGAGCTATTCCGATTCTTTGCCTTTGCCCGCCCGAAAACTCGAACGGATATTTTTTCGCAGACCCTTTAGGCAAACCGACTTGCTCCAACAACTCTTCCACTTGCCGGGCCCTCGTCTTGTCTTGCCCTACTTTATGAATTTCCAGGGGTTCCCGAACGATGGCTCCCACCGTCATTCTCCCGTTAAGGGATTCGGCCGGATCCTGAAAAACCATCTGCACCGATCTTCGAAAATTCGCCTCCTCGACCTCCCTGGAATCGGAAATCCCATTGTAGACGATCTCACCCGCAATTGGCCGAACCAATCGAACGATCGCCTTCGCTAAGGTGGACTTTCCACATCCCGATTCCCCGACCAAGCCAAGGGTTTTGCCTCTTGGAATGCTGAAGTTCACTCCGTCCACCGCCTTGCAGGAAGCGATGGATCGGCGGAAAACTCCCCCTCTCACCGGAAAATGCACCCGCAGGTCCCGCACCTCCAGAATGTTTGTAGCCGGCGTGCTCATAGGCAAGCGCACACCGGACAGGCTTCCACCCAGTGCCCTTCGGCCATCTCCTTGAACTCCGGCCTTTGATCCAGAAGGCTCCTCGAATGGGGCATGCCGCTTCTTGGCCCGAATCGGCAGCCGGCGTTAAGTTCGGACAAACTGGGAACAATGCCCTCAATCGTCTTCAACTTGGTTTTGGTCGTACCGCTTATTCTCGGGATGGAAGCCAGCAAGTCCCGGGTGTAGGCATGGATCGGACCGGCGAATATCCTTTCAGTCGGGCCACGCTCCACAATTCTTCCCGCATACATTACGCATACTTCGTCGCAAGTCTCGGCAATGACTCCAAGGTCGTGCGTAATCATCAGCGCGGAACAATTCGTCTCCTTGCGAAGCCTCTGGATCAAATCGAGGATTTGGGCCTGCACCGTAACGTCCAAGGCGGTGGTGGGCTCATCGGCGATGATCAGCTTGGGCCGGCAGGCCAAAGCCATGGCTATCACGACCCGCTGCCTCATACCGCCCGACAACTGATGAGGATATTCATGAGCCCTGTTTTCCGGCGAGGCAATTCCAACCATCTCCAGCATCTCAACCGATCTCTTCCATGCCTCGGGCTCCGAGACGTCTCGATGCAGCAGAAAAGACTCGCTGAGCTGGGCTCCTATTTTCTGTACCGGATTTAGGGCGTTCATCGGTTCTTGGAAAATCATCCCGATTTGATTGCCCCGGACCTCATGCATCTCCTCGGCGGTGAGATCGAGCAGGTTATGATTTTGAAGACAGATTTTTCCGGAAGTGATTTTTCCAATCGGTTTGGGCAACAGACGCAAAATGGAAAAGGCGGTCACGCTTTTGCCGCAACCCGACTCTCCGACCAAGCCAACGGTTTGGCCCCTCCCGATCTCAAAGGAAACTTCGTTCAAAGCCTCTACCTCCCCCTCATCGGTCGCAAAGGAAACGGACAGCTTTTCCACTTTGAGCAGAGGTTCGGGCAGGGCTTGTGCGGGCATGACGAAAGCTTTGGATTCTCCGGTTCAGTCGATTTTGTACTTATCGTAAACGATGACCGATGGTTTGGGGGAAAGAGGCCGGTTTTCCTTCATCGCACCCATTATTTTCCTCTTCTCTTCCTCTTCGATCCAAAAGACCTGGAATTCCTCGTAATCCCGAGTCTCCTTGGGCCCCCAGTCCTGCGGAAACTTGACCCAGTTCCAATGACCCAGCCGGATCCATGGTTTCTTCCAAGCGGGAACCCAGACCGCATGTTCGTGGATCATTCGACTCAGCTGATGAGCCATGCCCGTGATTTCGTCGAGGCTTTCCTCATTGCGGTAACGATCGATCAAATGATCGATTTCCCTGACCGCGGTCTGAGTAAAGTTGTTGGTGCTTGGCTTGGTGGTAAGCTCAGGCTTTAAGGAACCGTCCTCGTTGAATTTCGAATCCCCCCTTTCCTCGAAGGCATTGTCGGAATGAAAGGGCTCCCAAAATCTAGGAAAAAGTTCGACGAAGGAATTGAAGGCGGAAAAGGCAACCTGATGCTTCTTCTCGCCGACCGACTTCCAAGCCGCGGTTGGCTCCAAAATCTTAAGCTTGAGCTCCAGGCCTGCTTTTTTAGCCTCTTCCTTTAGAACCACGAGTACGTCCTCGAAATGCTTGTACCCCGTAGTTAGCTCGACGGACAGGCGTTCCCCGGCATCATCGACGAGAATGCCGTCGTCTCCCCGCTTGGAATATCCGGCCTTGGCAAAATAAGCCAAAGCCTTTTCGACGGAGAACTCCCTCGCCTTCAAGGTAGGATGCGACCGCTCCCCATATCCGTCGGCCACCGTGTTCATCCGAACGAAATCGCCCCTGAATATCTTTTCCAGAACCAGTTCGAAGTTCATCGCATGATGAAACCCGTCAAAGGGAGCTTTCTGAGAGTTGATGCGCAAGGCATAGGAAGGTGGCGGCGTTTGATTGAAAAAAGTGACCTTGGAAAGGTAGCCGTTGGCAACCAGCGGGTGATCGTCGGGGAGTTTGTCGTACCAGTATTCGGTCTTGCTCAAGTCAAACATGTCGATTTCTCCCTTGAGGAAGACTTCGAAGACCTTGTTGACGTCCCGGATCACCGTAACCTTGATTGCATCCGGATTGAAGCGGTGGCGGAAAAAAGGCTTTTGATCCGCCCACCAGTCCTTTTGCCTGACCAAGGTCACTGACTTTCCCTTGTCGACGTTTTCGGCGAGGGCAACGTACGCGCCGGTCGTGGGCTCCGGTCTCCACTGATATTTGCTGAGGAACTCTCCGTCCAATTCCTTGTAGAAATGCTCCGGCTTGGCCCGTATTGAAACCCGTTCGACCAAGTCCGGCTTGGACTTGTAAAAGGTGATTGAAAGCGTCTCCTCATCATAAATCTCGAGCTGCGTAAACTTATCTTTTGCGTAAAAGTCGTTATACCATGGAGCTTGGACGTGCTTGCTTCTCATAAAATAAAAGAAGAAAAAGAAATCGGAAATTCTTACTGGTTTTCCGTCGCTGTATCGGGCCTCCGGATCGAGCTTGAAAAACACGGTTTTTCCGTCTTCGGCAACCGCCCACGACTTTGCCAATCCCGGATAAAAGCCGTCGGAGTTCGGGTGAGAATGAACCAAGCCAATCGCATTGTAAT
>JAYOEB010000008.1:0-10345 GCA_038116775.1 Opitutia bacterium | reverse complement strand
CTTCTAAAGGCTCCATTGGCGTCGGGTCCGATGGTTCGAAGCGTCCGGGGAAAGTCTCTGGTATAAACCTGCCAAGTGCCGCCCCTCTTTGCCTGAGGAGAGGAAAACTCCTTTTCCCCGGATCCATTTTCCCAACTCAGCCCGGCCGGCACCTCATCAGGCGATCGAATCTTGAAAAAATCATCGTTTTCTCGATAGTGCGCGAACACCTCCTCGGCGCAATGAGCAAGCAGGGGATGTGGATTGCCATCCGCATCCGCCAACCCGGACAAGCCCTTGCCCGCTTCGGCAGCCTCCATAAGCTCCGATTCGACGGAGGGAACCTTTCCTTGGATCTGGCGGGCAAACTCGCGCCCGAATTCCCGACCGAATTCCCGCCCGAATTCCCGGGCGAACTCTCGGGCGAACTCACGATCAATCGCTTTCGCATCCTCCCTCTCGGCTGGGCCCCGCTCCGGTTCATCCAATCTGGGCTGCTTTAGCTTTGGATTGTCGCATCCGGCAAAAAACTGGGAAAGAAACAAAAGGAAAGTGGTTTTCAGCGTTTGGTTTTTTTTCATGTCATTCGTAAGTGGAATATTTTTTGGGATCAAATGCCTCCCTGACCGCCTCACCCACAAAGGTCACCAGTGTGAGGGTCACAACCAGAGCGGTGACCGTGGACACGACAATCCATGGAGCGATGCGCAGGTTGCTCACTCCTTGCTTGAGCAGTTCTCCCCAACTGGGTGTCGGAGAAGGCAGACCGTAGCCCAGAAAATCAAGGGCGGTGATGGAAGAAATCGCTGCGGCGATCGTAAAGGGGGCAAAGGTGACTAAAGTTGAAATCACGTTGGGCAATAGATGCCTGAAGACGATACGCAGGGGGCTCGCTCCGATTACTCTGGCGGCCGCGACGTACTCGCGGGCCTTCTCCTTGTAGACCGCGGCCCGAACGTAGTAAGTCATCCCAGTCCAGGAAAAAAGGGCCATGATGATCAGCAGGGAGGAAACCTGCCAAGCGACCCCCCACCAAGCGGGCATCACGGACACCAAAATGATGACCATGTACAAGAAGGGGACGTTCGCCCAGATTTCCACGAAACGAAGCCCCAGCATGTCCGTCCTGCCTCCAAGGTATCCCATGAAACTGCCCGCGGAAATCGCAATCAGGTAAGTCAGGACAAGGTAACCGATGGCAAAAGTCATCGCAATTCGAAACCCGTAGAGCAAACGGGCCAAGACGTCTCTCTCCGTCTTGTCCGTTCCGCAGAAATGCCCTTTGGCGAAACTGGGTGGGGAAAAGCCATCGGAACTTTCGTCCTCGTAGTCCATCTCATAGGGATCGTAGGGCACCAATGGCATCAAGACCCAATTCCCCTGCCCTTGTTCGCTGAATTTCCTTTGCAGAAAGCGGTAGTCGACTTCGTAGTCATAATCCAAGCCGAACTGCCTGCCGCTCAACAGACCCCCGTAGGTCGGAAAGAACCACTCTCCTTCAAAGGAAACGATCAAGGCTCTCTTGTTGACGAACAACTCCCCCGCCAAACTCATTAGGTATAGACCCAACAAGGTCAGGAACGACCAGTAGCCGCGCCTGATCGACTTGAACCGCCTAATCTTTTTTTGAGTGAGTGGATTGAGGATGGCCATCGTATCATTCGAATCGCACGCGGGGATCCGCTAAGGCGACCAAGGCATCGGACAAGACGTTTCCCAAGAGCATGAGCGTCGCAGAGAGACTGAGGACTCCCATGACCACTGGATAATCCCGGTCAATCACCGAGGTGAAGCCAAGGAGGCCGAATCCATCCACGTCGAATATGGTTTCGATTAGAAAGGACCCGGTGACGAATAGGGTGATTTGGTGACCGACGTTCGTGGCCAGAGGAACCAGTGAATTGCGCAAGGCGTGCTTGCGGACCGCATTCTTGAAGGAAACCCCCTTGGCCATCGCCGTCCTCACGTAATCCGCCGACAAATTGTCCATCAGGTGATTTTTCATCATCATGGTGACGAAGGCGAAACCACCCACCAAATAACAACACAAGGGTTGGATCGTATGAGCCGACAAATCCGCAATCTTTCCCGGCAAAGACAATTCGTCGAAATCTTCCCCGACCAAACCGCCCATCGGCAGGAGATCCAAGTGGACCGACAGAAAGAGCAGCAGCAAGGAACCCAAAGCATAACCGGGAACCGCATAACCGATGAAAATGAGGACGGAGGACAAATCATCCGCAAGTTGCTTGTGTCGGATCGCCTTGAAGACTCCAAGCGGTATGCAGACAAGGTAGGTGATCACGAAAGTGAGCAAGCCGAAATAGGTGGAAACGGGCAGCCTTTCCAAAATTACTTGCAGGACGGGTTCTCCATAGCGGTTCGACTTCCCGAAATTCCCCTGCAGCACCCCGTCGCAACTGATCATGAAAAGTTCCGCGACCGGTTTCGCATTCGGATTGTTCGCATCGACTTCCTTCATCCTCACCTGCCAATTGCCCAGCAGTTCTCCCTCGTTTGCGATCCTGACGGCTTGACCTTCCCGAACGAGCCTCACCTCTTCCCTTGCCCCCTCGACCCAGGGATTGGATCGCTCGGCTTCCAAGGCATCAATTTCACCATCGCGGTTGAGGTCGAACCGATCGAACTTCAACTGACGTCGGAGATGGGAAGGAACTTCTCGGCGCTGAAGATAACCGTCTCGGTCCCAGTCGAGTTCGGCAAGGTGAAAACTCGGCAAACGGATCCGTTCGCTGATTTCCTTTTCGTTCTCAAGAAAACGAATCTGACGAAATTCGATCTCTCGGGGCAGCAGCCCCAACCAGATAAGATAGGCCTCCCAATGAGGTTTGTCGAAACCGTAGAGACGCTTCATCTGGTCCATTTGCTCTTCCGACAAGACTTGGTCGGAACCTGGATTGGGCCCACCCCCACCCTCCTGAGAAACTTGACGCATTTGCATCATCGCCTGTTCCAAAGGACCACCCGGCGCAAGTCTGGTTATGGCGAAAACCAACACGCTGATCCCAAGCAAGGTGGGTGGAATCAAAAGTATCCTTCTGATGAAATAATCTTTCATTTGGCGCAGTCACATTCTTAGAGCTCCGATTGGAAATGATCAAAGGCAAAGCGAGAGACGAAATCTTTTTGCCATACTTTTGCTTGCCAATAAATCCAGGGATCGCACTTATTCATTTATCAAATCTTTCGTACTACTTCCTAGGTCACGGGAACGGGGGCTGATTATCGGCTTGCTGTCATGGGCTCTTGCCTGGGCATCTTCCTGCTCCGCTCCCAGCAACGTTGAAAAAGCCTTGGAGGAACAGGTTCTGCATTTTGGTCTGGGAGCGGAACCGCAGTATTTGGATCCGCACTTGGCAAGCAGCGTTTCAGCCCACAACGTAATCAGCGCCCTCATCGAAGGCCTGGTCGGCGAGGACCCCAAGACCCTCAAGCCCGTGCCGGGAGTGGCGGAACGATGGGAGGTATCGGAAGACCGGCTGTCGTACGTCTTTCATTTTCGAGAAGATGCGAAGTGGAGCAACGGAGATCCGGTCACGGCCCAAGATTTCGCATACTCTTACAAACGGATTCTCAACCCCAACCTCGCCTCCCAATACGCAAGCATGCTTCACAGTTTGAAAAATGCCCGAAAATATCATGAAGGAGGATTAAGTTGGGAAGAGGCGGAAGTCGGCGTGACCGCGTTGGATGAAAGAACCTTGAAGCTCACCCTCGAGAACCCGACTCCCTATTTTCTTGAACTCCTTAATCACTTCAGTTGGTTTCCGACCCACCCGCCGACCATTGAGAAATTCGGTGCCTTCGAAAAACAAGGGACTCCTTGGACTCGCCCCGGAAACTACGTCGGCAACGGACCCTTCGTTCTAGCGGACCATCGGGTCAATTCGGTCATTGAAGTAACAAAAAACTTCGAATACTGGGATGCCGAGACAGTCACCCTCAATGCGATTCGGTTTTATCCGATTGAAAGCGCCGATACCGAAGAAAGAGCTTTTCAGTCCGGTTTCCTTCACCTCACCCAAACGGTTTCTCCTGACCGTATCGATTATCTCAAGAAAACGCAGCCCGAGACTCTTCATTTCGAATCTTATCTAGGAACTTATTTTTATCGATTCAACTTGGATCAGGCTCCGTTCGACGACATCAGGGTAAGGCTTGCGTTCAACCTGGCAACGGACCGAAAGGCCATCGTAGAAAAAGTCACCAAGGGAGGCCAGTCGCCTGCCCGAAGCTTCACCCCTCCCGGCACCGGCGGATTCAAGGCCAAAGAGGGATTTGGCTTCGATCCGGGGAAGGCGCGGGCCTTGATCAAAGATTATCTCCAGGAAAAAGGCCTTGAGCGATTGCCGAAGATTGAATTGAAGTACAACACCTCGGAGAATCACAAAAAAGTGGCGGAAGCCCTACAAGGAATGTGGAAGACTCATTTGGGGGCTGAAATCCAACTCTTGAATATGGAATGGAAGGTTTTCTTGTCCACCATATCCAAGCGTGACTTTTCGATCGCCCGGGCGGGATGGATCGGGGATTACGTGGATGCCAACACCTTTCTGCACATGTGGCGCGGCGATGATGGTCACAACAACACCGGGTGGTCCAACGCCCGCTATGATCGTCTTTTGGAACTAGCCGCGCAGGAATCGGATCCCGCCGTCCGTTTCTCCTATTTTCACGAATGCGAAGAATTGCTCGCCGAACACGCTCCGATTCTGCCGATCTATTTTTACGTACGCGTCACCCTGCGGAGTCCAACCGTTCGAGGTTGGTACCCAACGCTTCTCGATCATCACCCCTACAAGTACGTCAGTCTCCTTCGAAAGGAAGGTTAGGCCCATGCTAAGATTCGTCATCTCAAGAATTCTTCAGGCGGTACCTACTCTTTTCGTCATCGCAACCCTCACTTTTTTCATGACCCGCCTGGCCCCAGGAGGACCCTTTGACGCCGAAAAGACAATCCCGGATGAAATAAAGGAAAAATTGGAAGCCCACTTCGGTCTCGATAAACCGCTTCACGAGCAATACCTTCTCTATTTGAAGAATTTGCTGCAAGGCGATTTGGGGCCCTCCTTCAAATACATGGGCTGGGAGGTTTCGGAGCTGATTTCGACGGCATTTCCGGTCTCCGCCCAACTGGGAATTTGTTCCCTTTCGATTGCCTTGCTCTTGGGTTTGCCGGCCGGTGTTTTGGCCGCTCTCCGCAAAAACTCCATTTTTGATTATTCCCTCATGTCGATCGTCATGCTTGGGATCTGCCTACCCACCTTCGTCCTTGGCCCTCTCTTGATTCTCGTCTTCTCCTCCTGGCTGCAATGGTTGCCGCCTCTGGGTTGGTACTCTTGGTCCGACATGGTGCTGCCTTCGCTTACCCTTGGTCTGTTCTATGCCGCCTACGTCGCCCGTTTGACTCGGGCAGGCATGCTCGACACCTTAAACCAGGATTACGTAAGAACCGCCCGAGCCAAAGGGGCTTCGCCTTTTCGCGTAGTCACCAGACATGCCCTCAAGGGGGGACTGCTTCCGGTTGTGACTTTCTTGGGGCCCGCCTTCGCCGGCTTGATCAGCGGATCCTTCATCATCGAAAGCATTTTTTTCATTCCCGGACTGGGTCGCTTTTTCGTTACCGCCGCCTTCAACCGCGATTACACCATGGTTCTCGGAACGGTTCTTTTCTACGCCTGCCTGATTATTCTACTCAACTTGATCGTGGATGTGATTCAGGCAAGTCTCGACCCCAAATCGAGAATCCAATGAAGACAGATTCCTCCCTTTCCTCACCCCCGACCGGGTCCTCGCTATGGGCAGATGCCTGGACTCGCTTACGGGCGAATCGGCTGGCTACCCTAAGTTTATGCTTTTTTATCTTCATCAGCCTCGTAACCATCGCAGGACCCGAAATTCTCTCCGTCGGTTATGATGCCCAGAACCTAGCCAACGCATTCTCACCTCCTAGCCAAGACCATCCTTTCGGCACCGATAATTTGGGACGCGATCTTCTTTCCCGGGTTTTGCACGGAGGAAGAATCTCGCTCGCCGTCGGCTTTCTGGCCACGGCGGTTTCTCTGATCATCGGGGTAACCTACGGAATGACTTCGGGATACGTCGGCAGCAAAACGGATTCCCTCATGATGAGGATCGTGGACATTCTCTACTCCCTGCCCTTCACGATTTTCGTGATTCTTCTTATGGTGATGTTTGGCAGAAACTTCATTTTGCTTTTCGTGGCCATAGGAGCGGTCGAGTGGCTGACCATGGCCAGAATCACCCGGGCTCAGACGCTTGGCTTGAAGAAATCCGAATTTGTTGAAGCGGCAAGAGCCTTGGGGTACGGAAACGGACGAATCATCCTCAGGCACATTTTGCCGAATCTCCTGGGCCCCGTCATCATTTACGCCACGCTCACGGTTCCTGCCGTCATGCTTTTGGAAGCGGTTCTTAGCTTTCTCGGATTGGGCGTACAGGCTCCGATGAGTTCATGGGGCAGTCTGATCAAGGAAGGATCCGAGAAGATGGACGTCGCCCCTTGGTTGATTATTTTTCCCGGTCTTTTCTTTTCCCTTACCCTGCTCGCCCTCAACTTCCTCGGAGACGGACTTAGAGACGCGCTGGATCCGAAATCCGCCCAAGACTGATGAGCCTTCTGGAAGTCAAAAAACTTAAGACTTATTTCCACACTCGTTCGGGCATCGTCCGGGCCGTGGACGACGTCTCTTTTTCAATTGAAAAGGGGGAAGTCGTCGGGGTCGTCGGAGAATCCGGTTCGGGAAAATCCGTAACCTGCCACACCATACTCGGACTTTTGCCGCAACCTCCCGCCAAGGTTGAAAACGGCCGTATTCTTTTTCAAGGAGAAGATTTGCTTCATTTGCCCAAGCCGGTTTTGCGCGGAATGCGGGGGAAGAAGATATCGATGATTTTTCAAGACCCCATGAGCTGCCTCAACCCCTACGCGACGATTCTGGATCAAGTCGCGGAACCACTCCTCATTCACGGCATGGCAACCAAGCGGGAGGCAGAAAAAGAGGCCATTTCGATGATGCGAAAAGTGGGAATCCGGGATGCGGAAAGTAGGGCCCGTTCATACCCGCACGAATTCTCCGGAGGCATGAGACAACGGGTTATGATTGCCATGGCCCTCATAACCAAGCCGGAAATTCTTCTCGCCGACGAACCCACGACCGCCTTGGACGTAACCGTTCAGCTTAAGATCCTGAAGCTCTTGAAATCACTCCGGGGAGAACTGGGGCTGTCGATTCTTTTCGTGACTCATGACCTTGGAGTGGTTGCCGAGGTTGCCGATCGAGTCGTCGTGATGTACCGGGGCAAGATCGTCGAGGAAGGCAGGGTCTCGGAAATTTTCCTTCGACCTAGGCATCCCTACGTCAAAGGTCTGCTTGCCTGTCGGCCCACCCTGGATTGCCGATACCGCAGGCTGCCCACAGTCGATGACTTTGTTCAATCCCTTCAAGAAGACGAGGTTGCCTTCGGCGAAAACGATCCTTCAAGAAAGACCTCAGCCAAGACCAAGGTGGAGTCCAAAGCTTGCGGCACAGAAGATGAAGTCCTACTTAAGGTCCGTGATCTCACGGTTCACTTTCAACCCCGAAAGGGTTTTCTAGCCCAACAATCGCCTCCCGTAAAAGCCGTCGACGGCATCGATCTAACCATTCGACGCGGGATGACTCTGGGATTAGTCGGCGAATCGGGTTGCGGCAAGACCACGGCGGGGCGTTCGATCCTTCACTTGATTCGACCTACCGGAGGAATCGTAGAGTATGACGGTATGGCCCTTGGGGATCTCTCTCCCCAAGAATTGCTGACTTACAGGAAAAAAATGCAGATCATATTCCAAGATCCCTATGCCTCGCTCAATCCTCGCCTTACCGTGGAACAAGCCCTATCGGAACCGATGCTCGTTCACTCCATCGGAAAAAACACCTCGGAAAGGCAAGACATGGTCGTCTCCCTCTTGGAAGAAGTGGGGCTTTCCTCCATGCACCTGATGCGTTACCCGCACGAGTTCTCCGGGGGTCAAAGACAACGCATCTGCGTAGCCCGCGCCCTTGCCGTCGAGCCAGAATTCATTGTTTGCGACGAGTGCGTCTCGGCCATGGACGTTTCGGTCCAAGCTCAAGTTCTCAACCTCTTGCAGGATCTTCAGGACAAGCGTGGTCTGACCTACCTCTTTATTTCCCACGATCTGGCGGTGGTTAAATTCGTATCGGATGAGATAGCGGTAATGCAAAGCGGCAAGATCATCGAATCCGGTAATGCGGAGGAACTCTACGCCAAGCCCCAAAAGGAATACACGCAGACGCTCATTGACTCCATACCCTCCGCGGACCTGAGCAAACTCCACTAATTCCTCGTTGCGTTGAGGAGGGAAGGAAATTCATGGACCCCTCATGGCCGATCCTGAAAAAATCCCAGTCTTTCTCCTGAAAAAAGAAACTGCTGGGCAAGTCCGGCAAATCGACCAAAATGCGCCTGGGCGAAACGAAGCTTTTGATCCGCTTTCCATCCGAGCAGGCGGTATCTCTTTTCGAGGGTTTTTTCAATCCAGGTATCAATGGGAAAGGCCTCCGTCTTGCCTAAGCCAAAGAGCAGGACACAGTCCGCCACCTTCGGTCCTACTCCCGGCAATTTCATAATTTCATTCTTGGCCCGCAGGTAGGGCAACCCGGACAAGTCCTGCAGGAAATCAGGATGCTCGCCTAGGTATTTCGCGACGCCCACCATGTTTTTCGATCGATACCCCAACCGCATCTCACGAAACTTTTCTTCAGAAACCCGGCTCAACTCGGACCAACCGGGAAATGCGTGCTTGCCATGACCCAGGTCGGGTCCGAAGCATTCCGCCACCGTCTTGCCGATTTCCTTAATTTGAGGAATGCTTTTGACCGGGCTAAGCAAAAAATAGAAGAGGGTTTCAGCCAAAGGCTGCCTCAGAATACGCAACCCAGGCAAATTCGTCATTGAAGTCGCAAGGACGGAATCGGAGCGCCAAGGCAAATGATCAATTGCCCGCTCATAAGACTCATCGAGCCAAAAATAGCGGATGATCTTTTCCGCAGTCATCCTTTGCGGACCGACGGATTGCCATAAAAGAGTCTGGTCGGCCAAACGCAACCGAACGACGGATTGCCCGATGACTCCCTCCCAAATTCCGGAATCACGGTTTTTTTCCCAAACGAAGGATTGCCCCCCCAACAAAGTTTCTTCCAAACTCAGATGAGTAAAGCCATGCCTTTCAATGGCATCCCATTCGGCAGGGGGAGGGCTTGTTGCTATTTCTCGTGAGACCAAAGACGACTTTGAGCGCTTGCGGAAATCGTTCCATTCAAATCCTGCATCTGGAACTGCCAGGCGATTGGAAAGGTTTCCTTCGATGGCCAATCCTCGCCGGTCAGGCCGATCAACACTTCTTTCTTTTTCAGAGCCTCAGGACTCAGATCAAACCGATGCGTCTTGAAGTCCAAGGAATTTGAATCCAAAACATGCAGGAGCAGGCAAACCGGGCTTTGGGTGATCGGGCTTTGACTTCCGCTTATCTTAAGCCGAAAATAAAGACCAGCCCTGTCCCCTTCCTCGGTTCTGAGAATTACCCGACCGCTGGTATTTTCCTTGCCGGTGAAATATTCGCTTATGCGGACGAAATCTGCGGTTTCGAAATAGGCGAGCGAGGAAATACGCAGAGCCAAGCCATCGGCGAATGCCGAAGCAAAAGAAAACAAACAAAGGGAAGGTAGAAGGACTTTGGGAAAAATCACCGATCGTTCCCCCAGCGCCCCAATCAGCTTTCCGCGGATTCTTCGGTGGCCTCTTCCCCACCGCTTTCGGGACCCAGAACGTCGTCCGGTTGGGCCTTGGCCGCCACTTCTTCCTTGGGTTCCTCGGGCTTTGCTTTGGCTGCCGTCTTTTTCCGGGGAGCCTTGGCCGTCGTCGCTTTCGAAGTTTTCTTTGGAGAAGACTTCTCTTGCCCAGCCTGCATGGATGCCTTGCGACGGGCAAGGTATGCGGTTCGCCTTCTTCGTTTGATCTGTTTGTTGTACTGTTTGCCCATGAGAGTTTAAAAGGAAGAGAATGCTTGAAAGTGAAGCTTCTGGCAAGCCTCAAGCTAGGTCGATCGGCCGACCGCTTTCGGCGGACTCATAGGTCGCATCGATGATTTTCATTAGATTCAAGGCCTGATCTGGGGTATTGAGAGGTTTTTCCTCACCGTTGAGAGTCCGCACGAAATTTTCAGCGGATCGGATTCGCCCCATGTCCTCGTTGGCTTCGCTGATGATTTGTCGATTGACGGATCGTCCATGCTCCTGAACGTACAATTCGCAATCATCGATCG
>JAYOEB010000007.1:2760-32128 GCA_038116775.1 Opitutia bacterium | reverse complement strand
GGATAAGGAAAATCAGGCGCAACCTCTGCTCCGGTTCTTTCGTGCCGCACCCCACCTTTGGGGACGTCCTTGACTATCTCATAGAGGGGTTTCGCTCTTTCCACTGCCGTCTTGCCTATGGTTTCCTTACCGGCAAGCGGATCCTTCTCCAACTTGAACTGGGCGAAATGAGCCGCCATTTCATAATACTGATCCTGAGTCCAACGTTCGAAGGGGTGATCGTGACACTTATTGCAGTTGAAGCGAGTGGCTAGAAAAAGATGGGTCGTGTTCTCCATGGTATCCTCCGGGGTACGCAAAATCTTAAAATAGGATGCCGGTGGGTTTTTCTTATTTGATCCGGCAGCCGTAAGTACCTTTCTTACGAATTCGTCGTAGGGCGTGTTCTTTCTGATTTCGCCCTCTATCCAATCTCGCAGGGCGGTGGCTCCTTCCCTTCCCAAGAATTTCCCATTCACTTGCAGCATATCCGCCCATTTGTTCGACCAGTGCTCGACAAACTCCTCGTTGCCGATCAATTCATCGATGACCTCATCCCTTTTCTTGCGACTCTCACGCTTATCTTCTGAAAAAGACGAAATCGCGCCGACTTCCGGCGGAAGTCCCGTCAAGTCCAGGTAAACTCTGCGAAGAAAATCAAGATCACTGGCCATGCCGGAGGGAAGGATCTTCATTCGCTTCCATTTTTGCGCAACCAATTGGTCGATCCGGTTATGGTAAATTTGTTCCTTCCAAACAAAATCGGAACGGGCGCCCATGACCGTCAGCGTGGTGGCGTCATATCTGCCTTCGAAGCGGGCAAGTATGGGAGCCTCACCCCTTCGCAAGGTGGTCATTAGACTCAAATCATCGTTTTCCGCCACTTCGCCGTTTCCACTTGTCACAAAAGCCTCACGAGTGACGTCTTTGACCATTCCGTCGTCGTAATAAGCCACTACGCGAAACTGCTGCGTCGCCCCAATTTCCTCAATCACCGGATTCTCGGGGAAAAGTTTTATTGCCCTTACCCTTCTCGGCACCGCGCCGAGAACGGCGCCTTCCCCAATCCATGCGCGAAGCACCCGATGATAGCGGGAATCGTCCATCATCAACTTCCCCCCCTCATGGGGCACCCTTCCCGTAGCCTTCAAAAGCATCAGGCTTCTCTCCGGCGCAGCGACGTTCACCCGTCTTGAAGCCATGTCATCGGTCAAACTCCGGAGGTCGTAAAGGGCATCATAACCCCGGAGGGAAAGCTTAAAGCCGTTCTTCCCGTCCTTGGAGCCATGACAAGTTCCCGAGTTGCAGCCTAATTTGGAGATGATGGGATTAACCTCTGAGACAAAATCCGGAGGATTCCGATGAGGAATTCCGGAAACTGAAACCCTTACGACGCAAGAATTCGCTCCAAGCTTGGCCATGATTTCAACCTCACCGTTCTTGGAGGGAACAAACAACCCGCGATTATCAATGGAACCAAATTCCGGAGGAACCGACCAACTTACCATGCGAGTGACGTCGGACTTGACCCCATTTCCAAGATCCGCGGTTACTAAAAATTGAACGTAATCCAATGAGGACCTAAGGGTGATTCGCTCGGGTTGAACCGCAAGACTCTTGACCTGGGAATCTTCAGGCAAGGACTCGCCTGCAAGCAAACCAACGAATCGATAGGGTTTGTTAAGGTCTGGACCGTCGACCTTTGCGCCCTCCCTTCCTACCGGCGGCAAGACGAATTCTCGCTCCATCTCCCCAGAGGCAACGGAAAGAAGTCGAATTCTTCCATCGTATCCGCCGATGGCTAATTTTCCGTCACCCGGCTTCAAACTGATCGCATAAACCGGGGATTGCTCGAAGGTTTTACTCCAAAGTTGCTTGCCGTCCATGGTATCGAAGCATCTCACTTCCCCCCTGCCGTTCAAACTACTTCCCGCAAAGCAAAGTTCTCCCTGCGAATCAAAGCAAACCGAAAAAATACGTCCGAGTTGCTGCTTGAATTCCCTGATTTGATTGGGGTTTCCGCCTCCCGCTGGAGCCGCCTTGGTCGCCTGACGGAACAACTTTGCCTTTCCATCGGCTCCCCCCACCAACAACTCTTTTCTCTTGGGATGGACCGCAATGGCGTTTTGGCCACCGTTCAGGATTCCTGGAGTATGGGTTGTGACGTTGCCGACTAATCTTTCCGTCGCGACTTCGGTCTGCTTGACCGTCTTGTCCCGACTAACCGAAAAAACAGACTTTCCGTCTAAGGAAAAAACGGTTCCGCGCACCCAATCATTATGCCCGGCCATGTAGACCAAGGATTCTCCGGTTCGGGCATCGATCACTCGGACTGCGGCATCACTGGCTCCAAATGCAATCGACTTCCCGTCCGGAGACCACGAAACTCCGTATAAAGTGTCGAAGGTTACGGCCTTGGAAAGCAATAATTTTTGTTTTCTCCATTCCCAGACTTGAATTTCACCCGATCGGCCTGGATTTCCTCCGGCTACGGCCAGGAAAGTTCCGTCTGGGGAGAAGGCCACCGATTCAATTCGTTCAGACAGGCCAACCAAACGGGCGACGATCTTTCCAGTGCCGGTACTGGCCACAAGTACCTCATGAAAGCCATTCTGAGCCAAATGCTGCCCGTCGGGAGAGAAGGAAAGCGTACGGATCAAAGGCAGCCTTTCATAAACCGGCAGACGATCCATAGTGAACGGACTTGTCTGTTCTTTGGGAGAATCATCGTTAGCTCCCTCCCGAATCCATTGCTCTATCAGGGAAACTTCAGAATCCCGAAGGGGTTTGCTTTTTTTGCCTTTGGGCATTTCGACCTCACCCATCTCATTTACTTTAATTAGCCGCAGCAGATGACTTTGATCCGGTTTTCCGGGAACCACTGCAGATTTACCGGTCTCTCCACCCGCTAGAAGATCATCGAATTCGGTCATTAGATAATCTCCTTGTTGCTTGGCAGGTTGATGGCAGCCATAGCAATTAGCCTCGAAGATTGGCCTGACTTCCAAATGAAAACTAACCCTTGAATCCTTTGTTTCCGCCAACACACTTGGAACGAGAAAAATCGGCAAGAAGATCTTGCGATGAGATTTCCACTTAAAAAGCATAGTTTTATTTTGAGCCGCAGAAAGCCTTAGACAAGAAACAATTAACTGAATCAACGATTAAAATCATCGAGTCTCGTAGCAAATCAATTGCCGTTCGACTGATTATGCGAACCAGTACCCAAGGGGACGATTCCTTCAAAAGATTACTTCGCCGCTAAAGAAAGTCTCTGACCTACCGCAGAGAATAACCTCGTTGCCTTGCATTTCGCATCTTATTTCACCGCCGCGTGGGGAAGCCTGCCACCCAGTCATTTGCATTTTTCCCAATTTTTTGCCCCAGTACGGGGCCAGCATGCAATGAGTGGATCCGGTGACGCAATCCTCGTCAATCCCGATGCGAGGGGCGAAAAACCTAGATATGAAATCGTATCCATTTCGCGAACTCTCGGAGGTGACCACAACCCCGCGGCAGAGGTCGATTCGTCTCAGCAATGCGAAATCCGGATTAATCTCTCGCACGATCGATTCATCCGAAAACACGCAAAGGTAATCCATCCCAAGATAAACCTCGTCCGGATAAGCTCCCAAAGCCTCGATGAGAAGAGGGGTAACGCCCGCTCTTTTATAAGTCTGATTAGGCAAGGAAATGGCAACGGATTCAACTCCTTTTTTCTCCGCCTTGAGATCCCCCGCCGCCGTCGAGAAAATTATTCCTTGATCTCCCGAAAAAATTCCACGCTCAAACAAAATATGAGCCGCCGCCAAAGTCGCATGCCCGCAAAGGAAGATTTCAGTCTTGGGTGAAAACCATCGGAGCGACCAAAACCCTTTTTTGGCAGGGAACAAAAAAGCGGTCTCTGAAAAGTTCATTTGCGAAGCCATTCGCTGAAGGTCGTCCGTGGACAACCAGTCCCTCAAAATGCATACCCCCGCAGGATTTCCCGAAAAGGCATCCAGGCAAAAGGCATTGACGCAAAAAAAGGGATACTTCATCAAAACCCTCTCATGCTGGAATCATCTACAAGAAAGACGACACCAAAGCGGGGACTCTCTCTGGTTTCGAAAATGGGACACCGAACCAGTCGACTCTTCCTCAGACTGGATCGACTTCCCAACCGGGGCGGTAGGTTTTGCTGATCAACTTGTCGGCATCCTTCCGGTTCGTTCTCAGGTTCTTGGCATCCCAGGTAAACTTACCCCCTGCGAGCATGGCGACGTTCCCCAAAAGAATGGCTTCGGTCATGTTTCCGGAATAATCAAAGTTGGACATGGCGATCGAGGGTTCATTTTCCCGAATTGCTTTTATCAATTCTTCCTTCATGCCGTTGTCTCCGCGACCATTTCTAGGCAAGGTGGGAGCGGGCTTCTCAACCTCTTCCTTGGCATGCCATTTTCCATTCCTGTAGATCTTCCAGTCCGCTCCGTAATCGTTGGGCGAATACATGATTCCGTCCGTTCCGACAAGAAGAAGACCGCTGTTTTTCGGGGTTTTGCCATGAAAAAGATCCATCGGAGGCAGATTTTTGACGCCTTTGTCTTCCTTTCCGTCATTGCCGACCTTGCCCTCATACCAATGAAAATTGATCCCGTTTCCCTTCTTCGTATTGGGAAAGGTCATGCGAACGGTCGCCCAAGAGGGAAAGGTTTCGTCGTTGATGGGGCCTGCGTCAATGCATTCCACCGTGGTTGGCTGGGTCAACCCGCAAGCCATGAAGGCAAGATTCGTGGTATGACAGGCCATGTCTCCCAAGGCTCCAGTGCCAAAATCGAGCCAGCCTCGCCATTTGAAGGGAGTGTAGCAGGAGTGATAGGGCCGCATCGGAGCCGGACCAATGAAAGAATTCCAGTCCAGGTAGGAAGGAACCTCCATAGCTTCCGACGGTCTTGCCGTGATTTCCGGAGCTTGTGGCCAAACCGGACGATTTGTCCATGCATGAATATCCCTAACCATTCCAATGCCTCCCGCTTGGATGAATTCGGCGCCTTCCCGTATTCCATCCGAAGCGGTGCCCTGATTGCCCATTTGAGTGCAGACTTTATTTTTTCGGGCTAGAAGCGTCAGTTGTCGGGCTTCCCAAACCGTTTGCGTCAATGGCTTTTGGACGTAGACGTGAATACCCTGCTTCATTGCCATCATGGCGGCAGGGGCGTGACTGTGATCGGCCGTGCTCACGGTAAGAACGTCGATTTTTTCTCCAAGTTGACTCAACATTTCCCTGTAATCGGAAAATTTACCGGCATGGGGGTGCTTGATCACCGACACCTCTAGCCTTCTGGCGTCGACGTCGCAAGCCGCAACCACGTCTCCGTGCATCGCCAAACCGTCAAAGTCCCCTTTTCCCTTGCCACCCACCCCAATGCCGGCTACCTGCAATCTTTCATTGGCTCCAAACACTCGGGAAGGAAAAAAATTAAAGGAAAGGGCGGTGGCGGCTATTCCCCTGACAAAAGCGCGGCGGGAGTACGAAAAGGTTTTTTTGGAAAAAGTCGTCTTCATGGTTTTTCCAAATCTTTTCGAGGCTACATGGAGTAAGGCAAGAAAAATTTCATTGATTTCTCAAATCATTTTCTTGGGACGGGGACTGTGGCTTTCTCTTACCTTGAACCTTTTGGAGGTAGTCGGACCTTTCGGTATCCCGCATCTCGTAAAACCGCTTGATTTCCAATTTTCTCTCCTCCGGTTCCAAGCCCGCCCAATACTCCTTGAGGATTTTCATCCGATTGTTTATTCGAGAAAAGACTCGCTGCCTGTCCTCCGGGCTTGAGTTGCGAAGCTGAAGAAGCCTCCGCGTCATCGACCGCTTTTGCTCGGAATTCATCGATTCGACTTTCTCGATGGTCTTTCTCATGAGACGCAACTGTTCCGGAGATGCTTTGAGCAGTTTCTGCAGAAGATCAACCTTGAACTTTTGGAAAGCATGATCGGGCTTTGCTTCTTTGACCGGTTCTTTTCTTTCGTTACGAACCTCGTTTCCCATGATCGGACCAAACCACAGTGGAAAAAAAGAAAAAACGACGAAAAAGGTGGGGCGGAACAACTTCATTTCATCTTATGCTCCAGCATTACCAACATCTCCAAGGCCGAGTCCTCGGATATGGCGAAGAACTCATTGATTTCTGGGGAAAGCAACATCATATCCTCCAGTAGACCTGCTTCGCTAAGGTCAAGCGTCGTTTCTTCAAGACTCTCCCCTCCCGACCTTTGTACCGCATCTTCCTTGAAATCAAATATGAAGACCAAGGTCACACAAGCGGCAATCGCCAAAGGCCCGAAAAGTTGCAGGCGCCTGCTCCATTTGTCGCGGACGGACCCCTTGCCAAGGGCAATGATTTCATTCGCTGAAACGGTCCGTTGATTCCTCAGGTTTTCCGCTCGAAGAAAATCATCAAGCAATTCATCCTCTTTGTTTTCCGTCTTCATAATTCTCCTCTTGCAATCAGATCATTGATTTTTGATTTCAGGACCTGCCGGGCCCGGTGAATCCAGGTTTTTACCATTTGCTCGTTTGCCTTCATGACTTTGGCAATTTCGGCATAACTCCATTCCTGCTGTACCCGAAGCAAGAGGGCGGTTCGTTGATTTTCCGGAATTCCACGAATCGAATGTTCGAGAATTTCCCGCCAATCCCTGATTCGGGCTTCATCGCCGAAATCCTCGACCGGATGGGTTTCCTCCATAACTTCAGAAGTTTTGAATCGATTTCTTTTCTTGATCTCATCGATCAGTAAATTTCGGGCAATGGTAAACAGCCAAGTTGAAAACTTGGCTTTTGGGACATAGCTTGCCGCAGCTTTGTAGACGCGAAGAAAGGTCTTTTGAGTCAAGTCTTGAGAATCCGCGTGATGGCTCAGTGATCGGTAAAAAAAACGATAGAGGGAATCTTCCCATTTTTCCATTAACCTTTCCAGAGCTTGGCTTTCTCCCTTGGAAATTTGCTCCAGCCATAACAATTCCTCGGCAACTGAATTTTTCACATCAATACAGACAATTGGAAACGACTGGACGTCTGCTTTCGCTTCGTAAGACAAAGTAAGATTCGCGCATTGCATTACATGAGTGAAACGACCAAATCCACAAGAAGTTACAGGCAAGGCAGATCAATTCAAAGGTATGATCTGCAAGGCGTCGACCACCACGTAGCCTTCCGTACCATCATTATTCAGGGAAACGGCGTAGCGTTTCCCCTGCAGAAAGTCGTAAGAACCGAGAGAATGCCATATTTTTTCCACGCTTCCGTCCTTGCGCTGATCGACAACGATTTCCTTCAGACCTTTTTCATCGCTGATTTCGTATCTTACGCTTCCGGAACGGTTACCCGATGGTATGTAAGCCACTCTCAATTCATGAGGACCGTCCATTCTCGGTGAAAAGTGAAACTTTGCCTTCCTGATTCCCTTTCCTCCATTTCCATCATGGAAGTACCCGTCGCCGACGAAAGGTCTCAAAGAAGAACTTTTGGTCCATTCGCCGATTAGTTCGACCGCATCTCCATCCACAATCAAACCGGGCAGACTTTGAGGAGATATGCCCACGCCAGAGGCAAGCAGATGGTTTGGTTTCAACTCCAAGACCTGACCGTCCTCCAGCAGCTTGTTCTTAAGTTTTTCATACGAAACTTGCTGCACTCCAACCCCATCATCCAGAGCAATGCATGCGGCGGTAACCGCAGATTGAGCTAGAATCATGAAAACGGGTTCCATCCGAATGGAACCAAAGGCAATGTGCGAGGAAGACAGACAGACCGGCACCAGCAAGTTTCTGCACTCCTCTTCTCGGGGAACGAGGCAATTGTATGAAATCTGGTAAGGATTACCGGGATTCACTTGGACGTCGCCCTCATTTCGCACGAAATCTCTGCCCTTTTCGTCTCGAGCGACGTATCTTTGAACATGATGGGAATCCATGTTGTAGGATCCCATACCAACCGATCGCGGCGTCTCCTTCAATGAACGAAGATGAAGTTCGGTCATGACGAAATCACTGACCATGCGCCTCGCCTCCCGAACGTAAATCTGATGAGGCCAGTTGTCATTGTCCACGAATTCATCCTTGGCCAAGCCCCATTCGGACATGCGCTGGCGAATTCTCTCGGGAACGCGTGGGTCGTTGCATAAAAAATAAAAATAACCCTTTTGATATGTTTCGTGTTCGGCGACGATTGCCGCCCGCTCTTCGTAGCTTGCTTCCGGGTAAGCGTAACTCATGCCGACGTTGTCGGTGCTGAAGGAACCATGGTTGTTGGTATCCGTCTTTGCGTTGGGAATCGGATCAAATTTTCCAAAGACGTGAGTGGATCCCATCTGCAAGGTTCTCAACAAAAGCTCATACTGGGACGCGTCGTACTTGTCGGGCCTGGGAAACGATCTTTTGTTTGCTTCGACCTGAGTAAGGCAGAGTCGGAAGTTATAGGCCTGGACCTTATCGTCCCCACTTCCGTCTTCTCCCGGGGGTTGATCTCCGATTCTAGCAAGCAAACCGCTGCTTGGGTCACCCTTGATTACGAAAGGATCGACCTTGCCTCGAAACTGATGGCCGAAAGCCCGCCTTGTCTGTACTCCGTTGAGAGTCTCCCCATAGACGGCGTTGGCCTCTCTTCCAACGTGATAGGATACGCCGCAAGCAGCCATCAGATCGCCCTCATAACTGCAGTCCAGAAACATCCTGCCTGCATATCGGTTACCGGCCAAGGTGTTGATGGCCCGAATCACGCCGTTACTGATTTCAACTCCCCTATGCCGGTCCAGCCATTGGTTTCTGACTACCTCGATTTCATGCTCCTCTATCCATGCTTCGAAAATCTCTTCCGAGACGTGGGGCTCGAAGATCCACATCGTTCTCCTGTCTCCGTCGATGGCCGGCGCTCCTTGACCACGGTTGCCGTACTCGCTCATTTTTTGCCACTTCCAAGAGTCTACGCTCTGATAATGCCTCCAAACCCGATGATAAAACTCACGAGCCAACCCACCGATGGCTTCCTTCTTTCCGGCGTCCGTCCATCCCAGACCACTGGAGGAAAGACCGCCCAAGTGAGTGTCAGGCGAAACCAAGATTACGGACTTTCCCATTTTCTTTGCCTGAACGGCAGCGGTGACGCCGGCTGAAGTTCCACCGTAAACGACCAAGTCCCAATGATTCTCCTCCGCCCGAACGAAACCGCTACCCAAAAGCAATATGCCCATGGACAAAGTAACTTGGATAATTCCAAGAGAAATTTCTTTTATTCCCTGCAACGACCCTTTGATAACTTCCATTTCTTTTTCGTTCAATAAAAAGGGTTAAACCTTTCGATTCAGGCGTGACCTAGCGATCGAACCGCTTCTTCAATTCTTGGATGACGAAATTCGTAACCTGCATGGGAAAGTTTTGAGGAGATGACCTTGCTGCTCTTCAAAACCAGTTCCGGAGCCGTACCCAAAAGAATGGCTCCCAGATGAATGGCCCAGGACGGGGCGGGCAAACCAATCCCCAAAGGGGCGTATCTTTCTCTCATTACCCGCATGAATTCACAATTCGTAACAGGAAACGGAGAAGCCAAGTTAACCGGTCCGGAAACTTTAGGATTGGACAAGAGAAATTTGGCGATGCCGACCCAATCATCGAGATGCAACCAGCTAATCCACTGCGTTCCCGGACCCTGCCGCCCTCCCAACCCCAATCTGGCAAGTCGACGCATCACCGGAAAAGCGCCTCCGCCCTCTCCCAAAACGACGCCGATCCGCATGGCTACCTTTCGGACGCCCAACCTCTCCGAGTCAAAAAATGCTTTTTCCCAGACGCGCCCAACCTCCTCGGGAAATCCCTCCGCATCATCCTCGCTGTCTTCGTCATTTGCAGAGCAATCTCCTCTGCAATCCCGGTAAACGGCGGCCGTGCTTGCGTTCAACCACAGCAAAGGAGGGCATTCGCAGGACTGAATCGCCCTACCCAAGGCTTTGGTCGAATCTACCCGGGAGTTCAGAATCAGGTCCTTATTCCTTTGGGTATGACGACAATCCACCGATCTTCCCGTCAGGTTGATCAGAGCGATCGCCCCCTCCATCTCCTCTCGCCAAGGACCCTCACTCCTGGCATCCCAAGAAACGAACCTACCCACTCCCCCTCTCTTTTCCGCTCTTCCCAGAACAACGACTTCAATCCCGTCCTTCACCAGAGAACGAGCCAAACTTTGACCAAGAAATCCGGATCCTCCCGCAATTACGACTTTCCGTTCGGCTTCACTCATAAACAGAAAGTTTCAAGCTTTCGATGGAATGGACCTTGCATTCGTTCATCTCATCCCTCCTCCCTGATTCAATTGAGTCGATGCGTCCAGAGAATCCATGCGTCAATTCAGGTCCTCAACGAACCGAAAATCTCCATTGAGCTGAAAATCACCGAAGTTGAACTGCATCGGGGAGGGCGAATTCTCCGGAATGCCAAGCAAGTCTTTGGCTCGGCGGCTGTTCTCTTCGGGATCAATTAATTCGGTGATGTGACAAAGGGGACGAGCTTTCATTACATCCTTATGCTCCCTACGACTCTCACTAGGCAAGGAAAAGTTGACCCCTATTGATATTTATTTTGAAATCCCGACTGCTCTCATGATCCGCGTCCAAGATCTCAAGATTCACTACGGCGAATTCGTCGCCGTCGACAACCTGTCCTTTGCGGTCAAAAAAGGTACTGTCTACGGACTCATCGGTCCGAACGGGGCTGGAAAAACCACCACCATCAAAGCCATTGCCACGCTTCTGGAACCTACCTATGGCGAAATTCTCGTAGATGACATGTCGGTTCTCCACGAACCTGAAAACGCCCGTCGGGCCCTCGGTTACATGCCCGACTTTCCACCCGTTTACGATGATTTGCGGGTTGAGGAATTTTGCGATCTCTTTGCCCATTCCTATGGCCTGACTTGCCCGCACCCATCTTTTGGACAAGCGAAGGGAATTTTGCAAATCCCTTTCCCGGGGTATGAAACAACGAGTTCTTCTCGCCAAGACTTTGGTTCACGAACCCTCCGTCTTGCTTCTGGACGAACCCGGAGCAAACCTTGACCCAAAGGCCCGCATCGAATTGCGAAAACTTCTTCGTGAACTTGCCGATGAGGGCAAAACCATTCTTCTATCCTCCCACGTACTGACTGAACTGCAGGATCTCTGCGATGAAATCGGAATCATGCGGAATGGAAGAATGGCGGTATCCGGTTCCATCGATGAAATCACTCGTCGAAGAAACGATTCGCAAACGTTGGAAATCGAACTTCTCGAACCCACTCCCAAGTTTGAAACCTTCATCGCAAAGCATCCCGAGCTTGAAGGGAGCACCTTCGACGACTCCAACGGACGCTTCGAAGTAAGCTACCGGGGTGGGCGTGAAAGGGCCGCCCGGATTCTTAGGGAATTGATCGCGGAAGGATTCCTCGTTTCGTCTTTTTCGACCAAACGCTCCAAGGTCGAGGATTTGTTTCTCGAAGTCGAATCCACGAACAGCAAGCAAGAGAATTTTTCGTGAATCCCCTTATTATCCGAGGTATCCGCGAGAGCTTGAGATCCAGGCATTTGATCGCATACGGACTCTTCTCCCTCATTCTTTGTTCCACGATTTACCTAAGCGCTTTTCTGGATGGCTCCGAAACTAGAGGATTCTACGACCACGTAGCCAAAAAATGGGAAAAGGCGGAGCCCTCCGATGTCAATGGAGCCCGCAACGCCTTCACTTACCTCTTGGCGCTGCAGGGTTTTTACCTGATGTTCTTGGGAACGGGACGGGTGGCATCCATAACCGCAGAGGAAAGAGAGTCCGGACTTCTCGACTATCAGCGAATGACTCCGATGAATCCACTCTCCAAAATCATCGGTTACGTATTCGGAGTCCCTGCTCGCGAGTATTACATGCTCATCCTTACCCTACCCTTCTTACTCCATTGCATATGGGTCGGGGAATTGCCTCTTTCGAATATTCTTCACCTGTATGCGGTTTTCTTCAGTTCCGTCTTCCTGTATCATCTTACGGCTCATTCAATCGGTCTGGTCGTACCAAAGCCAAGGGCCGCTTCCTGGGTCTCTCGAATCGTAGTCCTCGGACTTTACGTAATCCTCCCTGGCTTGGGGCAAGCCGGGATTTCCTTTCTTTCCTTCCTTACGATCCTACCCACCTATTTTGGTCAGATCCTCCCGATTCTTAAATTCGAAGGAGAGCGGAAACTCGGTCGATTCGAGGCCAAAGCCGCGGATTTCTGGCAAGACGTTCCATTCTTCGAATTCGAGATTTCTCCCAGCGCCTTCACCTTCTTGATGCAGGCTCTTCTGATTTTGGTCTTCTTGACGACCGCTTACCGCAAATGGAGAAATCAGGCGCTTCCCGCCCTCTCCAAGATTTCCGGCCTTTTTCTTTTCATCGTCTTTCAATTTGTTGTTTTGGGATCTCTTTGGGAATTTTTCAGCGCGGGAAAGGCAAGTGGATTGCTTGGACAATCCCTTTCAGGCAACGCATTTTCCCAAGGCCCCCTTGGCCACAGCCAAAAAATCATCAGCTTGATTTTGGTCCAAACCATCTATTTCGGCCTGTCGATTCTTGCAATCCTCACTCTCATCAACGTCTGCTCTCCCAATCGACATCTCTATGAAAAGGGGTTCCAAAGGGCCCAGAAGCTCGCTCTACCCAAAGTACCTCTGGCAGCCGACGAGCGGAGCTCCGCTTGGTTTGCCTGCGCCCTTTCGGCTCTGACGGGGGTTACCTCGCTGATTCTCAGCTCCGTAGCCCAATATTCAAATTTCTGGCCAAGCCTTTTTTTCGAACTGGAAAATTTTCTTTTTCCATTTTTCGTCATCCTATCGCTTTCCCTCTATTTGCAAGCCGGTCGGGAGCTCTGGTTTAATCTCGGATTTTGGGGACTGGTTGGAATGCTCTGGTTCACCCCCTTGCTCGCAAGTTTGGTTTTAGCGGTCGGTTGGGAAGAAGAATTTCTCGGGCTGATCCTCAAGCTTCTCGGACTCAATCCGATTTGCCTCATTTCGCTGCATTTCCTCACCGAATCCGCGCCTTGGATTGAGAATCAAAAGCATCTCTCCGCTCTGAACGAAGCCAGGTGGTTTGGACTTGGGCTCGGCTTCACGCTGGTCCTCGTTTTTCAATTTCGTCTCTTCCTAAAAAGAAAATAAGCTTTACCCTTCGCTTTTCGAGAGCTTGACCTTGGCTTCATCGCTCCTAAAGGCAAGCTGTCTTACAAAAGCCAAAAGCCCATTGAAATTCTTGCCATTTCTCTGGGAGATCGACAAATTCTGCCCAGCATGATTTGGAATTTGCGAATGCTCGGAAACCTTGAAGGAGTCTCCTACCTGATTCTTCTCTGCATTGCCATGCCCATGAAGTATTTTTACGATATGCCCTTAGCAGTGAAAGTCGTTGGTATGGCCCATGGGGTTTTATTTCTCGCCTATTGCGTTTTGCTTTCGGTTTGCCTCAAACGCTTCAAATGGACTTTCGGTTTCGGTTTGTACCTATTTGCCGCAACCCTGATTCCCTTCGGCACTTTCGTCACCGATCGAAAACTGAAGAATTTTCCGATTCCCTAAACCAGAAGTTCTGAAATCATTCCGCTACTGTCTGCAAATCGCTCCATTTTCAATCCCATGGCATTTGCCTGGGTCAACCAGAGATTCGCTAACGGCACTCCTCCCTCGGGGGTTTTGTAGGTCCCGTTTACTTTCTTAACCAATCCTGATTTAGCCGAAACGTTCAAATGCTTGCCGGTAATGAACTTTCCACCACCCGAGCCGGCCACGAGTATGGGAAGGGCGCTGTATTGGTGTGTGGAACCGTCTCCCAGACCAGATCCATAGGTAAAGAGGATGTTATCCAGCAGCGACTTCCCATTCGCCTCTTCGATTCGGTTCATTTTCTCGCATAGGTAGGCAAACTGCTCCATGTAGAAATAGTCCACTTGGATCAATTCCTTAAGAAACTTGCCTTGGTTGTGAGACATCTGGTGATGGCTCTTCGGTTTGTCGAATAGGCTCTCAAACAGATAGGGCGTATCCCACCGTTCAGGTCCCACCATAAAAGTAGCGACATTGGTAAGACCGGTCTGCAAAGCTGAAACCATTATATCACCCATCAAACGAATGTATTCCCCCCTGGGCATTTTTCCATCCATTGGAATGTCAAGATCCACCTTACTCAATTCCTGTTTCATTCCTTCCAGTCTGGAAATTTGAGTTTCAATCGCACGGATCGATTCAAAGTATTCAGCAAATTTTTGCTGATCTGAATATCCCAGTTCATTTCTGAGGGATTTGGCATCGTCAAGCACGAGATCGGTAATGTTTCTATAGGCGCTTCGCTCGTCAGACCTGAACAAACGACGATAGGCCAAAAGGGGGTCTCGCATCGATGGGGCGACGTGTTCGGTTCCGTACCAAGAAATATTATCGAACTGAATCGATTCCTTGTTGTCCTTGTGGCTGTTGCAACTGAACTCCAAGGTCTTGAATGGAGTTTCCCGGCCTAGGCGGTCCGCAATCACATGATCCAAGGTGCGGGCTTGCGGATAAGGAGTGTGCTTAAGACTGAAGGGGCTGGCGCTGGAGAGAAAACAGGAGGCGCACTGGGCATGCACGTCGGTGCCGGGTTGGAAGGTACGATCCAAACCAGTGATCAGCGTGATCTTATCCTTCACCCTCTGCAAAGGTCGCATCGTGGGAGTCAACCGCAAGTCATGCATGCCGATTCCCATATCGGACCGAGAACCTTGCTCATCGAAATCGTCTCGTCCGAAATTTTTTTGAATCACTCCCTTTTCCTCTCCTGGGAAAAAAGTCTGTCGAACTACTCCGATGGGAACGTAATAGAAAGCGGCGCGCTGTGGAGGAAGCAAAGCGGTCGGTCCCTTGCCCAGGCTCTCCATCCACGGCAAGGCCAGAAATGAGCTTCCCATACCTCGGAGAAAAGTTCGGCGGCCCAATATCTTCATTCTATCATTCTTCCGCTTCCTTCTTTTGATGCAAGGCTACTTTTCCTGTGATCCCTATAAATGGTCTGGTTGATTCCACTGCATGAATCATCGATTTAATAGATTATCTTTCCTCTTTCACCCTTCTGGCTATCTCATCCAAGGCTAGAGAGTCCGATGGGCTCAACTCACGGCCTAGTCCAAAGGCAAGCATGTGTCCGGCAAGTGCCCGAACGAAACGATCTTTTTCCTTCAGGATCGCATCCTTAAATTCAATGACGTTGGAAAATTCATGGGTACGAAAAAGAGTTCCACTCGCATCCACCTCACGGCCGTTTTCGTAAATTTGCCTCCAACGGCCCACCGGATCAAAGTTTTCCAGGGCAAACCCCAAAGGATCCAATTTTTCGTGACACCCTGCGCAATCGGCCCGTTTCCGGTGGTCGGAAAATCTTTCGCGCAAGGTAAGGCTCTCATCATGTACCTTATCCTCCGGCAGAGGAGGCACTTCCGCCGGAGGGGGCGGGGGAGGCGAATTAAAGATTACCCCGGCAATCCAGGCACCCCTGGTGATTGGCTTGGTCTCCAATGGCCCGGAAGTCATGGTCATCACCGCACCATTGGTAATCACCCCGCCATGTCGCCTATCCGCAACGGGCTGCCTCGCAAATGGAATAGTTACGGGCCCGCTCAGTTTTCCTCCGGGAGTCTCACCATACCACTTCCGTAGCCTCGGCGAACGAAAGGTGTAATTCGAATCGATCAGCTCGAGAACGGAACGATTCTCAATCAGCACAGTCTCAAAAAGAAGTAGCGGTTCCATCATCATATCCATGGTGGTTCGATACAAGGGCGGACCGTGGTAAAAGTCCCTGTATTTCCTTTCATCCGGCACCGCGGATATGATACGATCCAACTGCAACCACTGAGTGGGAAAAGAATCACAAAACCGTTTGAGTTTGTGATTTAAAAGCATGCGATCCACATGCCTCTCCAAAGTTTCCTTCTCACTCAGAGTTCCATCCATTGCCGAACTCAACAAATCCTCATCCGGCAGACTTCCCCAAAGAAAGAAGGATAATCTTGAGGCAAGATCAATTTCTTCGATTTGTACGGACTTGCCCTCAGTACCGCCTCCGTCGTACAGGTACAGGAATCTCGGCGATGCGAGCACTGCGGAAAGTACCTCCTTCATGACCTCGGTAAATGATTTCCCCTGATCCACTGACTGCTTGGCATAGGAGCCGTACTTCTCGATTACTTTCTTACTTACGGGGCGGCGAAACGCATGAGTCAATAGTTTGCTCAACCGTTTCTCGATTTCTTCCCCTTTATTGATTCCGTTACCCGGTTCCTCAAAATAAACTTTCCAAGCGCCCACGTTTTTGGGATTGAAAGATGGGCTCTGCGCGATACTTCGACCAAGCCGAAAAAAGTCTTCCATCAAAAGTGGAGAAAGCGACAAATGATCTCCCTGGGTATCATAGCCATGCTCTGCGCGCAAATCCTGAGGGAAAGGCGCCACTCCATCCATTCTTGGCTCGATTAATCCCGATTTCCCAAGGGGACGGCTACTTACAGTCATTTCATGAGGCATTTTCCCAGTCTTCGGATTGAAGTATCCCGAGCGGTCTCGCATCATACGCTCGGGGAGCGGGAAGACCTCCACCTTCAAATCCAGCAGATCCTTGACCGCATTGGCGTACTGGAAACGAGTCATTCGGCGAATCGGCGCTTTTACCACCTCATCTTTTGCAGCCACCGCCTCTTTGAGCATCATCTTCAATTCTGAAACAATTACTTTTTGATCTTCAAGAGGGATTGGCTCCTTTTCCTCGGGTGGCATCTCTCCAAAATCGATTACCTCAAGTACCATTTGCAGAAGTTCGGGTTCTTTTTTGATATCTTCGGTTCCGGAGTAACCCATTAGATCAACTTCCCCTTTCACTTTACCGTTCAATCCATGACACTCCACGCAGTGCGTCTTGAAAGCATCCTTGATTGAAAGATCGGTCTTGGAAAAACTCCTCATGATTCCAAGCGTCAAAAATAGACAAATCACAGCAAATTTCCAAATTCCGCCCATTGCGACGCAAGCCATCCGAACAATCGATAATCGTACCTTCAATTTCTTAACAAACCAAAATTCCAAAAGCATGATCTTACGACAACTGTAGCCGTCCGGTTGTTGAATTGAAAAATTCAATGAAATCATTCATGATCGGAAACTATGTTCGATCTTGGTCACCTCCAGCTGAAATCCAATCTTTTTCTTTCTCCCTTGGCTGGATATACCAATTTACCCTTTCGTTTGGTGATTCGCGAAATTGGGGGTGTGGATCTTTGCACTACCGATCTTGTCAATGCCCGCTCCCTGATCGAACAAAACCCAAAGGCTCTCAAATTAATTGAGACCAACGAAGCGGATAGTCCCCTCTCCGTTCAGCTTTTCGGAGGAGTCAAGGAGGAGATGCGGGAAGCCTCGATTATTTTGCAGGAACATGGGGTGGACTCGATCGACGTCAACATGGGCTGCCCCGTTCCCAAGGTCACCAAGACGGGCGGCGGTGCCAGCATGATGAACGAACTCCCTAAAACCCAGGAACTCATCCGGGCAATGGTCGATGCCGTAAAGGTTCCGGTTACCGCCAAGATGAGACTGGGTTGGGACGATCAGAACTTAACTGCCCCCGAACTTGCTCGCGCCCTGGAAGACGCCGGAGTGACCGCCATCTTCGTGCACGGACGTACCCGGGCACAAGGGTTTGATGGCGTGGTCAAACTTCAGGGCATTCGCAAAGTGGTGGAAGCCGTAAAAGACATACCCGTAATTGGAAACGGAGACGTCACCACTCCGCAAGCCGCCAAGCACATGATCGAACAGACCGGATGCCATGGTGTATCCGCGGGTCGTGGCGCTTTCTACAACCCGTGGATTTTTCTTCACACCCAGCAATACCTTGCGACGGGAGAACTTCCTCCCGAGCCGACCTTTGAAGAACGCATCCGCATTTTGAGGCGACACTATGACCTGATGGTCGAAGTATTCGGTGAAGAGCGAGGATCTCTGCAATTCCGAAAAGTAGCCCCATGGTATGCAAAAAGATTCGGGCCCGTTAAACCTTTTAACAATGCCATTGTCAGAATTAGTTCTCGGGCTGACTTCGAAAGAGTACTTTCCGATTATCTGGAATGGCGAAAACCGTTTACAGACGAAATGGGCAATTTACTCCCTCGGTACGAATTATCACCCATGATTGCCTCTTTCATGGAAGAGGAAGACGCCTTCCAGGCAAAGCAAAGAAAAGAGATTGGTGTCCCCAAGGGCCCGGTTGAAGTCTGGTAAATCGGATTACTAAGCCCGGTTCCAGGGCATCTTGGCGATCACCATCCCCATCCCGCAGGTATCGGTTACGCCCGCGAACACCAAACCGGCCCCCACGAAGGCGCAAAGCCCAAAGCCTCCCGGATGGACGAACTGCCCGACCGCGGCTCCAATCACAATCAAGGACCCAGCGGCGATCCGCACTTGCCTCTCCAGCGACATCACCTTCTTGCCTTCCACGACCGGTAAACCCGCCCCATGCCAAGCCGACGTCCCACCTTCAATATTCACGATATTTGAGAATCCCGCAGCCTCCAGTTTCTGACTCACCTTCATGGAACGCCCACCCGATTGGCAGATCACGTGAATCTCATCGTTCCTAGCAAAAGGGATATTTTCCAAGTCCAAGGATTCCATTGGATGGTTGACCGCACCGTCTGCATGAATGGATCCATACTCGGCCGGAGTCCGCACATCGATCAAATGGATTTTTGCGGAATGCTTTCTTTTTTCAAAGCTTTGGGAAACGCTGAGGTTTTGCATATTGTCAATCTAGTCTCAAATGTAGTTTTTGAAAGAAAAGATTTAACATTTGGGGGATTCCCAAAGGAAACCAGGTAATCGGACCATAGACTTCTATATCCAAATTTTCAGCTCTTGCAATTGTTTGGTCGCCGCCTCTGCCCATCCCCGATTCGCGGCAGGACTGGCTGGACTAGGATGAAGGATGGTCCCAATCTTGATTTCGATTCCCCTGAGCGCTTCTTCGGCTCTTTTCTTTGCAAATCCCCCTACCCCGATTAACCAGTCAGGCTCCAAAATCTCCACAATTTCTCTTAAATGTTGATCGCAAACCTCTTCCAGAAGCTTTCTTTCTTCAGCCGGCAATTTGTCTGGCGTTCGGTTTTTTCCGCTCTCCTCCATAAAGACCAGTGGGCAATAATTGGCCACGAAGTGATCCTTAAAAAAATCCTTGGCGTTTGGATATTTTTCAGAAAACAATCCCCACAACCTACGCCCGCTCACCTCACTCTTGGCGCAAGCCAAACCATCCACCGGACGCTTCGGATGCTCCGGACATGGTTTCTTCACTTCTCCCTTCAACCCCATCCATTCACGAACTGCCGAAATCTCACCAAATGGAACCCCGGTCTGAGCCATCCCGAACGGTCCGGGGTTCATCCCCAAAAAGACCACTTTCTTCTTTCCCACACCTGCCAGCTCTAAATACCGCTCATGAATCGCCCAGGCATATTCCAACGGGTTGTAAACATAAGCCGTGGGCAGCGAGAATTTCATTCCCTTTACTTTTCGGGAAAGCTCTCTTGAAGATTCAATTAAATGCTTGCTCATTTTTGCCCAAAGTTAAGATTTCGCCAACTCCTCAAGCCTTTCCCAAGTATCGTAAGCTTCCAAAATTTGGTTTTCCAAGCACTCTAATTTCTCATGGAAGGCCCGAGAATCATTGGCAGAGTCACGGTAGTAATCGGGATTCTGCATCGATGCGGTAATACGGTCGCGTTCCGCTTCCATCTCCTCAATTCGTATCGGCAATTCCTTAAGCGCTTCGCGTTCCTTATTTAAAAGCTTTCGTTTTTTGGGTGCTTCCGGCTTTGAGGGTATTGCATGGCCTGTGTTACTTTGGAACTTTTCCTTGCCCTTGGGTTTGATCATTTGATCAAGCCACTCTCCGCACCCGCCAGTATACTCTGCCACCCCACCCTTTCCATCGAGGGCAATGGTGGCCGTCACCACATTATCTAAGAAATCCCGGTCGTGACTGACGAGCAGAAGCGTACCTTGAAAGTCGAGTAGTCTTTCTTCCAGAAGCTCGATGGTTTCGATATCAAGATCGTTGGTGGGTTCGTCCAAAACCAGCAGATTAGCAGGTTGAATAAAGAGTTTGGCCAGAAGCAACCTGGCCCGCTCGCCACCCGACAGCATCTTCGCGGGTGCCCGGGCAGTCTCGGGAAGAAAGAGAAAATCACGAAGATAGGAGAGAACGTGCTTTTTATTTCCACTTATCTCCACGGTATCCCCGTTGGGCGCGACATTTTCAGCAACCGACAGATCCTCCCTGATCTGCGCCTTCAGCTGATCAAAGTAAGCCACCTCCAATTTGGTCCCGTGGTCCACAGTACCCGAATTTGGCTCTAATTTTTGAAGTAAAAGTTGGAGTAGAGTGGACTTACCCGAACCATTCAAACCAACTACTCCGATCTTATCACCCCGCCAGATCGTAGTAGTAAAGTCATTGATTATGCTCCGATCATCCCACGCATAACTTAAATCTTTAACCGTGATTACTTTTCGACCTGAAGCCTGGGCCTGATTAGAGGCTGATAAGTTGACCTTACCCTGCACCTCTCTTCGAGCAGAACGCTCCTCCCGCAACTTGAACAAGGCCCGAACTCTTCCCTCATTCCGGGTCCGACGCGCCTGAATACCCTTGCGAATCCAGACTTCTTCCTCGGCTAGCTTTTTGTCGAATACGGCATTGTTCTTTTCCTCCGCAGCCAAGAACTCCGCCTTACGAATCAGAAATTTTTCATACCCACACGCTCGAGAATACGCGTGGAAAGGGAACGCAAAAAAGCCCGGTCATGAGAAACGAATAGAACTGCGAACTCTCCCTTTTTCAAGAATTCCTCCAGCCAACGAATACCAGCAAAATCCAAATGATTGGTTGGCTCGTCTAAAATCAAAAGATGAGGTTCTCCGACCAGGGCTTGGGCCAGCATGGCCCGACTCTTGTTACCTCCCGAAAGCGTGTCGAAGGTTTCCTCGGGTTTCAGCCCTACCCGATCGACAACGGAGGCAACCCGATGATCGAGTGTCCATCCATCGGTTCGATCCAATTCCGACTGCAAATCGTCGACCTTATCGATCAGAGCTTGGTTCTGAGGCTCAAGAGAAAGACATTGGGTAGCCTCATTGTATTCCCGGATCAGATTTGCTTCCTCTCCCAGCCCTTTCGCTACCAGATCAAAGACCGTACCTTCCACACCAGTTGGAATCTCCTGATCCAACTTCGCCACCCGAAAGCCATCCATGCGCTCGACTTCCCCGCGATCGGCTTTGACCTGCCCGGCAAGTATTCGAAGAAGGGTTGACTTGCCCTCTCCGTTTCGACCGAGCAAGCAGATTCGCTCTTTCTTTTCGATGGTAATCCCGACATCATCCAGCAAAAGAGGACCACCAAAGGAAACGGACAAGTTGCGATAACTGATTAAAGCCATACCTGAAGAAATCAGGAAATTCCCAGATATTCCCTAACCTCCAAAATCGTACGGGTATTGAACACTTCCTTCGACGTCAGCCAACCCTTACGAGCGGCCAGCACGCCCGCCTCCTGGTAATCAAAATGGCACAAGGCGTGAGCATCCGGGTTGATACAGCAAAGCAACCCCTTTTCCGCTGCTCGCCGCCAGTATCGCCAGTCCATATCCAATCGCATGGGATTGGCATTGAGCTCAATGATTTTTCCGTTGGCCACCGCAGCATCGATTATTTTCCGCATATTTACCTGACTTGGTTCCCGTCGCAAAAGCAGGCGACTACTTGCATGAGCCAACATAGTGACGCAAGGATGCTCCAGGGCCTTGAGGATGCGATTCGTCATGGTTTCCTCATCCTGGGTCAAACCGTTATGAATTGCGGCGACCACATAATCCAATTGGTTAAGAATTTCTTCGGAGAAATCCAATTTGCCTTCGGAAAGAACGTCTACCTCCGAACCCGCAAACAAATGAACTCGAAAACGACCACTATTATTCAACTCACGAATGGAATTTATTTGCTTCAACAAACGCTCCTCATCCAGCCCGTTCGCCTGAAAGCTCGCTTTTGAATGGTCCGCTATACCAAGATACTCCCATCCTCGACGGTCGGCTTCCTCGGCCATTTCCTCAAGTGAATTCCGTCCATCGGAGGCAGTGGTATGATTGTGAAAGCATCCCTTAAGGTCGGAAAACTCCAGCAACTCGGGGAGTTCATTGCGTTCGGCCGCTTCCACTTCTCCCATACCCTCCCGCAATGATGGCGGTACGTATTGTAGGCCCAAGGCCCTAAAAATATCCTCTTCGGAATTTGCCTCGACCGGACCTGCCCTACGGGATGAATCCTTCTCCTCTTCCGGGCGAAGCCCCCACTCACTCAGACTCATCCCCATAGAAAGAGCTTTTTGTCGCATGCGTACGTTATGATCCTTTGATCCGGTAAAGTGGTGAAGGGCAAAATAAAACTGTTCGGAAGGGACCACCCTGATATCCGCCTGCATTCCCCCCTCCAATCGAATGCTTGATTTGGTATCCCCATGCGCGGTTACCTCTGCAATCCCCTCCATTGAGGTAAACCATTTCATAATCGGGGCAGGCTTCGAGGATGCCACCAGAAAATCAAGATCCCCCACCGTTTCCATTCCCCGCCTAAAGCTTCCCGCGGCTTCCACTCTCTCCACTTCGGCCAATCCCCGTAAACCTGGAAGAATACGGTCAACCACTGCACGGGCATCCCACCAAAGATGCCGGGCAGCATAAGCCTCGCGGTTTTTGATACCCGATAGAATCTTTTCCTGAGTTTTTTCTCCAAAACCTTTCAGTTCCGCCACCTTACCTGCCTGGCAAACTTTCGTAAGGGATTCAATCGAGTCCACCTTCAACTGCTCATGAAGTACCTTGATCTTTTTCCCGCCCAGACCGGGGATGTCAAGCAAGTCCATCAAGCCAGAAGGAACCGAAGCGACCAGTTTATCATAAAATTCAAGTTCTCCGGTCGCGTAAAGAGTTTCAATCTTTTCAGTAAGTGCCTTTCCAATGCCGGGAATATCTCCCAACCTACCCTCTGCAATCACATCCCCGAGATCTTCCTCCATGGTTTGCAAGGTACGGGCACCAGCAGAGTATGCCCGAATCTTGAAGGGGTTCTCACCCTTGATTTCCATCATCGTTCCGATCCGCTCGAGAACTGCAATTATATCCTTCTTATCCATTCCTTCTCAGCATGAATGAATTACACGATGAAATCCAAGAAAAAGATGCGGCAAGGTCCGATCGGAAGTAATTTTACTTCGCTACTCAGTTCCTGAGAGTTGGTCGGATCCAGTCCTTCGACACATACCCCTTCGGCTTGACCGGTTTGGTGACCTCGACAAGATCTCCCTCGGGGTCATACAACGGCCAGTCATCCGTTCGAAATGGAGAAGCAGGAAAACCTTCGATATTGTAGAGCAAGTTGCGTTGTGAAGGATTCATTGCCCAGGCATATCTTGCCGCAACCGGCTTTCTGACTTCGTTCGAACGAAGGACGACTTGATCACCCTGAATTTTCGCATCCGCCCAGTGCCAAACTCGATTCTTGCCAGCGAGGGCGAATGAATCAAGCGGTTCTTTGGATTTGGCGCCGGTTAACCCGGAACCAGTTGAAGAAAAGCTTAAAATCAATTTATCTCCTTCGATTTCAAAATTCGAAAGGACGGGACCTTGATGCGCTATGGGCAAGTCGTAGGTCTTCCCCAATGCCAGATATGCATGGCGAACGCCGATCGGTTTCTTGTTTTTGGGGTGAAGCTCGATGGCATCCCCAGTATCGATCGTTACTGCCATACCGGTGTTATAGAGTTCCAGACTGGTTCGTCGCATGCTTTCCCTACTCACGACCCAAGGAGACTCAACTCCTTCAACCGGTTTTGTTTGGGCGGGATTCCAGCTTGGTAACTGGGTAAAATAGACGGGGAACCCATCGCTCACCGCCCCCCATGATTTTCCGTGCCAAAGATTTCGATAATATCCGATCATTTGCTTGAGTTGATTACGGTAATGTTCGGCTTGTGGGGAATTTTTGGCATTTCTTTCCCCCTGATACCAAATCATCCCGCGAATGGCGTAGGGACAAATCGGGGCAATCATCGCATTGAAAATATTTCCGGGATACTGGTGCCCGAGATTGGAAGGCTTGGTAATGATTGGCGGAGATAAGGATCTGCTTTGATTCTTCATTCTTTCGCCCCGGTCAATCCTTGCATTGTATTCGGCCAACTCCCTTTTAAACTCCGTGATCGCTTTGTCCTTGGATTCCCCTCTTGCCATCGATCTCTTGGTATTTTCGTCGAGTTGCTTCTTGTGCTCTTGCGTTCTTGGGTCATTGCTTTGAATTTCCCATGGCATCCAGCCTTCGATGGGGGTACCGGCGTAGGCCCGTTGAATGATGCCAACTGGAACCCCAAGCGTTTCATGAAGCTTCTTGCCGAAATAATAGGCAACGGCAGAGGTTTCGGCCGCAGACTCAGGACTGCAGGCTTTCCACTTGGATAGTCGATCCCGATTTTCGTCAAGTGGTTCATGCCAATGCTCCCGGGCAGAACGGAAAATACGAAAATTGGGAAAATTGACCTCAGCTTCTCCTTCTGCCTCAAAAGAGTTTGCCACTGCCCAACCCATATTGGATTGTCCGGCACATAGCCAAACCTCGCCCAAAGAAACTTCTTCGATGACTATTTTATGCTTATTTCCGGTAATCGTAATTTGATGCCCCGTTCCAGTGCCGTCCACATATGGTACGACCATCCATCTGCCGTCTTGTCCTGTGACTACCGAATCATTGGTACCCCAACTCGTTCGTACAGTTATCTTCTCACCCGGATCGGCCCAACCCCAGATTGGGTTTCCACTGTCCCGCTGCAGCACCATGAAATCGCAAAAAACAGCGGGCACTCGTAATTCGCCAAAAACTTGTGCGCCATGGAAAAAAAAGAGTATCCCAATATAGAATCTCATTTCCACTTAAGATTTCTTATTACTTTTCGGCTTATTCTTGGCTTGATCACTCTTCCTTCTGGCATCGGACTCAGCTTCCAGTTTCCGGACGTAAGCCTCGACAAATTCAGGGTCATCCCTTTTCTGAAAACATTCAAGAATAGGATCGCCGGTCTTCACCATCCACTCCTCCAATAGCTTCTGGAGCTTAATTCTCACCTTTTCTTCATTCGGGTAACGAATCATATTGTCCAAACAGTCCGGATCCTTCTTAACCTCGTACAGTTCCTCGGGTACTCTGTAGCGGTACAACTCCAATCGTTGATTCATCGCCTCATCTTTCTCGGCTAATGCAATCATGCGCTTACAAGTCGCCGTTCCATTGGTTGCAGTCGCGAAGACTCTCTCCCCGTTGGACCAAGGATTAAAGAGATACAAGTGGGTCTTGGTCTGGATTGCCCTCATCGGATCCCTGGAACGGCCGGAGTTTTCATGATATTGCTTAATTACGAAGTCCCGACCCGTCTGTTTTTCACCTTTAAGCACTGGATAGAAGGAACGCCCATCCAACCTGCTTGGCTGTTCGACTTTTAGGACATCCAGTACCGTGGGCAAGAGATCAACCACCGAGACCATGTGTTGCTTGTCGACTTTCCCCGGCTTGGTTACCCCTGGAATACGAACCATGAGAGGGGTACGGGTACTGTGGTGATAAAGCTGTGTTTTTGCGAAAGGAAGGGGCATTCCGTGATCGGAAAGAAAGACGATCATGGTGTCGTCCCACTCTCCGCTTTTTCGCAAAGCTTTTAGAATCTCTCCTAGGCAATCATCGGCGCGGCGCACGCTACTGTAATACAAGGCCAATTCTTCTCTAACCTCGGGATCATCGAAAAGAAAACCCGGAATCGGAACCTCGTCCGCTGAGAAGATACGACTCGGAACGTAAGGATCGGCGCCAGCGCGGACTTGGGACCAAAAGGGCTTGTGGGGATCGGAAATATTGATGGAAAGAAAAAAGGGTTTCTCCTGTTTTTTGGCATTTGCAATACCCCTTGCAGTACATTCGCCGTATGATTTCGCATCCTTTTGATGAGCTTTTTGTCCATTCGGTAATTCCGTCAAGTCGTCATCCCAATCGTAAGGTTGATAAGGACTGGAATGGGTGACTTTCCCTCGAATTGCGGCATAATACCCAGCATCCTTCAATAAATCCACCATGTGAGGCCAGCCAGGATTCGGCACTTTGTAAAATCCTTCGACCTTGTTGTTGTGCGAGATTAATCCGGAAAACATTACGTTCCGGCAGGGATTGCAGTTGCCCACGGTCACATGGGCATATTCGAAACGAAAGGATTGAGACGCCAAACGGTCCGTTACCGGCGTGGTACCTTCCAGTTTGCATCCGTATACGCCAACAGAATCACAACTCATGTCGTCGACTGTTATCAGCAAGAAATTCAGTCTTTGATCACCAGCCACAAGTTTAGCCGGTAAATTTGAGTGCGTGACAAGAACACAAAAGGAGAAAAGCAGGATGGATTTCATTAAAAAATACAAGAGAGAGAGCAAAACGCTCCCAAAGGCAAATTCAAATCTCTGATTTCATGAGGCTTTCGATGAAAGCCTGGTAATGAGCTATGACTAATTGCCAATCTTGAACTCCAAGGTCACAACGAGCTTCACGACTTTTTCAATCGTTTCAGTATCATAAATTCCATAGCTGGAGGTCTGTGTGGAATTCGGTTTGGTTATTTGAATGACACCCTGTCTGGCAGAAACCAGTGAACCTAAATTTTCCCCAGAACTTTTAGCCATGATTTTGGCTCTTGCCCTACCGTTTTCGGTGGCTCTTTTCATCAAGTCGATCTTCACTTCATCTAATCTTGAGACAAAAAAATCAGGGCCACTCAAAGTTAGACTTATCCCCTCTGCATTGAGATCATAGAGCTTTCGTGACGTTTCCTTGAGTTTCTTGACCTGCGGACTGTTTACGCGAAGAATACGGGTGGCGGTTACAAAATCGATCTCATTGGTTCGATTTCCCTTTTCGTTCAACTTCTTGGTCTCGCTGATGGAAGACGACAATTCCACCAACTCGGCCTCCTCTCCCAATGCATCCAAAACAAGCTTGCGTACCGTGAGGAGTGAAGCGCCTGCTTTTTCGTATGCCTCACCGTTATCTTTCCCTTTCTCCGAAATCCGTACAGTTAGACTACCCTTATCGGCATTTACCTTTCTCTCGGCGTAGCCTTTGACCATAATCGGCTCGGCGTGCTGGATGGTAACCCAAGGTTTGGAAATAATCGTAGCCGCTCCAATCAAACCAACCACCAAGGAAACGGGAATAAAAAGGGATTTATTCATAACTTTGCTTTGCCAATCATAACTAAGACTGGGAAAAGAGCCAGACGTTCAATTTAGCGTGACTGCGGCCTTTTTATCGCTTCCGCGCCTACGAAACGACTTGATCATTCTTAAATTCGAATCAAAGACTATTGGCGTGAACGATATTGCAGCAAGCGCTGTTTTCAACCTAGGCATTGCTTTCCTCTTTTCCGCGGTAATTCTCTTGACGGTTGCCGCCCAACCTCTAGCGCCGAATTCCGGTTCCGAACAAACCTGGGGAAACAAGAAAGAAGAACTCAGCCAAAGTCATTTACGCTGGGAAGAGATCAAGAAACAAGGCCAGGGAAATTACTCCTACCTGACAAGATGGAGCAGTTGGGTCGGATTCGGTCACGAAACCACCATCGTCGTTCGAGACAACCAAGTCGTAGAGAGAAGGTTTCAATCCTTTGGCCCCACGCAACCCAATTCCAGCCCGGTTGACTCCACAAGTTGGATCGAAAAAAGAGACTTCTTGGGATCGAACAAACAAGGTCATCCGCCCAAAACCCTTGATCAATTGTATGCCGAAGCCAAAAAGCTGATGGATAAACCCATACCCCCCTTTCATCGAGCGACGCTTCGCTTCAACGAACGGGGACTCCTTCTGGCTTGTTTCGTACAAGATACCCGCATTGCCGACGACGCGCCTTTCACCGGTGTAAGTCTCACCTCCATCTCCCTGCCAGGAAAAGTTCCGGGCGACGACCAGGAATCGAAGCCTAAAACCGGTTCGAGGCAGAAAAGGATTCAAGCCCTCGAAAAAGAAATCTCCAAAATGAAGGATTTAGCCCAAAGGGCCAAATTCACTCCCGATGCCCATGAGAAGTTTATCGTAAAGTTGAAGGATTTGGAATCGGAACTTGCTCAGATCAAAGCTTTGAACGATAGGGTTCCCTCCTATGAGAAATGGCTTGAGGAAGGAAAGCAAGTTCCACCGGGAATGATTTTTACGGGAGGAAGTCCGTGGTTTGACGAATCGACGGGCCGGAACCGAGATCCTCAGCAAGTTTATGAAATGATATACGGGAAAAAAGATGTGCCAAGGCCGCCCAATCCGGTTCCTCCTTTCAATGCAAGCCACGGAAAACCTTTTCCCGCTCACTGGGGAGATCCTCCCAGTCGACAAACTCGCGACCTCCGCCCCTTGCCAGGTGGATACGGTAGGGGCAGCAGCACCCTAGCCCGATGGATTCAGGAAAACCTCGACCGCGATCACAAGCAATCGCTTCAACAGGAATTTTAGAGAGCCTCGAGATTTTTGAATTGCCAACATAAGTAGTTCGCCTACTACGCTTTCCCTTCAAGTCAAAAGCTCAAACTCAAGAACATGCCTAAATTTTCCATCCTTCTGGCTCTATTTGCCTCCACGCTTCCGATCCATGCCATCAGTCTTCCTCCCGTGATCGGCAATCATATGGTCCTGCAACGGGACATGAAGGTTCCCATCTGGGGTTGGGGAGAAGCGGGAGAAAAAGTGGTCGTCTCCTTTGCCGGTCAAACCAAAGAAACCGTCACAGGAAAAAACGGAGAATGGATGGTCAGGCTCGATGAGCTGAAAGCCAACCATGCTCCCGAGGTTATGAAAATCAAGGGTAACAATGAAATCCAATTGGAAAACGTTCTCGTGGGCGAAGTATGGATTTGTTCCGGTCAGTCCAACATGGAGTGGAGCGTCAGCCAATGCGCTGACCCGGAGCAGGAAATCGCAAACGCCAACTATCCGAAAATCCGTCTTTTCGACGTCCCGGGCCACACGGTTCATCAATTCCCTCAGCGAGAAGGCAAAGGAGTATGGAAGATTTGCTCCCCTCAGACCATAGCTGGCTTCAGCGCCACCGGTTACTATTTCGGCCGCAGGATCCACAAATCCGTCGAAATCCCCGTAGGCTTGATCGGTTCGAACTGGGGAGGCACCCGCATCGAACCATGGACCCCACTCGATGG
>JAYOEB010000007.1:0-2750 GCA_038116775.1 Opitutia bacterium | reverse complement strand
CGGGAACTCCCCGAACTGGCCAAGCAAGCGGCCTCCTACACCAATGATACGAAGATCGGCGGAGGCACGCCCTCCGCCATTTACAACTCCATGGTTCACCCCCTCACTCCCTACGCCATGCGAGGAGCCATCTGGTATCAGGGAGAATCCAATGGCAACGAAGGCAAGTCGTATTACCATAAGAAGCATGCCCTGGTCAATGGATGGAGAAAGGCCTTTCAAAACCCAAACCTCGGATTTTACTGGGTTCAACTCTGCAACTATAAGGAACCCGGGACTACTCCGGGGGGAGGCGACGGATGGGCGAAACTGCGCGAAGCCCAAAGCCAGGCGCTTGATCTAAGTCATAGCGGCATGGCGGTGATCATCGACCTCGCCGATGCTCATAATCCCAACGACATACATCCGAAAAACAAGCAGGACGTCGGAACACGCCTCGCGCAATGGGCTCTCCATCAGACCTATGGCCAAAAGCACCTCATTGCTTCCGGCCCCCTCTATTCCGGGCACGTAATCAAGGGAGACAAGATCCATCTTTCCTTTAAAAACGTGGGACAAGGCCTGATGATAGGAAAGAAGGAAGGTCTCAACCCGACGAAGCAAGTGAAAGACGGAACCCTCAGGCACTTCTCGATCGCAGGCGTCGACAGACAATGGCGCTGGGCGGAGGCAAGGATCGTAGGGGATCAGGTCGTCATCAGTTCACAAGAGGTCAAGCAACCCGTGGCCGCTCGCTATGCCTTTACCATGAACCCCGCCGACGCCAACCTCTACAACCTCGACGGTCTTCCCGCCAGTCCCTTCCGTACCGACGACTGGTAGGCAATCCAAAACCAAGCCGAAATCCAGATTCTTTCGTTTTGCCCAGAAGCGGACGAAGAGTATATCCATCTCGACCCGCAGCTGGGTCGCCTAAAAACGACCGTCTTTGGCTTGGGCGAATCCAACGACTCCGACGACAAAACGGCTCGACTTACTCAGGAACCGCCCCAGCCTGTGAACAAACCCGGCCCGAGACCTTGCAGGCATCCGCAAGAATCTGCGCATAATCCCTGCGATCGAGCAAACCCACGGTCATGGATGCAGTGAAGGAATCACCCGCACCCACCGTATCCACGACATCCGAGGGAAAGGCTGACTGGTATATTACATCTTGCTCGGATACAAGTACGGCTCCTTCAGCCCCTCGAGTCATCACCACCAAGTCGAGCTTATAATTGTTCCTTATCTCTTGCAGGATAAAACCGTAGGGCGAGACCGGAGAAAGTTCACAGGCTTGGGCAACTTCATGCAACTCCTCATCGCTCAACTTCAAGACCGAGCAGAGGGCGATCGATTCCCGAATCAAAAGATGATCGTAAAAGGGAGGACGTAGATTAACGTCCAGAATTCGAGGGATATCTTTTCCCTTGGCAAGGGCAAGGGCTTTGCGGATGGCGTTCTTGGCCGACTGGCCCCGCTGTCCCAGGGTACCGAAGTAAAGGGCATCCGCGGTTCCGACGATTTCCTCGAGCTCTCCATCCCATTGCCAGTGATCCCAAGCCGAGTCTTCTCCAATAGTGAAAGTGGGCGAACCTGATTCCGTAAGATCAACGGTGACCACGCCAGTTGGAAAATCTTTCAAAATTCGAACCAACTGGGTATTCACTCCATGCTTATCATAAACCTTGAGAAGGTTCTTCCCGCGTTCGTCCTCGCCTACCCCGCTCACCATGTAAACCTCGGCCCCAAGTATGGAAGCATGGCATGCATAGTTGGCGGCGGCGCCCCCGAATCTGGGACCATCGGGAAACAAATCCCAGAGCCCGTCTCCCATAGCCACGATACGATGGCTCATTCTTATTTTTTCACAAGAGGGTGCCAACCCGCTTGATACGCAAGGCATAGCAAACAGGCCCCCAAAACCAAGTGCGCGGTCTGCGACCAAGGAGGCAAACCCAAGTAGGCAAGAACCACTCCCAAGATAATTTGTCCGACCACGCAGGCAAGAAGCCAAAACGCTTGACTGGAGGAATGACCATTCTTCTTGGCGAGGATAAAAACAAAAAGGCTCACTCCCAAAACAAGCAGGGAAAGAGGTCGGTGCAAGTGATCCGCCAAACCCGCATGATCCAGCCAATTCATCCGGGTGATTCCTCGATCGTCTTTCGAAAACTCATCCACCTTCTCCCTCACTTGGGTACCCACGATGACCTGGATAATGATCAGGCCATACAAAAGACGGGTTCCTCGAAGAACGGTTCCCTTGGGTTTGGGTGAAGACCATGCCTGCAGACTGATCAGCAGTGAAAGCAGGATCATAGCCAGCATCATGTGCAGAGTGATCATGCCGGGCATTAATTCACTTTCCACGACCACAGAACCCAACCATCCTTGGATGATCACAAGGAGCAATGCGGACAAGGAACCGTAGAACAAGCGGGGAGAAGATCCCTTTAGGGGGATGGAAGCAACGAAGGTAGCGATGATAAAAATGCCGATCAACACGCCCAGCACGCGGTTCAAGTATTCGATCCACATCTTGGTTGCATCGAATTTGCTCAGGTATTGCCTGCGATCCAACTTATCCAAATAGTAGGGATTCCCGACCTCATCGATTTGAGCGGGAACGTCGCTCAGTTCAGTTGGCGGCAACCAGCAACCCCAGCAGGTCGGCCAGTCTGGACAACCAAGACCTGCGCCCGTTGCCCGTACCAGTCCGCCCGCAACCACCAAGCCAAGCGTGGCCCAGAAGGTGAAGGCGGCAACCT
>JAYOEB010000006.1:25272-32235 GCA_038116775.1 Opitutia bacterium | reverse complement strand
CTCTTACGTCACCCAAATGGTCTAGAAAATCGACAGGAGAGGAAAATTCTCGCGAAATGTTGAAATCGACGGAAATAATTTCGCCCGTAGTTGCATTTATTTCCATGTTTAGGGCAGAAGCTGGATTAAAGGCCGGGTCCCGATCGGTCAAGGTCTGTTCTATGGGCCCTTGCAGCGACAATTCGGCAGAGAAGTCCAAGGGAGTACCTAACGTAATCGAAAGATTACGAATTGGAGAAGGAGAATAGTTTCCGCTGTTGTCCCGACCGACCGCGAAAATGCTTCGGAGGCCTATATCGGTATCATCAAGAAATTTATTATAAAAAAGATTATCCTGAGAAATGCCTTCCCCCCGGAATAATTCCGATCCTTCCGGACGACCATCAACATAAAACTGCAAGCTTTCGAATTTACCATCCACATCTCGCCCGAAAATAGTCAAAGGAAAAGAAGATGAACTGGTAATATGTTGAAAGATTAACTGATTTGGGGCATTTTGGTTCAAGGGCCAGTAAACTACTGGTGCATACGACCCCACGAAAGGACTAACTGAAAACTTAATCGCCTTGCTATTTGCGACTTCGATGTTTCCGCGAAAAGCCTTTATTTGAATTATGTGGTCTCCAGATTCATCAGGAACGTGTCCGTTGGCAGTAAATCTCCCGGACGCGTAATTCAGGTCCGTGGTAAACTCTTCTAGATCGAATGCAAATTCATCATTGATGAAGACCTGCAGGTTGATCCCTGAGCTTTCTTTCACTTCTTCGAAGTCTGCGATGACCGGAAGAAGAACCTTGGGGCCGAAGCTAAAGCTCAAATCATCGGTTGGAAAGAGCAGGTCGATCTCGTAGATTTCCTCTTCCTCCTCTCCCTCGTAGCTTACGGTGATCGAATCAAGCAGGGAGCCGTCTCCGGTTCCGGAAAAACTCCACCCCGCGAGCGGGTTGCCCGAGCCGTCGGAGACCTGAACGGAATTGGAGCCGTCCGAAAGCACAAGTCCGGCGTTGTCCATGAAAAGAACGTAGCTGCCGGAAGCATCGAGCGGCAGGGTTAGTTCCTGCCCATCCGCCAGAGGGAACAGGGGAGTCGTGTGCGAAGTGGCCGAGGAAGAGGGAGAGAAAGTGAGTGTGGTGATGCCGAGAACCGGGGATGGCGTGGAGTTCTTGACTTCCGGGGCCGTCTTGCGGTCGCGGTAATAAAGTTTCCGGAAGTTGTTATTGCCTCCCGCCGGCAATTGATTGCTTTGGGTAAAGGCCAAGCCTCCCATACCCGAGGCGTCGGAACTGAAGAAAAGGTGCCTGCCGTCTCCGCTGATGGAAGGAAAGCGATTGCTGGGCATCGCGGCGAGGGCCGTGGGAAGATAATTGACCGGTAGGCCGAACGTGCTTCGGCTGACTCTCTCCAAGGCCCCGGAATCCAATTCGTAAAGGTAGACGTCGTCGGTATCGGTATCGACTACGGGCGAATAAAGACTGCGTCCGTTGGAAAGATTGTCGGCGTTCGTGGAGGAGAAGACTTCCGAATATCCGTGGATTACGGGTGCAGGGGCAATGCTTGGGGTGGCCCGGGAAAAACCTGATCCTCCGATGAGCATGTTCGACTGATAGCTGAGATCGACCGAGGTGGGGTTGTTGGACTCCACCCTGCCGCCCAAGGCGGCAAAGGTAAAACTGGTGCCGCCTGTGGAGAATCCGGATATCCGCGGTCCTTCGAACCGGTCGTCTTCGCTCGGTCCGCCCCATGCATTGTCAAGCTCATCAATGATATCTTCCGTAATCTCCGAAAGGGTCTTCCCAAAGATTCCGATGGTTGAGGTCGAGGTGCTGGCCTGAGCGAAATTCAGGGTAACGGTTTGCTGGTAATCGCTGAAGGAAAGCGTGGTGTTGAGAAGACTGTTTGCCGAAAGAAATTCCAGATCGATGATTTGCTCAATAAAGATGCCCCCTCCCCCGTCCTCGCTGACGTAGATGCGATCGGGGTTGACCTTGGCATCCGGCTTGCCATCTCCGTTGAGATCGGCCCCGTCGCCGTCCATACTGATCAAGCCGGCTTTCCCCTGGTTGGTAGTGGCTGTGTTTTGATAGCCGCTGCCATTGTCGACCATCTCGATCCTCTGCACCCTGCCCCCCTCGGCATAGCGGGTGGCCGAAGCCCGAAAGCCGGTTCCACCCCGTGGATTGTCGACGCTTACGAAGGTGGTCTCGAGGTCATAATCGGTTCCCGGATCGATCATGGTGATGGAGGCGATCCTGCCAAGGGCATCCACTTGGTAACTGGCCACCGCCCCCGAGCCGGTTCCGGATACGTCGTTAATGAAAAGAAAACCATTCTGATAGCCGCTTCCCGGATTTTGCACTTCGATCTCTCCGATGCCCCCCGTCAAAACCGCTCTGGCTTCCGCCGGACGAACCGGGTAATTGTAAAAGACTTCCCCATCGTCGCGGCGAATGCTTTCCTTGAGAAAATTGGATGATTTGGACGAGAAGACGATGACTTTTCCATTGACGCTGACGGAGGGCTCCCGGCTTTCCGCGTCTCCGCCGACTTCATTGAGGTTTTCGCTGATCCGAACCGAATACTTTCTTTGGCCGCTTGGGGATTCGTTCATCACGTCCGCCGCCGAGATCGAATATATCTCTCCCAGGGGATGACTGAGTCGGGCCGAGATCTCGGCAAGCTCAATCGGAGCAGGCTGATTGGGATCGGGGATGACGGAGACCAAGGGGTTGGTGTAGTTCTCCCCGTGCGTGAGAATCTCGACGGACTGCGGCAGGATTTGTCCGTATTGATCGATGGCCCCGTCGGCGAATTCCAGGATTGCCCCCGAACCGGTGGCATTCCGGTCTACGACGACTATCGTCGGCTGACCGAAATATCCGACTCCTCCATTAATGACTTCGACCAGGGATATCCCCTTTTTTTCCACAAGATTGGTGGCCCGGGAGCGATAAACGATGGTGCTGCCGTCTCCGCTGATGATAGCCTGATCGGATGGCCCGCCGGTCGCCTGCTGCACGTAGATGTTGAGGTTGGCCCGAAAGGTTTCGTCGTCATCCCGGTCATGCAGGAAGACGTCCCGCAATTGGTTGGTGTCGCCAGCGATCAAATTAGTGGCCTCGGACGAAAAGACCACCCTCGTGCCATCGTCGCTGATCGAGGGCGAATAACTGGGGCCGTCGGCGGAGGCGTGGATCGGCTCTAGGCTGGTCGCCGCGGCGCCACTCTTTGCTTGGTATATGAATATTCTGCGGCCTGCGGGCAGGTCTGACGAACTGAGGTTGGTGGCCGTGGACTCGAAGACCAGCACGCTGCCGTCCTCGTTGAGGTCCGGGTAGAGACTCGGGGCGTTGCCCTCCTCCAGGTTCAAGGGATTGACCAACCGGGTGAGGGATGAACTCTGCACCTCGTAGATGAAAACGTCCTCCACCCCGTTTTCGTCGTTGGGAAAGTTCACGAGGTTGCTGGCTTTGGAATAGAATACGATGACCGAACCGTCGGCGCTTACCTTGGGCCGCAAGCTGTGAGCATTTCCGGGCGCTTGCGTCTGATCCGTGGAGCGAGAGACAAGAGTCGGAGCTTGGCCGCCGCCTACCCTCTGATAATAAACCTGCTGGATGCCATTTCCATCGGTCTGCTCGAAAACCACGACCTTTCCATCCCGGCTGACGTCGGGTCGTTCCATGTGATTGTTTCCGTTTCCGCCAATCAATTCGGTCGTTCCCCCGTTTGCCGATTCAAGGGTAATCGAGGGGGTGTTTTCCAAAAAGAAGGTCTGGTTTGCGGTGCCCTGCACGTTTACCAGGTAGTAGAAATCCCCTTCGAAATTGTCCGGCAGCTGCTGTACCCAATCAAGGGTTATGGATTCGTCGGGCAAAAGATTGGCGCCCAACGCGCTGCCGCCCAAGTCAAACTCGCGGAGCACGAAATCCAAACCGTCGAAAGTCAGGTCCTTGGACAGGGCGACGCGTACGCTGAAAGCATCCGAGGGCTGAACGGGAGACAGGCCGTCATTGCGAACGGTGAAGGCAATCCTTGCCGGGTCCAGACCCCGGAAGGTGCCGACGTCCCCTTCAAAACTGTCCGGGTCGACCGTGAGTCGGGCCAGAGAGGTCGCCGCGCTCGAGATCTGAAAACTGGCGTTGCGCTCCTGACCACCCCCGTTTTCATCTACCTCATGCACGATGTCCCCGAAGGTCAGGTCCGTTGGGTCCACGGTCACGGTCAGGGTAAAGTCATCTCCCGGTGCGGCGCCCGTGGGCAGATGAATGTTGCCGATGGAAAATGGGAGTTGGGCATTCTCCTCCATATAAGGGAATCCACCCGCATTGGGCGATGGAATCACCAAGGTTTCGCTTTCGACCAAATTGGCTATGGTTGGATCCGTGCCTCGATAGAGACGTGCCACCAAAGGAAATAGAACGCCTTCCTGCGTTCTTGCCTGTCCGACGTTTTGCACGACGCCCGATGCCGTGATCACGGAATCGGGAAGGAAGAGATTGCCGGGGTTGTCGGTCGACAAGGACATGGATGCCACGACCAGATCCGGCAAGTCCATGGAGAACTGGTGGGTGGCGGAATTGTCGCTCAAGTCGGTCTCGAGGGCCGCCCCTTCGACAAAGGCCCGGATGGTCCAACCCGCAACCGCTTTGCCTGCCTGATTCCAGGGAAATTGAAAGAGCACCCTGCCCGGGTTGCTACCGTCGTTTCGAAGATCGGGACGATTTCCCCCTTCCGGAAAACCGTTCCAAAACTGCTCATGGGAGGCCACGACAATCCCATCGGGGGCCACGAATTCCACGACCGCCCGAATGGTTTGCCCACTGGGAATGTCCGGACCCGTATTCTGCACTCTTCCGGTGACCGCGAAAGTCTGGCCGATTTTTAGGTTGGTGAAAGTGGAATCCAGAACGATTTGCAGGTTCTGAGCGCTCAGGAAAAGACTGGAGCCCAAAAGAGCAAAGACTGAAATGAAAATACCCCTAAGCATCACTTGTTTCTCCAGCGCTCCTCATTAAAGTTGTAGACTTTGGGACTTCCGTCCTCCAACTCATAGTAGATCCAGCTGTCCGAAGCGTGGTCGAAGGCATAGGGAAAAACGTCCTCATTCGTCCACCACCAATAACTCTCGCCCTTGTCCCAAAACCAAAATCCCTCGGAAGACGAGGCATACAGGTACTGCCAGCCCAGAAGCGGATGAAAGAGCCAGGGGCCCCCCGTCTTGTGAAAGCTGCCGAACCAGGTGGAGTTCATCCATGCATCCTGCTCAGTCGGCTCGCTTTCCATGACCAGGGCATTGTCGACTTTGACAACCCCATGGACGATTCTTGATTTTCCCCTCGAGTCCGAGAGCGATATGGAAAGAGTCAGCTTTTGCGAACTGAGATTGGCAATTTCTCCGGCATCGCGAATGAGTAGGTCGCCGTTGGCGTCGATGGAGAACAAGTCCACTCCATCTCCGTCCGAATCCGAATTCCCGGAAAGAATCTCATAGGCAATCGAATCGCCATCGAGATCGACTCCTGCGATCGTGGCGACTTTTTCTGCGTTTTCATAGCCCAAATGGTCCAAGACGAGCTCGAAGTCGTCTGCGTCGGGAGCAAAGACGTTAACTTCCAGAAAGCTCTCCGTGCTGTCTAGCAAGGCATCCATGCTGACAGCCGACGCAAGTGATTCCAAAGTTGCGGACCCAAAGGAAATTTCCTCAAAAACGTCGATGACGTCCTGCTTGATCGCAAGTTGTTGCTTGGTGATTTCGGATACGATTTGCACGGGTAAGGCGTTTGATTGCTTTAAAGACGAATGTAGGGAATCGCTAGTCTGGGCAATTTCTATAAAAGCCGCAACCTCAGACGAATCAAGGTTATCCGCCTCCTCATGGATGACGGCCTCGATGATTTCCTCCAATTGATGATCCAAGGGGTTAAGGCCGCTGTCTGCGTTGTCGACTATTTTTGCGGCGAGTTTGGAAATTAGGGTTTGGCTGGCCTGACCGGTGGTAAGACCGCCGTCGCCAAGCGAAGCGAGGAAGGATTCGGTTTGCTTCATCAATGAGGCGACTCTGGCTCCCTCCACCAGGGCTTCAACGGACCCGTTTTCCCCTTTGACCGCAGCCTCGAAGGGATCAAAGGAGCTAAGATCGGGCTCTTGGGGAATGCCTAGATTCGCGGAAAGCAAATCCTCGGCGTCCGACTTTTCCAAGCCCAAGTCCATAAGTCCGCTGAGCAGCGAAGTAAGGGGGGTAACCACGGATGAGTTCGCATCGGCGATGAGGATTCCGTCAAAAGCCTCTCCAGTCGAGGAGTCGGCGCCTCCCCGGACCAGAATCCTGCCTTCGCTTGGATCGAGGCGGCCGTTTCCGTTGAGGTCGATTCGGGCAAACTCCTCGTCCGAAAAACTCAGGGAGAATTCCCCGTTGTCTTGGGTGTAGGTAACGGAGGAAAGATCGGATTCTCCATCCATGTCGGCGTCAAAGATGACTTCAGCCCCAATGAGATAGCCGTCGATCGCCTTGCCGTTGAGGGAGAACGCCGGGGGTTCGACGCGGACGACAATCACCAACTCCGAGGTATTCCCCGAGCTGTCGGTGGAGGATAAGAGAATCTCGTAATCCCCCACGCGGTCTGGGTCTACCTCTTCCAACCCGACGATGGCGACGGTCTCGGAAAGATCCCCGTCCAAGTTGTCCGAAGAGGCATAGGACGGAATGGAAAAGCTCTGACCCTTGGAGATTAGAACGACGGTTTCCTCTGCGGTAATGCTGGGAGGAATGGTGTCGATGACTTCGACCTCCCTTTGCTCCGTAGTCGGGTTTCCGGAAGAGTCAACCGCCGTGTAGGTAATCAGGTAGCTTCCTGTTTGCGTTATATCGGGCCCACCCGAAACGCTTACGGAAACCGTGGCATTGTCGTCGCGGTTGTCGTAGACCAACCAGCCGGGTTCCTCCCAAGGCGATCCGTATGGGTG
>JAYOEB010000006.1:0-25262 GCA_038116775.1 Opitutia bacterium | reverse complement strand
GGTGTGGGTAGGGATTTTCTCCAAGCAACTGGAGTTCGGGTCCCTGATCATCGCTGATGACGACCGTTTGAATTAGAATCTTGGACTCACTGCCGGATTTATCCGTAGCTTGATAGGAAATGGAGTAGCTGCCCAAGGGTATGGCTTTGTTGATTTTGGCGATTAAACTCGTCTTGTTGACGTCTTCGCCGACCTCAAAGTAATCATCGCCAAAGGTGTGACTTACGATTTGGATGATCGGGTCATCCTCATCCATTTTCCACTCGCCGAGCAATAGATCATAGGCGGTGACCGAGGAAACGGAAAAGGTGTAATAGTCGCCATCGGTATCCGAAAGCTCGACTCTGGCATCACTTGGATCTTCGAAATAAATGTCCGGCGGGTCTTCTTGCAGAAATAGATTGGCGGAGAAATTATTGCCTTCGAGTATGCCTTGCCAGCAGGCGGAGGGCTCTCCCCGCTGGTATAATTCGTCGGGGGCTGCATTCGGCGGGGTGTAGGTGTCGATGAAGGCGGACACTCGATAGGCGCTGCCAACGGGCAGGTTTTCGAAGGAATAAAGCCTCGGAAAAGTTCCTGTCAGAAGCTGCCAGCTGACGTCGGATTCGTTGTCGTCGGGGATCTCGCAGGGTTCCTCCGCATCGACCAACTCAACCTTCACGTACAATGATCCGCTGTATTCGTTTAAGTTGAAGACGTAACCTCCCAAGGACTTTCCTTGGGTATTGCGGCTAATGGGATCCAGTTCGCTGAGGTCGGAGGCATAGGCGACTTCAAACCCATCGCTCATTCCGTCTTTATCCGTATCTGGCTTTCTGGGGTCGGTGCCTTCCGGAAACTCAGGGTTGGAAAAAGGGTCGGCCACCGTCTCCTCATAATCCGAGAGGCCGTCGCCATCCGTATCCCTTTGGTGCGGATTGGTACCATAGGTAATTTCCAAATCATCGCTAAGTTGATCACCATCGGTATCCTCCAAAAGAGGATGAGTTCCAAAAGTCTTTTCATCACGGTTGTTGAGGTTGTCGCCATCCGCATCCTCACCCCACCAGGAATCGGAACGCGACTGGATGGAGTCGAAATACAGGTCGAGCCATTTTTCTTCTTCGGTCAATTGATTTCTGGTGGATGCCGACACTTGGGTCATGGCGGTTAGCTCTCCGCTGGAGGTGGACAGGTTGACCTTTAGGTATAAGCTTCCCCCGAGAAGGGGCCGGAGCTTGGCGCTGTTGCCGCCATCTTCAGCGATGGTGACGATCTCTTCGCCCGAGTATCCCGCTCCGGAATTAATAATTCGCACTCCAGTTACGTTGCCGTCGGCGTCGACCTCAAGCACGCCGTCAAATCCGCGATCCTCCCCTGATATGACAATCTCCGTACCAGCCTCATATCCCCTGCCTGAACTCAGTATCTCGAAATCCACAATGCCAGTCCTGCGGAGCGTGGAGGTCAGCTTTAGGCTGACGGAGCTACCCGTGGTTTGGTTCAGGTCGGCAAGCATCGATTGGTTTCCTTCCGGCGGATCGAAATCGAAGACCAGGCTCCATTGCGCTGAGGATGCATCGATCTGATCGCCGTCTTGGTCATAGGCAAAAACTTGAAAATCAAGCCAATTGTCTCCAGTTCGCCCAGTCGAAAGGGGCATTTCCAAGACCCCGGTCCCATTGGAATCGTTGGGAAAGATTTCAATCCATGCCCCGCCCGCTGCGTCCTCAAACCCGCCCCAGCCGCTCTCGCCACTTTCCGAAAATTGATAGAATTCCCGGAAATTCACACCCTGTACGTTGGAGGCGAAGCGGACCGTGAATCGATCGTTGGGGTCATAGGCCGTGGTGTTTTCGTCGTCGATGATTTCAAGTTTGAGCGAGCCATCCGAAAGCACGTCCACCGCAAGGTTGGGCAGTACGTCATTGGAATTTGCAGGGTTGGCCAGAATGGTAAGCTCGGGGATCTCTCCCTGCCTGAATCCTCCGCCAATTCCCTCGAGAATCTTAAGTTCGTAATTGATTTCCTGTTGTTTGTTAATCGCAAAACCCGGCCGGCTTTGTTCCCTGGCCTCGCTTGACCAGATCAATCGGCTGACTCCGGCGCCCCGACTGTCGGTCTCCAACAATAGATCAGGGAAGCCCGGAACGTAGAGGACGTCGGAGACGCGACTCAGGTTGGAGTCGGGGCGGAAAGTGCTGTCCTGAAATTTTCTATCTTCCAGAAAAACCCCCACGTTGTAGAGCCCTGGTTCGAGATTGGGAATGAAATAGTACCCGTTTTGATCGGTGTAAGCGCTTATCTTACGCTCCAGAGGCTCTTGCTCGCCCCAGCTCATGACCGGCAGTCCTTCGGTCACGATGATTTGTCCTCCCATTGCCGGCAAGCCGTCGGCATCGGATCCGAAACCGTAAAAGAACTTGGAGGGCAGGTCGTTGTCGACGTACAAATCGAAGTAGTTGCGCGTGGGGTCGTTGTCGTAATCAATCAATCCATTGAGCCTGAAGAAAGAGGATGGGCTCTCGGTGTCAAAGGAGGCAAACTGCGGGAGAATGTTGACGATGGGCTCCTCGACGAAAAGGGAGCGGTTTCTGTCGCCATGTTCATAGATTGCATCTTCGTCCAAGACAAAGCTCGTCAGCCTGAAGGTCGAGCCGGCGGTGGCGATCGCCGAGACAAAATCCGCTTCCCCATTGTGGTCGACGTCGGGCAGATGGCTCGAGTCAAAGGCAATCTCGACCGGACCAATGGTACGGTTGCCGTCAAAAACACCCGGGCTTTCGACTTCAACCGTCATGATACGATCGCCCAGATTATCCAATAACTGCGGGTGGCCAAAGCTCCATTTGATCGCTTCCTCGTGAAAGTTCTCGGGCACGAGTTCGGACATGACGGTGTAGGCCAGCACTTTCTCCCGCGGTCCGTAGGTGGGATTATTGGAGCCCGCCCAATCCCATGACCAGGGGCGCTCTTGAAAGCCTTGTCCGGCGCCATCAGGCAAGAAAAGGCGGTAGTCCAACACGACCCGGTTGTCTTCGCCATTCTTCAGCTTCAGGAAACTGGGCACGACCACCTGAAATTGCTCTTCCAAATTCCTGAGCTTTTCATCGTCGTAAATGATCCGGACGTTCTCTCCCCGCTCGTCGTAGATGGGGATGGGCTCGACTCCGGTTCCCGACCCCTCGATCGAAATCTCGGAGGCCGCGTACATGGATCCTTTACTGATGACTACGATTTCCTGAATTCTTCCACCTTCCACGAGGGCGGTCAGGTTGGCGTCGAAAATTTCCCAATGCTCGTAGGGCTTGCGGTAGAAGTCGTTGAGCAAAACGAAGTTTTCCTTTCGTCCACTGCATCTTCGGCTTCGAAATTCGGCGCTTAAGTGCTTCTCGTTGTCGTAATTTTCCTTATCACAAAGGTAGTGGGGGTGGTCTTTTTTGTCGGGTATATGCCTCGCCAACCAATCGCCGATTGCCTGCGGGGTGCCGGGTTGTCCAACCGGGAATTCTTCGTCCACTTCTCCGGGGCACTGTTCGGGAGGGTATTGACCACGGAAGACGTGACCGCACTCGACGAGGTTCCCCACCTTGTCTTCGCGGGGGTTTACGCACCTCCAGATACGAAGCACGCTCGCCGAGGGTATTCTGCTTTTGGAGGAACCCCAAACCCCATGATCCGCGTGAAGCTTGGTGGACGTGTAGGTATTGTGGTGCGGAGGGACTCCGCGTACCCTGACGATGGGATCCACGTAACCACGACCGCTTTTCACCACCACCACCTTTTCAATTTTTCCGTCGCGTACCTTGGCGGAAGCCAGGGCGCGGTCCCCATTCTCATCGATTTCCTCTTCGCTCCGGTTGCGGTCCCATATTTCGATCCAGGGGTCAAGGTGATGATAGAACTTGTCCGAATGCTTTTCCTTATTCGCGTGATGGCCGGTCTCGCAGGCGGAGCATCTGCCGATCTCCCCCAAATATCCACCCAGTCTCACCGTAAGGTTGGCATCGACCTCGTTGGTGTCGGAAGGGTTGTCGGTCAGACCATGAGCAGGTGAAGCGGCATGCGCAAGGGAGGCGCTGGGCCGGTTGGCGGGGTCGAAGTTGAAGTAGCCACGACCTCCGTCAATGACCTGAACGTCTGCGATTCCTCCCGTTCCGTCGTCCCTCAGGGTGGCTTCGGCAATCGCCCCAACGCCTCCGCCCCCCGAAACGACGACCCAAGGGGCCTGAAAGTAGCCGCTTCCTGCGTCGATGACGTTGAAATCCCATATCCTTCCGTCCCCGTCAACCGCCGCAACCTCGACTACGGCAGGCGTAAAGGGATAGTCGCCGAGACCTCGCTCGACATACGCTTCCAATTCCTCTCTCATCGGATACCCGCCGATCAAATCAACCTCTACGGGCATCGAATACCCAAAGCCCGTATGCTCCAACGTAACGTGGGAGACGGTCTGGTTGAACTCGAGCCTGACGTCTCTGGGTTCGCCGATCTCGGGCTGATGGTCCCAATCCGAAAAGATCACGTCCGGTATGAGGCTCTTGTCAAAGAATTCATAACCGAAAAGACCGACTCTTGCAAGGTCCTCAGTGCCAAGCGGCAGGCCTATTTGAGTCGCAACCGGCTTGTCGTGCTCCCCCAGAGGACTCCATTGCAGGGGTTTGTTGAATTGAATCGCCGGCTCGAAGGTGTAATTGCCGTCTTTGTCCTGACCCCAGTATTCGGCATAGGCCGTTTGAATGATCGCGTATTCATCGTAAAACAAATTGTTGGAGCGCACCAATTCATATTGGTCCGGGCGATACCCCTTGCCGCTGATCCGCAAATTGTCGATAGGATCAAAACCGCTTGGGTTGAGGCCCAACCCGGGGTTTACGATTTCTCCGGTATGATTGAGATCGGCGAAGAAGAGGGCGTGGGCGGTGGCGTTTTCTTCGCTCCCGTCATCCATGGGATCCGGAGGGTCGAGGATCAGGGCAGGCGGGGCGGTGTATCCGAACAAACCGTGGGGAACCCCGTAGCCCCCGTAAGCGGATGCAAAGACGCCGTCTCCCTTGACCACGTACTCATGAAACTGACGGTTTACGATTCGACCGTCGGGCAAAGCCATGGGAACGAGTTTTCCCATGTCTTTGGTCCATAAGATTCGCTCGACGCTTCCATGAGGAGAGTCTTTCTTAAGGTTGGCCAAACCATAGGCCAGTTGATATTCGACCCAGCCGTCGTTTTTATCGTCGTGCCTCCAGTCCGTTTCCTGCCGCACTTCATGGTAGCTGAAGACCTTGCCTTCGGACTCGACGTAGACTATTTGCCCGTCGGTGGTTTTGGCTCTTTAAATGATAACACCCATCGTCAGCTCGCTTTCCAGCTCGGCAGTGTGGTGCCCCTCCGTACCATAGGAAAAGAAAACGTCCGGGGTTTCCAGGTATCCCTCTCCCGACTGCAGTACCTCGACGGTTCCCACCGCATCAACTGAGGCCTCCAGCCTCGGCAGCTGCTCTCTGCCCTTTCTAAGGTCGTATAGATAATTGATTTCCGCGGCGGTCAGGCTTCGGTTGTAAACGTAAAAGTCATCGAGCTTTCCGAGGAAGGATTCGGTGTTGTTGTTGTCGGTGTTGAAAAAAGGAGCCCCTATGGCAACGAAGTCCAGATTTTCGATATCGGAGAAAAAGGCCCGGCTGTCGCCCCCGCTGCTTTCGCCCTCTTGGGCTGCATAAACCTTGGTCTCCGCTCTTTTGCCATCGATCCAAAAGGAGGACCTGTCCCCCTCCACAACCAGAACTACGTGGTGCCACTGATGAAGGGCGGTCACCACCTTTGAATCGCTGTCGGTGTAGAACTTCGAAACTTCGGTGCCGTCGTTTACCGCATGAAATTGCATCACGCCGGTATCGCGAACCATGATGCGAAGAAAGGATGCGTTGTCTTCCAGGCAGGCGGCGGTAAAGACGTTTTGGTCCGTTGGGTCTCCGTCTTCATCGCGGCCCGTGGTTTTAATCCAAAAGCTTATGCTTCCCTGATCTTCGGCTGCGAAGTAAAAGGCATGAGGGCTGAGGTCGAGATAGGAATCGTTGTCGTCAAAGACAAGCGAGCGTCCGTGGTCTTCCCCCAAATAGGAATCCCCCAGCTTAAATCCGAACGAGGGGCTTGACGAACCTTTGGGCCTGGCATGGGTCGAGACACTGGGGCGGTCACTGGAAAGACCGGAGTCGGTATCGGGATGGCTCATGGGGAAATCAGGCCCCACCGGGGCCGCATGCACCTTGTTGCCCGAGAGGTCGAGAAAGATTTTTCCTCCCAAAATCTTTACCTGGGCTTCGCTGAGGGAACTGGAGAAGATGTGGGCTTCATCCAGCAAGCCCGTGAAGTCAGCGGTACTCACTTCCCCCAGAATCTTGGGTTCGGTGGTGGCGGCCCTTTGTCCGTCGAGATAAAAGACGGTTTGATTATCCTCGCCGACGATGGCCAGATGCATCCATTCGTAGGAAGAACTCCGGGTTATTGCGGGGGCATCGGAAAAGGCGCATTCGCCGGAGGCATGAACGTAGTTCAAGTCTTCGGACCCTATGGAAAAGGTGAAGTCTTCCTCGGTCCTTAGCCACATCGAAAGGCTTCCGGAGTCGGCAACGGAGCCGATCACCAAATTATCGGTCGCATAATCCGTGGCGCCGTCGAATTGCGCGGCCCGCCCCTTGACGCCCCACTGGGATCGGTTGTTTTGGCTGAGATCAAAAGGCAGGTTAATGTCCGAACCATTTATGGATGCGACGCTCGTACCGCTTTCCTCGTCAAAGCTCCAGTACCCGGTTAATTTTCCGTCATTGGGAAAAAGGTCCGTGCTTCCCCGCTGCAGAGCATTCCAGCCGGGACTAGGCTGAAAGCGGGCGCCCGAGGAATCGTCGAACAGGGACTCGTGCCTGTCGAAAGTCCAGTAGGCCATCGGGTCCAGGGGGTATTGCAGCACCGCCATGGTCGAATCAGGCTCAAAATTGATCCCTTGATCAAAAATTTCAATCTGACGGTAGGGAATCGTGGGCTTTTGCGTATCCACGTATTCGGAAACGACGGCATGGCTTTCATTGGTGTCGCTCAGTTCATCTTCGTAGGGACGATGGAGGTAGGGCCTGGCCTCGTTGCCCCCCGAGCCCCACACGACCAACTCGGGGATTGGATCGGCGGCGGATCGGGTCTCCCAGATGGATTGATAGAGTATGTCCCGCCGCCCTGCATCTGGAATCGAAGTTACGGGTACGATCGTCCCAACCCCATCAACGTATGCTTTGGCCGAAGCATTCTCGTCGTCACGATAATTTTCCCACAAACTGGAGCGAAAGACGAAGACGTTGGGAGGATTGTCGCGATCATGCCCCTTTCCCCCAAAACGAACGTAATTTCCGTCGATATCCAATTCGGCGGGGCGGATCAATACGCTCTCAAGCAAGGTTTCGGCAAGCAGGGCCTTGGCGAAAGGTCTGGTGATCAGAAGGGGTTCGCTGGATGAGTCCTCGAGGTCTCCCAGGTAGAAATCGTTGATGGCGCCGATTTTGGCCGCGCCCTTGTCGTTGGAAAAATAGTTTGCAAAGGAACTCACCTCGTCGACGTAAACCAAGGGCGGATTCGCATAACCCCGACCGATGTGGTCTACGATGGGAGTTACCAGCATGTTCAGGCGCACTCTTGGAATCTCATGCTCGGGATGCTCCAGGAAAGTCATCGGGAAGCCCTCGGTATTTGCGTCAAAGTAGAAACGGTGGATCTCTCCCCGTCTTAGGACCAAGTCCGGGGCGCTGACCCCGTCGATCAGAAAGCTTGCGGGGTCATTGATTCCACTGGGGATTTGCGAGGCGCCGAACGCCCCATCCACACTAACGGTATGTTCGATAATTTCCGCCGGAGCCACCGCCACCCGCGCCCCTTCCACGTATCCTTGGCTAGCCCGCACCGTACCGGAAAGGGAGGAGTGAGGGGTCTTTTCGTAGTCACCCACTTGCAAAACCACGTTTCTTGAGGAAATTCCCCCTTTCAGGTCGGACACCATCACACGTATCACGAACTGTCCGGCCCGGGAGAAGGATTTTAGAATGCTGGGCTTGTTGAGAAATTCAGGAGCCGATTCCATCACTTCATCGGTAAACCAAGCAAAGGCATAGCCGGAAGCGTTGTTATCGGCGACCTGGGCTGAAATCTGTACGTATTCTCCAACCGCCGGCGTTTTGTTGCTAACCTCTACGAAGAAATCGGGCGCTGCCGAAGATCCGCCTTGGACCGTTCCTTGGTTGACGATGACTTCGAGGTATTCCATGGGATAAGTTCCCCCTTTTCTGTAGGGCGTTACGTGGACGTCGGAATCGTAATCGGAGAAGGTATGTCCCAGGAGAAGAAAGGCATCACTAAAATCTCCGGGAGTGCTCAGGCTCATGTCGAGAAGGAAATTCTCTGGATTTCCAGTGCTTCCCTGGAGTACGCTGATTCCGAATTCGCTGGCGGATCTACGATAGGAAATCCAGAAGGCATTCAGGTTTTCGTCTTCGTAATCAAGTCCTTTGGGGGAATAATCGGAGGCCTTGAGGTGCAAGCCCCGAATCCCGCGATTGGAGCCGGCCCCATAATCCCGGAGCTCCGCGATTGCCCAGCTGCTTACACTTCCGTTTTGAGCCCCGTTTGCCTCCCTGATCCATGCGGGATCGAGGGAGAGCAAGACGCTTCCGTTTTCGTGCAAGACCAGTACTTTGGGCGCGGACGAAAAACCGATTCCGGTCTCTACAATGGAGAGCTCCGCATTGGGCCCACCCTCGACGGTTTCCAAAAGTTCCAAAGTTCCCGCGGCCCCTTCACCAGTGCCGAGAAAGGATAGGGGAAATTTCGGGTAATTGGGTTGGCCTATTTCAACCTCGGCTAGTGTGGTTCCCCCTGGAATTCGAACAATGTCGCCATGTAGGTAACCATCCCCGTTATCAGTTACGACGACAGAGGCAGGGTCAACCCCTCCTTGGCCATCGACTTGGTAATCTACCATCATGCCGGAGCCAGACCCACCATCAACCAAAACCTGGCCTCCAGAGGTGTAGCCTTTGCCTTTGTTATCATTGGAAACGGTCGCTGTAGTCCTGAACAAGCGAAGCGAATTTTCCAGAACTTCCTCGGGTATGAAAAGGTCGAAAGTCTTCAAGCGAAGCGACAACGGCCCGTCTTCATAATCATGCCTGTAGATTCGAAAGCTGTTCTCGGGCAACCCATCCTCCGCTCCCTTCCTGAAGGGCGAGTCCTCCCATTCGCTTTCCGTGAGGACATGGGCCACGTCGAAGCCCTGCGCGTTGCCATAGGTAAGGCCGAAGTTGCCGACGAACTTGGTGACCACCTTTTCGGTTATGGTCAGATCTCCCGCGTTGTTCGAGATTTGCGCTTCTCCCATCACCGAATACGGATTTCCGTAGTCGATCAACTCAGCCTCGTCGCTGTTGGGTCGCTCGCTTCGGGTGACCAAGCGGTTGGCGTGCAAAAGCCCGAAGTTGTGACCCAGCTCATGAGCGATGGTGGTGGCGGAGACGCTTCCACCTGTAGCGTCGACGTGGGAACCCGGCGCCCCGATGAAGCCGACGCCCGCAGCCCCAAACATATCGTTGGTGGTGATGCCCACCCAGGAAACGCAAGTCGTGTCGATTGTCGCGGTAAGGTTGTAATCGTAGAACGAGCTTTCCTTACCGTTAATCAGAACCGTCGGAGCATCGAAATAATAAGCTCCGGAGTCGATGATTCTAATTCCCAAAAGTTTTCCCTCGCCGTCCGTAATCGCCTCTCCCTTGGCGGGTTCGAATCTTTGCCTAACCCGGTTGTTGTCGAAAGGATCGTTTCCTCCACCCCAAAAAGATATGACGGGAGGTGATTCAAATGCGGTCCCTTCATTCGGATCAAACCCTTCAACCGACACGACGCCAACGAATGCCGGTCCGTCCCAATCCCAGGCCTCATCCTCGAGGCCGGCGATCTCGACCGCATAGTACGCAAGTTCCACTTCGGTTTCCGAATCATATTCGACGTATCCGAGTCCGATGTAATTGCCGCTTGAGTCGAACAGGTTTGGGCTTCCCCCTCCCTCATCGGGATAATATTTATCGAAGGGAATGGTCATGGTCGGGGTAATGACCGCATCGAGGTGAAAGGTTCCGTCCGAGTTTCTGTAAAAGAAATCCTTTACTTCCTCCATCGCCCTGGAAAGATTAGCCTGGGACACCGGCTCATAGGAATCCTTCTGTAGTTCCTCAAGGATCAGATTGCCAAACTCATCCACCAAGGGACCCCCCGAGCCTTTGTACTGGTAGCCTTCATCGTAGAATCGGGCCGGCACCACGAGCACCTTCCGGTGGCCGTCAATCGGGGTAGTGATCGTTTTCGGCTCATTCTCCAGTTGATACTCGATTACAAAGGGCAAGCGGAAGCTTCCGTTTACGTCGATCCAGCTTCCGTTTGCGTCGGACCATTCCATGGCAGCATAGTCCTTGGTGGGTGATGCCGGTTCATTCTCTTCCTTCCAAAAGTATTGCCACCTTTCTTCCTGAGGTGGCACGGTTACCTCAATTCTCGGATTCCCCACATCCGTACCATCAAGCCACTTCCAGTCTCCCTCGGTGGCGTTCAGTTCGATCAGCCGGGACGAATTCTTTTCAATTTCGAAAAAGGTATGGTTTTCGTCTTCGAAATCGGTGGCTCCGATCCAGACGAGGTCAACCGAATTGTTGCTCTCGTCGTAGCCGGGATAACGCTCTTGGTCCTTGGTGAAAAGCGAGCGAATGAATCGATTTTCGGTTGCGGTACCAATAATGACAAGAGTGCCGTTGTTCTCCTCGGCGGCGGTCTTCGCCTCCAACCAAGTCGATGGGTTGATGATCAAATCGTATTTTCGGTCGTAGTAATCGGTCAAGCCACTGCTCGCCGCCAATCGAGGATAGCGTACCGGGATCTGCCGAAGGAAGGCCTTTTTTTCCGCCGCCCTTACCTCCTCCTCAAAAAGACTGCGCTCCTCGATGGTGGCGTAGGAAATCCTTCGATCTCCTAGCAAAATTACTTTTTCTCCGGGGGAAGCAAGATCCCGGATGGGCTGGTCGGAGATCGCAAAATCCCCACCGATGGAAACGCCCCATACCGAAAGACCCCTTATGGAGGGAAGATTTTTTCTTTTGCCGAATACCCAAGCCCTTACTTTGGTCCCGTCCGAAAGGGTTGCGGTTCTATTCACGTATCCGCCCGGATGCTTGGGATCAAAGCACACGTGCATGGATTTGATATCCGCAATATCCGAGCGCCAGCTCTCCATATGGTTTCTTACGGATGCGGGCAAGGACTGCAGGCGGTCTGCAGGCAAGGCAAGTCGCAGGGCGGTCTCCGGATCCCCCCGAATGATCTTTTGCATGACTTTCGCCCGTTCCTGGGCAAGAGTCTCCCCTATTGTCAAAAGTTCCCTCACTCTTCTTGGATCGTGCTCGGCGCAGTCATCTCCAAGACTGCAACCCAGAGAATCGATTTCATCGAGCCACCGATTGAAATCTATGAAGATCTTATCCTTGGACAGGTCGGTGTAGTCGATTTGGCACCATTCGTCAAAAAGATCGAGCTTTGGCTCGACTGTGTTTTTTTGAGATTGCAGCGAAGATTTTTTGGGGGGTGCCTCAGGCAGAGCGTCGGCTGTGTGGGTCGAGCGATCTTTTTCCCTGATGGGTTTCCACAGCGGCAGAACCTGCGAACAAAAAAACGCCCCCAAAAGCAGACTAACAGAAATCAGAAACCTTTTAGTCATGGAAGGGGAATTTCTTCATTTGTGCTAGCTCAACGATAGGCGATTCACTCAACTGGCTTTTTCAAGTAAAATTATCGGGGGGGGATAAGACTTTGTAGAATTATAACAAAAATAGCCTCTTGTTGCCACAGACGTCAAACTACTCGCCACCCTCCGTTTCCTTAAAGCTTCTTCTGATGGTACCGGTGGGGGTCATGATGACGGGATCTTTGAAAATGGACTGCGGGCTGATGTTTTGAATGGTTTCTCTGACTGGCGAACCCCCGCGGGAAACAATGTTGGCGCTGACGAAAATAAGAAGGTTGCGCTTCTGATAGCTTTCGGCGGACGACTGAAATAGCCTGCCCAGCAAAGGAATATTTCCCAAAACGGGGATTTTGTCGTTCACTGTCTTTACTTCTTCTCGGGTCAGCCCGCCAATAACGACGGTGGCTCCATCGAAAATCGTCACGGTCGTCTCCACCTTTCGAGTCGAGAAGATAGGCATCAGGTTTCCCGAGGGTTGAACGATGGTTTTGGTATCGTTGATGGCGGCAGAAGGGCCCCCGTACTCAACGAAGCCGTCGAATTCGGTAACCTCCGGCTTGAGATACAGATTGATGGAGTTGTATTTTTCCACCTTCGGACGAACGAAGAGAATAACGCCCACCTCCCTGAAGCCCTGCTGCTTTCCTTCGGGGGCAACGTCGCCAAACTCCGGCGTGGCCGATCTTACCGTAACCCCGCCGCCCGCATTACCTCCGCCCTGCCCGCCGTTGTTGTTGACTTGCGGAGGGGCGGGCGCTTCGTATTGGATGGGGTAGATAAATTCCTGAGCGATGGTAATGGTTGCCTCTTCCCCATCCACCACCGTAATTCTGGGGGCGCTAAGCAAATCCGTGCCCTGCTTTCTCTTGAGGGCGCTGATGAGAAGGTTGGCTTGGCTACCGCCCAAAATCATACTGCCCGGACCAGCCGCATACTGCATGTCCTTTCTGCTGACGTTTATGAGTGGGCTGACTCCGGCTCCAATGTCAACGAAGCCAGGCAGCACAGGGGCAGGGTTGGGAATGGTCATGCTTGACAAAGGGTTGATGGAGTCGGAAATGACGACGGCGCTGTCGGCGCTGGCACCGGGACTATGCGCCTGCGCCAGGGTTCGGGTGTTTCCCGAAAAGGATTGACCCCATCTATATTGTTCTTCTCCCCCCTGAAAAATCACGTTGGACTGAGAATCCCTCAGATAATCCTGAGGATTGGTATTGAATTGCCAGTCAAAGCTGATCTCGTCCAAAGCTCCCTCCTGCACCTCGAGGAATTTGGTTTCGATTTCCACCTGCTTGCTGGTGTCTTTGTCGAGACGGGCCAGAATCCGTTCGATCTTATCTAGGGTTCTGCGATCGTGCGTGACGATGATCAGGAAACCGTCAAAAGCAAAACGGTGGCCCTTGCTTTCATCAAAGGAAATGCCGGCCGCCTCAAGATAAGCCCTGACCTTGAGGTCGTCGCCATCGCCTCCTCCGCCCATTCCTCCGCCGCCGGCTGCAAACGGGTCAGCCGCTCCGCCTCCTCCGCCGTCTCCGGAACCGCCCGTCATTCTCCGAACGGTGCCTTGCGTGATCTCATACTCCTCGGTCTCCAGCCTCCTGCCCATAATGCTTCCGCCCGTTTTGGAAATGACGATGGCGTTGGGTTCGATCTCGTAGGTCCAGCTGATGGATTCGGTAATGACTGATATGGCATTGCCCAAGGACATGGGAATTAGGGTAATGGTCACCTTTGGGTATTCCTCGTCGTCGGGTGGTTTTTTGGCATACATCAAAACCCCCTTTTTGGTGATATCAGGTTCCGTAAGATCATTTTGCTTGGCAAGTCTTTGGAGATCCATGATCACCTCCGGCAACGGCGAGTCGAAATAGGGAGGTGGGCTGATTTGAATAAGATTCAGCTTTTCCTCGATTTTGGAGGTGACGTCCTTGACGTCCGCGGCCTCTTCCACGACGCGGTCAAATACCTTGGGCCTCTCCCATTCGCGGTCTATTTCCTCCAGCATTTCCTGCCTAGTCTTCAGGTAACCCAAATAGCTTTCCTCCTGCCTTATCTTGGAAATTCTCTTCAACATTTCCTTGGCCTCGTAATTATCGGAAAAGCGAGTCTCGATGGCGCGATAGGTTTCGGTGGCCCCAACCAAGTCGTTGTTTACGAATTGAACTTTTGCCCTCATCAGAAGTTCCCGCAGTTCTTCCTGATCATCCTTCCATGAGGGAGTGAATTCGGTGATGTCTCTCTTGTAGGGGTTTCTCTTGTCCAATTCAATTTTCTTGGAAAGCTTGTCGGCTTTTTCCAACTCCCTTTCCGCGGCTTTTAATCCCTTTGTCTCCTTAAGGCCGGGTCGTCCGAAAGTCAGAGTATCTCCCTGGATATTTTTATCTTGGCGAAAACCGAGTCTAAACTCATTGAGATATTCATTGGCTTTTTCCCAGTCCTTTTTCTCGCGATGATCTTCCGCTTTGGCCAAATTGATGCGGTTCTTTACCAGGGAAGCTTCCAGGATGATGGGCCAAGTCAATGTGTTGGGCTCCAAATAATTCATGATTTTCAAGAGATCGGCCTCTGCGTCATCGTATTTTTTGGCTTTGATCTTTTCCCTTGATTCTTCCAGCAAAAACTCTGCCTGCTTGGCCTGTTCCCTGTTTTTCTCAAGCGCCTTTTGAATTTCGGCATCGTAATCAATTTCCGGCCCGACCCCCAGAGTTTCGGTCTCCGCCTTTCTTCGATTATCCTCAATTCTCTTGTAGTCTACCACAAGGTCCTGCACTTCCGCGACCTTTCCCTTGAGCATGGCTTCGCCCATCCTATACCAAGTGATCTGTTGCTTCGCTTTGTAAAGATCGCTTATCAAGGCAATGGTCGCGTAGCCCTCGGGAACAAGCGAAAGGGCTTCGTCAAGCATAGCCATGGCCTCTTCGTAACGCCCGTCTTCTCCGGCTTTGCGGGCTTTCAGCAAAAGGCGTTCGCTTTGACGCATCGAGGCAGTCACGTTTGCCTGCTCCTGCTGCATCAAGCGCTCGAGATCCGGTTTTGCGTCATCTTCAGGAAGTCCCGCCTTGGCTCTAATTTCGGCCAAATCCTTTTTGGCCTGATCCAGTTCCTTGACCAGTTTGCCCACCAAAGAAACGTCGCCGGGGCCCTCCTTGTTCAGGACTACTTCTCTTTTTCGCTTTCTTTCGCTGAGTTCCAGGGCGACGTTTTCGCGGTATCTGTCCAGTAGCTGGCTCGCTAGGGAAAATTTCTTTTCCCGCATCGCCTTGGTGGCCTGTTCGTAATACAGTTTGGTTTCTTCTTGTCTGATCTGGTTCAGGTAAAACTTGTTTTTTTCGGAAGCTTCGATGTTCGAAAGGGCGGACTGGGCTAATGCCTGAGCCTTGTCGAGATTCCCCTTTTCGACCAAAGATCTGATTTCCCTCAGCAGCACGACCAAATTTGTGTCTTTGCCAAAATTATAGGCATCCGAAGACACAACCTCTTCCTCGATCTTCGGAGCGTCGGACTGTTCGGGAATTTTAACGTAGGGAAGCCCGGAATCTTGCCCGGCAAGTTGACGATCAAGCCCAAGCTGCGCCCCTATCAGCAATGCGAACAATAAGGAGAGAAGTTTGTTGGAAGGCATCATTAGGGAAGGGCAATCAAGACTTAATTAGAATCATTTAATTCCATAGATAAGAAACGTCGGGTCAACCTTGAAAAGAATGATTTTTGGACAGCGGACCTTATTTTTTCCGAATCCTCAAGGCAGTGCCAACAATTTTTCTTCTTTTTCCGCTTCTCCGGGCCCTTTCTTGGTCACCAAAATGCTTTTCTCCTGCACTCTTATTCCGGACACCGTGAATACCCGATCGCCGAAGTCAAAGGAGATGCCCTCGTCCGCAGTCGTAAAGGAGAACGTTTTTCCATCCAGCTGCTCCAAGGTCATGCGCACTTCGATTTTTATATTCCCGGCGAATACCTCCTTCATCTGGTTGTTGATTTCAAAAGGTTCGCCCCCAAGCTTATAATCTCTTACCAAAGCCCTTCCGATGGTCTTGAGCCCTCCGGTTCTCTCGTCTCGGTATTGTTGCACGACGAACTTCTCAACCTTCAACTGCTTATCCTCGTCCTCTTCCGAGGTTTTGATGAGGGAGGGTTGCCCGGCCTTTCTCTCTGGGAATCTTTTGTAGGGAATCCCGACTTCCAGTCTGTTTCTGACGTTTTCGTCGGAAGTTGCGGAATTCTTGCTTAGGGTATCCTCGAAATAGGGCGTCTCTCCGATCCAGCTGACCAATCGATAAGGATATGGTTCGTTGGAAAACCTCAACAGTTCCATCCCAAAGGGCTCCTTCTTCTTTGCGTCCGGCAGCGGATCATGGGGAAGGCTCGTGGAGAGTTTGCCGTCGACCAAGTAAATGACGGGCGGCGTAAAGAGATCATAAATCGTCTCATTTCCTTCCAGCCTGGTCTGTTCCCACTTGATTCGCTCCGCATTTTCCCGCGCATTCATCTCCTTGCTCTGATAAAAAGAGAGGGTCAGCTCTTCCAAATCGGTTCCCGGCGGCAGAGAAAATCCAACCATATGATCTCCCCTTATCGAAAGAACGTCCTGAAGCGGTACGTTGGTATTGGTTCTGCCGGTCGCAAGAGTCAGCGGTTGGCGATCGTTTCTCCATTGCAAACCCAACCGCAGCTCGTCCTGACCCGAAAGTCTGCCCTCAACCGCTTCGCCGGCCTTAGTCGTTATTTGGAGGCTTGATCTTCTGGGAAAAACGACCTCCTCCACCATCACTTTTTGCCGGATCGTGCCGTTTGACTCGATCAGCGAAACCGTCTGTCCGGGCATCAAGGTATGGGGCTTGCGAAATTGGAGCTCCACCCTGCCGCTATCGACTCTCATCTCAAATGGATCAAATTCCGATGCCGGCGAATATGGCTGGTGCTTTTCTTTTTCCATGAGCCACGGGCTTGCCCCTAGGAACCCGAGCAGAATGAGCAGGATGGAGAGGAGAAGTTTCTCGTAATGTTCTTTAATTTTTCTTCCCATCTGAAATCATCTTTTTGGCCTCGTCCACTCTTTCCGTATTTCCGGAGGCGGTTAGAAATTCTTCCAAGATTTCGGCATCCGCATTTTGCCAAAAATTTTCGTCCTCCAAAAGATTTTCGATGCCGAAATTTACCTGAGTCACGTACTCTATGAGAAAGGTAAACTCCGAATAAACCTCCTTGACCACAGGAAGGGCTTCGCTTTTTTCGGGTTGCGGCGCGCTGGAACTGGGGCCAAACGGGTTGGGAATGAATTCCTGTTGCGGTGGCGCGGGGACAGGTTCCGCGAGCTCCCTCTTGACTGACAAATTCCTGAGCATAAAAGGCGGCTTTAGTTGATTTATGAAAGTTCGGGCATGGACGGACTGGCCCTTTATCGACAACTGAAAAACCAGGCTGCTGATCCTGTTTGCATCCCTGAGCAGAAGGATTTTTTCAGGGCCAAGGACAATGCGACTGTCTCCGACGTGCTTCAGGTCTATAGCCCCGGCGGGTTCTCGCAGAATTTCAACCAGCGTCAAATTTTGGGTTTCGGTCACCGACTGGGTTAGGTACTCAACCAGTTCCTTGATGATCTTGGCCTGCACGCCGATGGTTTTGGCTTCCTCTCTCGTAAAACTGGGCCAAAAGCCGTCATAAGAGGAAAATCCAAAGCCATAATTGTTGGCGGGCCTTTTGTTCGTATCGCCAAATCCTATGGTTGGGGTCTTGGATGTATTGGACGGCAACTCGATCTTGGCGCTTTGGCATCTGGAGCGTAAGGTCGTAAACAATCTTGTTATGTCAGCGTTTACGGATTCGGGTGATTTTTCGCTCCATTTCAACAGGTGATTTTCCCTGGCATTGAGAAGGTTCTTCCAAAAAATCGTCTGCTTTTTTTCAATATTCGCCAAGTTTTGAAGTTCCCGGCGACACAATTCGTAATCCCGGTCCAAGTTTCTGAAGCTAGACAGATCCTCTTGGGTCGAGTTTTGCTTGTCTCTTTCTTTTTCGATGCTCTTGGCGCTTTCCTCAATTTCTTCGTCTACGCCTGAAGTAAGAATGAAAAGCGTGGAAAAGACACCCAGACCCAAGGCCACAAAGCACCAAAGCAAAAAATTGTCCCTCAATATCTTCACGCTACTTGAGATTGGTGCTTATTTCGTATTCGAAGTGGGTAAAGTATTTGCCGAACAAGTCGCCTTTTCCCTCGATCGAAAACACCTTCCGATTAATTTTTTCCACATGCTTCATTTCGGAGAGATAGGCCGTCAGCGCCTCTTGTTTCTTACTGTTTAGGTCAATGAGCGCGTTTCTTTTTTCATTCTCTCCTGCCTCCAGGTCCCCGTTGTCCGCCCGAACTAAAAAGCGTCCTGAAACTTTTAAATCTATCCTATCGGCGTCGATCTCCGAGGTCTTTTGAACCCCGCGCCTTGAAGATTCCTTCGGACCGATGATTTGCAGACTAAAGTTATCAAACCAGGTGTCCTTCACCTCGGGGTGGTCCAAGGCTCCCTGAAGTTGGTTGAGGAGATCATGGATCTGCCAGCAAGTTCTTTGTTTCGCGGCAAAGGGAAGGTTCTTGTCCCTGATTTTTTCAGCAAGCCTGTCGGCGAATGAAAATTCGTCGTTTTTTTGACTGGCTTGTTCCAGCTTTAGAAGAATGTCTTGCGAGACCGTCTTCTCATCCGACAGGACCTCTTCGATTTCTTTTTTTTCAGCAAGCGATTCCAGGAGTCCGGGAAGTGGGATTAGAGAAAAGATTACGGAGGCCGCATAGAGGAAGGGCTTCTTTTTATTAAAGCTCAGGCTGGACAATTTCGAAGAGGGCAGCAGGTTGATCGCGGTGGCAAAACCCCGGGCCTCGTTTTCCGAAAGAAGAGTGCTTGCGAGACCCACCGGCTCACTAAGCATAAACGGAAGCAAACTTTGCATTTCTGCGGAAACCCCCTCCCCTATTCTGAGAATTTGAGTGGGGTCGAAATAGTCAATGCTCAGCTGTTGGCTTTGGCTTATGTATTCCGGTAAATTGCGAAGAAGAGCACCCCTTCCGGCAAGAAAAATTCTCTCCGGCGACCTTCCTTTCTTAAGCCGCTTGTAGGTTACGATGGATCTGGTAATCTCTTGACTGGCCCTGGCAAGAAATTGCTGGGCTCCCGATTCTATGTTCTGCAGGTTCGGATCCTCAGGGGAAAAGGCCAGTTGGCCCGAAAAGTAGGATTTCTTTACCTCTTCCGCTTTTTCAAACAAAATCCCCAATCTGTCCGCCAAGTTTTGCGAGAGCGCATTGCCGCCAATTGAGATCGTGCGGATGAGAAATCCAGTGGGATTGATGAACAGCAGATTCGTGGACTTCGCTCCCATGTTGACAACGAGGGTTTCACTTTCGTCCAAACCAATTCCAGAGGCTCTCAGGGCGTTGTAGTCGAGTATGGGGGCCGGTGTTATTTGAGCGGGCGTCAGGCCAAGCTGAACGACCTTTTCGCAGAATGATTCCGCGACTTCGGGCTTAACGGCAAAGGCAAGGATTTCCTGCTCGACGCCATCATCGTCTATGACTTGGTAATCCCAAATCAATTCCGCCAAGGGAAAGGGCATCTTTTGAGACAATTCGAAGCTGACGATTTTGTCCTGCTTGTCCTTTTCGACGCGGGGAACCCTAATGGTCTTGGTGAGAAGAAAGCTTCCCGGAAATATGAATCTGGCGTTTCCCTTGAGCTTCAGCTCGGCGCACAGGTCTTGGATTCCGCCAATGACGGCGTCAATCCAGAGGGAATCTTGGGTGTAATCATAGACAAGCGTATGCAGTCCCACCTTTTCGAGCACCAAAGTCTGTCCGTCTAGGCTGAAAATGCTGGCGGAAACATGAGATATTCCGCAATTAAAAATTATCTCTCGCCGTTTCGCCATCTTTCCTTTCGGCCTCAGTCCTTGGACTTGACCGGACCCATTCCATTCAAATACTCCATGCTCACTTCGTGGGCTGGGATGAGAACTCCCTGATTTTCTTTGCTTTTGGAAAGGGACTGGGCTTTGAAGGATTCGAGAATTTGGGGAGTGACTTGTCGGTAATTGAAGAAGACCGAGTTGCTAAGACTCAACTCCGTTCCCTGATGGGAAATTGCAATGACGTAGCCGACGGGCTTGACGTAGGCTTCCAAAAATCCATCTCTCTCGGCGATTGCGGCGGGAAAGAGGAAAACGGCGTTTTTCGTCGATCTGTCGAATTCAAGCGTGCGGTACTCCACCTCGGCGCTGTAGTACTGGTAAAAATCGGCGTCGCTGAATTTGTTTTCCGAACTTAGAAGATTCTGCTTGAACTTGTTTGCAAAGCAAATCCACAGCTTCACCTTTACGTCGTCTAGATACTTTGGGTTGAAGGCTTGCTCGATGGTTGCGGGTCGCCTTCCGTTTAGCGCCTCAAGCCTCGGATGCTTGAGCAGTTTGAAGGGCACGTTGATCCTCAACCAAAGATCGCTCTCCTTTTGGATGGGGAGTTTGTTGCTGGTTATGTCCAGCTTTGCGAATTCGTCTTCCTCTCCAAATGATCGAAACACTCCGAGGAAAAGCAGGGATGCTAACAGTGTAAGAAGGGTGGCGTTTTTCATGGGGCGCTCTATAATTACGTTTTCAACAAACCTATCCATCCCTAAGTTAGATAATTTAAACAAGCAAAAACGAAATGGATTTTAAGATTTCATGCCTTCTCTTTATAAGAGATCCCTTGGGCAGGCTGCTTTTGATCAAGAGGAAGCGGTCGCCCAATCTCGGCTTGTGGAGCCCGCCGGGCGGAAAGCTTCTTTCGGAGTTTGGCGAATCCCCGGTTGAATGCGCCATTAGGGAGGGGCTTGAGGAAACGGGCTTGAAATTGGTTGAGAATGACCTGAATTTTTTTGGATACGTCTCTGAAAAAGGATATGAGGGTACGGGACATTGGCTGATGTTTTTGTTCGATTGCAAGAAATCCATAAAGAGTCTTCCCCCATCTTTTGAAGAAGGTTTTTTCGATTTTTTCCATCGATCGGAAATCGATGAGCTTCCGATACCAGAAAGCGATCACAAGCTCATTTGGCCCTACTATGATCGGCGCGACAAGGGAGTTTGGGGGTTGCGGGCCGAATGGATTGACGGTCTGCCTAAGATTATGATTGAAGCCCAGCCTAATTAAGGAAATAATAGTTCTTTTCCCCGACACTCACCCGTATGGAAGGATTATACCACGACGCAACCTTAGAAGAGCCAAGCGCTTCTAAACCGACGACAGACCCGGTTGGCCCCGGCAATCAGATCCCGGTTCCCGCCGCTGAGGATTCTTCCGCGGACCTAACTTCCGATTTCGCAAAGTCCCGCTTCAACCAAGATCTTTCCGCGGAGAGGAAAATCGGCTTGCTCGATCAAATGGTTCGAATTCGGCGCTTTGAAGAAAGATCCCTGCGAGCTTATCAGCAAGGTCACATCGGAGGATTTTTGCATCTTTACATCGGGCAGGAGGCGGTGGCCGTGGGTTCCGTGTCGAGGATGGGTCCACATGATCACGTCATCACCGCCTATAGGGATCATGGCCACGCCCTTGCCGTAGGCATGAATATGGACGAATGCATGGCGGAATTGTTCGGCAAGAAAACCGGTTGCTCTAAAGGAAAGGGAGGTTCGATGCATTTTTTTGCTCCCGACAAAAATTTTTGGGGCGGGCACGGCATTGTCGGTGGTCAAACGCCCCTTGGTCTCGGGATGGCCTTTGCTTTGAAACAAAGGGGGCTCGAGGGCGCTTGTCTTTGCTACATGGGGGATGGAGCGACCAACCAAGGACCATTTTACGAATCTCTCAACTTGGCCTCGCTTTGGAGCCTGCCGGTCATATACGTCATCGAAAACAATGGCTACTCCATGGGGACAGCCGAATCCAGACATTCGGCCGGTGAGCCACTCGCTCGCAGAGGCGAAGCCTTCGACATCGATTGGTCCGTTTCCGAAGGCCATGACCTCTATGAGGTCCGACACGCCATCGGCGAGGCGTTGGAGCGAGCCCACAAGGAATCCAGACCCTCCGTTCTTGAAATCATAACCTATCGCTACAGAGGACACTCGGTGGCCGACCCCGACCAAACCTACAGAAGCAAGGAGGAAATCGAGGAATACAAAAAAAACAAGGACCCGATAACTTTATTCAAAGAGAAGTTGCTTTCCGAAAACGTCATTTCGGACGAGCAATTCGAGGAGCTAGACAAGAAGGCAAAGGATGAAGCTGAGGCTTCCGCCGAATTCGCCCTCGCCAGTCCGTTCCCCGACCCGTCCGAACTGATGGACGACGTTTACTGGGAGACGGATCATCCCGAAAAGTCCCTTTCGGAGGGAACCATGTTTTTTGAAAATCCCTAGAATCATTCGCAATGCCAGTCATTACTTACCGTGAAGCCCTGAACCAAGCTCTTTCAGAGGAAATCGAGCGTGACGAAAACGTAATTTTGTTGGGTGAGGAAGTTGCTCAGTTCAAGGGCTCCTACAAGGTTTCCGAGGGCATGCTCGAGCGATACGGAGCAGAACGGGTAATCGATACGCCGATTAGCGAAGCGGCATTCTCCGGTCTCGCCGTAGGGGCGGCGATGATGGGCATGCGCCCAGTCGTGGAATTTATGTTTTGGAGCTTCTGCTACGTCGCCTTTGATCAGATATTCAATAATGCGGCAAGCGTACGCTACATGTCAGGAGGTCTCATCAACGTTCCCATCGTCTTTCGGGGACCAGCTAACGGCGGTACCAACGTCGGGGCAACTCATTCGCACACCCCGGAAAACTTCGCGGCCAACACTCCCGGACTCAAGGTAATATGCCCCGCTACCCCTGCTGATGCAAAGGGCATGCTGAAATCCGCCATTAGGGATAATGACCCTGTTTGCGTAATGGAAAACACGATCCTCTACAACTTGGAGGGAGAAGTGAGCGAGGACCCAGACTTTCTAATTCCGCTGGGTCGGGCTAAGGTTTTAAAAGAGGGCAAGGACATAACGATCATCGCCCATGGCAAGGCGGTGCATTCTTCTCTCGAAGCCGCCGGCATTCTCTCCGAGAAGTACGACGTTGAAGCCGAAGTGCTTGATCTTCGCTCCATCCGTCCCCTCGACGTCGATTCCATCATAAATAGCGTAAAGAGAACAAATCGCGTTTTGCTTGTGGAGGAAAACAAGCCGTTTTGCGGAGTTGATGCCCAAATCGCCTATCTCGTACAAGATCGCGCCTTTGACTACTTGGACGCACCCATCAAAAGGGTTTCGGCTATCGATGCTCCTCAGGCTTACAGCAAAGCCTTGGAAAAAGTACAGCTTCCCGACTCGAATCGAATCCTTGCCGCCGCCTTGGAAATTCTTTAGTTGCTGCAACCCATGGCCCAAATCATTGAAATGCCCAAGCTCAGCGACACCATGGTCGTCGGCACCGTCAGCAAGTGGCTTAAAAACAAAGGTGATGCGGTTTCCAACGGCGACATTCTTGCGGAGATTGAGACAGACAAGGCAACCATGGAGCTGGAAAACTTTGACGAAGGCGTACTGCTTGATGTTTTTGTTCCCGAGGGATCGGAGGCACCCATAGGCTGTCCTCTGGCGGTAATAGGCGAAGAGGGAGAGGACGTTTCCTCCCTGAGGCCTCCCGAAAACTTTCTTGAGATTCAGGCTGAGGCAGAGGAGCCGCCTTCAAGCCCGGCTCCAGCCGATAAGCCCGACGGCGGCTCGGTTAATCAAAGCGACGAAGTCGTCGAGGGGAAAAGTCTCTCCACGCCTTCCGAAGACTCCCCGCCCAAGGAAACAAAACCCGATGGGGAAGATTCTAGGATCTTGGCTTCTCCTTTGGCTAGGAAAATGGCCCTTGAGAAAAAAATCGACCTGGCAACCATTTCCGGAACTGGCCCCAGAGGAAGGATCACCAAAAAAGACCTGGAAGGCCTTGATCATTCATCCCCGCCGAAAGCAATTGCCCCTAGGCATGACGACTCTTCGGTTGCTTCAGGTGGCTTGGAGGACAAAACGGTACCTCTCTCGAAAATGAGGTCCGTCATTGCGGCCAGACTGTTGGAGTCAAAGAATTCCATTCCCCATTTTTATTTGCAGAAGGAAATAAACGCGCAACCCCTCCGTCTTGCCAGAGAAGCAATCAATCACAAACTGCATGAAAGAAATGGCGGCAGCTCTTTCCCTAAGGTTACCATCAACGACCTAATTCTCAAAGCTTGCGCCGACACCATCAGTTGGCATCCCGAAATCAATACTTCGTGGGAAGAAAAAAGCATTAGGTTTCATGGAACGGTGAATCTTTCGTTTGGAGTTGCGGTCGAGGACGGTCTTTTAACCCCAGTGATAAGAAATGCAGAAGCCCTTTCGCTGTTGGATCTTTCCTCTCAGGCCAAAAGTCTGATCGATCGGGCAAGATCCAAGAAATTGGCGCCCGACGAGATGAGCGGTTCGACTTTCACGGTCACCAACCTGGGAATGTACGGCATTGATTTTTTCAGCGGCATCATAAATCCGCCGAATGCCGCCATTCTGTCCGTTGGGGCCAGTTCAAGAAAAGCCGTCGTCGGACTGTGCGGAAACGTCGTCGTCGGTGAAACCATGGTTCTTGGGCTTAGCTGCGATCATCGATTGATAGATGGGGCCATGGCCGCCCAATTTCTCAAATCATTGGGAGAAAATCTAGAAAATCCGGCTTCTATGCTGATATAGAGGGTAAAAACTCCCTACGCTGCGGGGGTTATTGGCCGGCGACTCTCTTATGGGCATCTTCGGCCAACCATTGGGCCAAACCGTCGACCAGTTCGCTTACTTCTTTTTTAGACTCTTCAAGCGATGCCGGCCTGGGCTTCCCCGAGCCAAAGACGTAATATTTGATCTTTGGTTCGGTGCCGCTGGGTCGTATGGCGACGGAAAAGTCATTTTCCAAACTAATCAGGAGAAAATTCTCTTTCGGAAGAGGGTCTTCGTCCTCATCAATTTGTCCGTCGTCCAGAAAATCCCTAATGCTCGTGACGCCGATTCCGCAAATCTCGCTTGGCTGACTTTCCCTGTAAGACTTAGCCAAATCCTTGATTATTCGACTTCCTTCCGCCCCCTCGAAGTAGATATTCTCCGTTTTTTCAAAATGATACCCATACTTTTGGTATAGGCTGTCCAGATAATCAAAGGCAGTCATTTTGGAACTTTTGAGAAACGCAAAAAGCTCTGCAATCGCCAAGGCGGATGCGTTGCCGTCCTTATCCCTGACAAGATTTATTGGCAGATAACCGTAACTTTCTTCGGCCGCGAGGGGAACGTAAGTGGAGTACCTGCTCAATATTTCGATCCTGGTAAACAGATCCGTATCGTCAAAGTCGAGGCCCAAACCTTCCGCATCCTTAATCTCGTTAACCGCCGTTTCTTCATGCTTTCTCAATTTTTTGGACATCCACTTGAAGCCTGTCGGGGTATTGACG
>JAYOEB010000005.1:17944-34029 GCA_038116775.1 Opitutia bacterium | reverse complement strand
GTTTCATCGAGACCATCGGAGGCAAACAACCGACGAATCATTCCTCCGGCTCTTTGTCCCTGGAAGGTAACCGAGACTTCTTCCCGCTTGTTCATTTCGGCCCAGGAAACCTGAAAGCTCAAAACTTGACCCGTAGCGAAACGAACGAAGCCATGAGCCGAGCTCTCCACGTCCGTAACGCCGTCCCGAACGTCGGGAATGCCCCAGGGTCCCTTGAAGGACTTGTCTTCAATGAAGTCATTGAAGGTCTGGGCAAGCACACAGGCCGGTTCGGGGTAATCCATGTAGTACATCGCCAGATCGACCATATGGAGAAGATCAATCAGGGGACCTCCGCCGGAAAGTTCCTTGTTGGTGAACCAACCCCCGAAACCGGGAATTCCGGTTCGGCGAATCCATTTCGCCTGAGCGGAGTTGATCCGCCCCACCTCTCCCGACTCGATGTAATCGCGCAGGGCGTAGGATTCGGGTCGGGCTCGGTTGTTGAAGTTGAACATGAGGGTCTTGCCGGCCTGTTCGGCGGCCAATTTCATTTCGGCAACCTGCTTGGCATTCAGGGCCGGGGGCTTCTCGCAAAAGACGTCTTTTCCGGCGTTCAAAGCTTGAACGGCCAAAGGACAATGCGTTTTGTTCGGGGTTATGATGCTGATCGCATCCAGTTCCCTCAATTCCTCGAGCATTTTCGAGGAGTCCCCAAATACCTTGGGAATCCCATACTTTTGCGCTGCCTCACGGGCGGCTTGTTCATTCATGTCGCAGACGGCCAAAAGCTCTCCTCCGCCTGCCGTGAATCCCGCCGCATGGTACTGAAGCATGCCACCGGCCCCGATGATTCCAATTTTCTTGCTCATGATCGAATTACTGGGGAATGCTCGGAAACTTGACCCATTTCTCCTTGGATTTGGAGCTTTTGACGACCGTTTCGATAAAGGCCATGCCGATGATGCCGTCCCTTATGTCAGGGAAATCATATCCTGACTTGCGGGGATATTTGCCGGCGACTTCGTCCCTGATGGCGACGGATGCGCAGTTGTAGACGTTGGCGAAGGCTTCGATGAACCCTTCCGGATGCCCGAAGGGAATTCTCGTATGATCGGCGGCCGCTCCCGTCACGTATCCATTACCCCTCCGGTAAACTTGTCTTGGAGCCCTGGCATCCTTGACCACCAAGTCGTTGGGCTCTTCTTGCCGCCATTCTATGGATTTCTTGGTTCCGTATACGCGGATGTTCAAATAATTCTCGTCTCCATTTGAAACCTGCGACGCGTAGATGATTCCACGGGCTCCGCCCTTGAAGCGAACCAGCACGTTGCCATCGTCGTCGAGTTTCCGGTTGGGAATGTTGACCGATAAGTCGGCGCAAAGTTGGTCGATTTCCAGACCCGTAACGTAGTGCACCAAGTTCTCCGCATGCGTCCCGATGTCACCCATGCAGTTGGAGACGCCGGCGATCTCCGGGTTGGCCCGCCAGTTGGCAATCGCCTTTTCCTCACCGGTAAGGGCGGTAATCGCATATCCCTGGGGATATTCGCAGACTACCTTGATGATTTTTCCGAGCTCTCCCTTTCTCACCATTTCCCTCGCCAACTTGACCATGGGATAGCCCGTGTAGTTATGGGTCAAGGCAAAGACTTTCTTCGATTTTCGGATGATTTTTCGAAGCTCCCGGGCCTGCTCAAGGTCATAGGTGACCGGTTTGTCGCAGATGACGTTGAATCCAGCCTCCAAAAACGTCTTGGCCACTTCGAAGTGAAGATAGTTCTGAACCACGATGGTTACGAAGTCGATGCGATCTCCTTCCGGCAAAGCCTTCTCTTTCTCGGCCATTTCCCGATAGGATCCGTAGACTCTGGATGGATCCAGAAAGAAGTCCTTGCCCGAGAGCGAAGACTTCTTGGGGTCGGAAGAAAAAGCTCCGGCCACCAGTTCGATATTGCCGTCCAAAGCGGCAGCCCTTCGGTGCACTCCTCCAATGAATGCGCCCCGGCCGCCGCCTACCATCCCCATGCGTAATTTTCTTTTCATGACGAATACACTTATTGGTTTTCCTTGTCGAAGGCCGAATCGAAGGCCATTCGATTCGGCTCGAAATCAAGAGCCTTTACAAACTCGCACGACTCGGCGGCTCCATGGAATCGGTCCATGCGGCTGTCCTCCCACTCCACGGATAGAGGGCCACGGTATCCAACGTCGTTTAAGGCAACGATGATTTCCTCAAAGTCCACGTCGCCTCTGCCGACGGATCGAAAATCCCATTGACGGCGGGGGTCCGCAAAGGTGGTGTGTCCCCCAAAAACGCCGACCGTTCCGTCTCCATGTCCCCACCAGGCGTCCTTCATGTGGGCATGATAGATACGATCGGGGAAAGTACGAATGAACCTGACGTAATCAACGCCCTGATATCCCAAGTGAGAAGGATCGTAGTTAAAGCCAAAGCGCTTGTGCCCTTTCACGGCGGCCAAGGCTCTTTCGGCGCTGGCGATGTCAAAGGCAATTTCGGTGGGATGCACTTCCAGGGCAAAGTTTACCTTTTGTTTTTCGAATTCCTGCAGAATCGGTCCGAATCTATTGGCGAAATCATCGAAGCCTTTGTCCCAGTAGGCTTGATCAGTCGGAGGAAAAGCGTAGATCGAGTGCCAAATGCTGGAACCGGTGAAACCATTCACCACCGCGGGAAAATCGTCCTTCTTCTTACGACCGGGTTTCTCATTGATGAAGTTACGACAGGCCTTTGCCGTCTTGGCCAGCTTTTTGGCTGCCCGCCTGCGGACCTTCTCGGGATCTCCCTCTCCCCATACGTCAGGGGGTAGAATCGCCTTATGGCGCTCATCGATCAAATCGCATACGGCCTGTCCGACCAAGTGGCTGGATATGGCAAATGCGGTCAAACCGTGATCGCTGAGGATTTCCCACCGTTCACGGCAATAACTCTTGGAGACCGCGGCTTTGTCGACGTCGAAGTGATCGCCCCAGCAGGCAAGTTCAAGGCCGTCGTAGCCCATATCCGCCGCTTTTTCCGCTAAATCAGGCAGGGACAAGTCGGCCCATTGGCCGGTAAACAAGGTAACAAATCGAGACATGATGTTATTTTTGGGGTTGTCTGTAGGGTTGAATACCTATTCCTTGGTGGAAGAATTGGAGAAGGGCAAACATTTTTAGTCAGCTTCGCCTTAAAACGGACTTTGCCCCAAAGTCCTAACAGGCATCGAGAACGAGTATTTTCTCAGCAGATCTAAGACCCATGGAGAAAGGTTCGTTTCTACCGACTTTCAAGCTCATGGCATCCGCTTGTTCTTCAAGCTTGAGAATGGTTATCTCCTTTCCGGGAAGGAGTTTCCTTGCCCGGGCGAATCTCAAGAATTCCTTGTTCTGGTCAATGATGGATTCTATGCGGACCCTCGAATTTTCGTTGAATTCAGAAAGCGGCTTCGAAAGCAGCTTGGGGATTACGCCCCCCCTGGATGGAATCGGGTCTCCGTGCGGATCAAAACGGGGACGGCCCAAGAACTCATCGAGTTTTTCCAGCACCTTCTCGGAAATCGCATGTTCCAATTCTTCCGCCTCCGCATGTATTTCCTCCCAAGCCAAACCCAAGGTCTCGACCAGGAAGGTTTCCAGCAAACGATGCCTTCTCAGCATATTCATGGCCAGCTTTCTGCCTTTTCGGGTAAGTGAGACCCCAAGCCTCGGGAAATACTCCACCCATCCGTCCCTTTCGAGGTTTTTGGCCATGGAGGTGGCGGTTCCCGGAGTAACTCCGAGCACTCTGGCAATCTGGCCCATCGGCACTTTCGAGAGATTGCTCTCCATGGTCACCAGAAGTATTTCCTTGAGGTAATTCTCTACCGTAGAAGAAGCCATGCGATCATGCTAATCAGATCTAGGTTTGACTCAAGGCAATTCCAAACTATGTTTTTGATAGATCAAAATATTTTTTTCGAATAGTCATGCATAGAAAATTCATTAGCTTGAAATTTTTCCTGAGCCTGATGGGGCTGGCCCTGACGGCTTGCCAAGACCGACAGGAAGGAATTGATGATTCCGTTGCAGTCGAGAAAAAGCATTCCATAGTCGTCACCACCACCCAAATCACGGATCTTGCCCAACGACTGGTTGGCGATTTGTGCGAAATCACCCCGCTGATGGGTCCGGGGGTGGACCCTCATCTCTACAAACCCACCGCTCGCGACGTCAATGCCATCAGTTCTTCGGATCTCGTCTTGTATCACGGACTGAAGCTCGAAGGCAAACTTGCTGAGATTCTAGGAAATCCCGGAGAAAAAATAAAGGCCTCATACGCCCTCTGCTCCGCAATCCCGCAAAAGATGTTGCTGGCCGCAGAGGAGGGTTCGTCCCATCCCGATCCTCACGTTTGGTTTGATCCTGAAATCTGGAAGCTATGCCTGCGAGGATTGGCTGTGCGACTGTCGGCGCTTCTCCCTCAGTTCGAAGACCTCATTCAAGAACGGGCGATTCGCCTGGAAAAAGAGATCGATGAAGTTGCCGAATGGGCTTCGCTCCAATTCGATCAAATACCTACCCACAAGAGGATTCTCGTCACAAGTCACGACGCCTTTCGCTACCTCGGTCGATCCTTTAACCTGAAGGTCGTCGCCCTTCAGGGAATTTCAACCGTCCGGGAAGCCGGACTGGGAGACCGATCGGACTTGGTCGAGTATATCAAAGCGAATGGAATCACTTGTCTTTTCGTGGAAAGCAGCGTCAACCCCAAAGCGCTTCAGGAAATTGCCCGCGAGACGGAAGCAACTACCGGCTCGTCCCTTTACTCCGATGCCCTGGGTTCTCCCGAAAACTCATCGGAAGGACCGAAGCAAAAATATTTTCCCCACGATACCTGGTCGGGAATGATGATATTCAACGCCCGGGCAATCGCAGAGGGTCTCGTCAGATAAGAAATGAAAACCCAAGCCGTTCCCATCGAAATACATGACTTGACGGTTTCCTACCAGAAGAAACCAGTGCTTTACGGCATTGACCTCGAAGTGGAACAGGGGTCGCTTGTGGGAGTTCTCGGACCCAATGGAGCGGGAAAATCCACCTTGATGAAAGCGATTATGAACATGATCAGGCCCAATGGTGGTTTTGTGAGGATTTTTGGCAAGGAACCCAAGGATGGCATCAGGCGGATTGGCTACGTTCCGCAAAGGGAAAGCGTGGATTGGGACTTTCCCGTAACCGTGATGGACGTGGTTCTAATGGGAAGATACGGTCACCTGGGTTGGTTTCGGAGAATACGAGAAACGGATCGGGCCATAGCCAGTCAATGTCTGGAAAAAGTCAATATGCTGCCCTACGCGGATCGTCAGATCGGAAATCTTTCCGGCGGGCAACGGCAGAGGGTGTTTCTGGCCAGAGCATTGGCTCAGGAAAGTTCGATATATTTGATGGACGAACCGTTTTCCGGCGTCGACGCCGTTACCGAAAAAGCGATTGTCTCGATTCTTCGACAAATGCAACAGGCGGGAAAAACTTTGATCGTGGTACACCACGACTTGTCTTCCGCGAGACAGTATTTTGATCAACTTCTACTGCTCAATATGAGAAAAGTGGCGTTCGGGCCAGTGGAGGAAGTTTTCAAAAACGATCTGCTGCAGAAAACTTATGGCGGTAGATTGGCGGTTCTCACCGAGATGGCCTCCGAGGCGGCCAAGGCTCCCGAGCTAGAAGTCTGAAGGGAAGAGGGTATTTCCGCTTGAAAGAAAACTTCCTCAGATCTTTTGGGCTTTTTTTTCTGTTCCTTTGGTCTTCTTCCAACTCATGGGCCGCAAAAATTGGAGACGAGAAGCAGGTCGAGGTTTGGAGACGCGCCGAAAGATTCCTTTGCATGACGGACGAATCGGTTCGGATCGTTGTTCTCGGTTCGATTCTGATGGGAATTTCCTGCGGACTGATCGGTAGCTACGTAGTTTCCCGAAGGTTGTCCTTGTTTGGAGACACCCTCTCACACGCCGTTCTTCCCGGGATTGCAATCGGATTCGTCTGGGCGGGTGAAAAAAACAACCTAAGCCTTCTTGTCGGAGCCAGCGTCGCCGGCTTTCTGGGAGTCTGCTGCATCGGCCTCCTCAACAAATCAACCAAGATCAAGGAAGACAGTTCCTTGGGTATCGTGCTCTCCGCTTTCTATGCAGTCGGCATCTGCCTGCTGACCCGAATTCAAAAGTCCGGAATGAGCGAACAATCCGGCCTGGAGTCCTACATGTTCGGGCAGGCGTCCGCCCTTTCCTATGGCGATCTTGAAATACTCTCGATCGCCTTGCTCCTGGTGGGAGCTTTCGTATTCGCGAATTACAAAGAGCTTTTGGTGACTGGCTTTGACCCTGAATTTTCCAAATCCATCAAGCTGCCGGCGGAACTTCTGCAATATTGCCTATGGGCCCTGATCGCTTTCTGCGTAATCTCCTCCCTTCAACTGGTTGGGGTGGTTCTGGTTTCGGCCTTGCTGGTCATTCCCGCCGCCACCGCATCCCTTCTCGCCCAAAGATATGCCGGCTACCTTGCGCTTGCCTGCTTATTGGGAGCGGCATCTGGTCTTGGCGGTAGTTTTCTTTCCTTTCTCGGCAACAACTTGCCGACCGGTCCGCTCATCGTACTTTCATCGACCTCCCTCTTCTTGCTGATTCTCTTTTGCCGACCCAAAAACGGGCTCATCATACGCTGGTTGAATTTTCGCTCCACCAAAAAAAGAATTGCCAGGGAAAATCTGCTTAAGGCTGCCTTTCAAATCCTGGAGGCCAAGGAATTCGATCCTACTGAAATCACGATCGAGGAAATGATGAACAAAAGAAGAGCGACCAATGCCATGGTCAGGAGTGATTTCGAAGATTTGATCCATGCGGAATTCGCCACCGCCAGCATCATCGAGGAAAGCAAGCAAGACTTGCCCGGACAAACCCGAATTACCCTGACCCCCCAAGGGTGGGAATATGCATGCAGAATCGTTCGAAACCATAGGCTCTGGGAGCTTTATCTGACCAACGAGGCCCAATACGAACCCGACCACGTCCATGAGGATGCCGAAAAAATCGAACACGTCTTGGGCGAGGAAACGGTCCGGCAGATTGAAAGACTGCTCAAAAATCCTCGAACCGACCCCCACGGAAAACTAATCCCCAGCCTAGACGACGTTCGGCAGGGGTCAATCCCGACGACACCTTTCTTAGGTCCGACCAAGATGCGATGAATCTGTTCCCCGAATTCAGCATGGAAGCCTCTTTCATCGAGCCTTGGAGTTCAGCCTCCCAGGTTCGCTGGAGCCTTGAGGTCATTGTCATGGGTACGCTCGTTTCCTGGTCATGCGGACTGATCGGTTCCTTTATCGTGGTGCGCCGGATGGCATTGATGGGAGATGCAATCAGTCACGGAATTCTACCGGGCTTGGTAATCGCATTTCTCTTGGGTGGTTCCTTTTCGGTCGCCCCAATGCTTCTGGGGGCCTGTATCGCCGGACTGGCCTGCAGTTTCTGCATCGAATGGCTTCGGCATCATACCACCATTCGGCAAGATGCGGCCATGGCCCTTGTGTTCACCTCATTTTTCGCCCTTGGGGTCACCTTGATCAATCTTCAGGGGGGGCACTTGGACATTGACGCAGGCTGCATACTCTACGGCGAAATAGGGCTGACTCCACTGGCTCCGGAGATGCAGGTCCTAGGGCTCGAATTAGGCAACCGGGCGATCTGGACCATGGGTGTCGTGACCGCAATCGTCTCGATGGTCGTGATTTTCTTTTACAAACAACTTCTTCTTGCAAGCTTTGATCCCACCCTCGCCCAATCAAGCGGATGGCCCATTCGAAAGATTCAAATGGCGATCATGCTCTTGCTTGCCTTGACCACGGTTGCCAGCCTCGAGGCGGTCGGGGTGATTTTGGTTGTCGCCATGCTCATCTTCCCTTGCGTAACCGCATCTTTTTTCTGCGTTCGGCTCTCTTCGATTCTGATTTTCACCTTCCCTCTCGGATTGCTTTATTCGATTGGCGGGTTCCATCTCGCCCAATGGCTGGATTGTTCGATCGCCGCCGCAATGGCAGTAGCCGCAACTTGCGTATTCATCGTCGCCTTTCTCTTCGGCACCCAAGATGGATGCTTGCTTCGATTCCTAAAAAATTCACGAGGCTCTGCAAGCGCCCAATAAAAAAGCCCTCGCTTTCACGAGGGCTTTTCAAAGGATGACGCCTAAAGGATTTAGCTTTCCTTCTTTGCGTCTTTGGCCACGGAAACCTTGGAGGCCGTTTTGTTGTTGCAGTTGCAACCGTCGATCGAAACCCGGGTGCCTGCCTCCAACTTGGTCGGACAATCAAATCCGACCATTTCGGTCTTGCTGCCGACTTTAACTGTTTTTTCCTTCTTACCTTGCGCGACCGTCAGGGTCTTGGATTCCTTGTCGAAGCCGACGACCTTGCCTTTGATGGACTTGGAAGGGCAGCCCGCAAAAACCGATGCCGCGAAAACGAGGGAAACGATGGCTGTGCTGATAATTTTCATAATTAAGTGTGATTAGGGTTTGTAATGGAAATCATCAATCAATAGTCAAATCTTCCTTTCACAAGATTAATTTTCAATTTGATGAAAGATTTTTTCACATATGCCACTCTCTAAAAACCATCCCATTTTAAAAAAGTTGGTTCTGCTTTCTTTCTTGGCGGGCTCACTCAGTCCTCTCTTTTGTCATCCGATCCCGGATATTCCCATTATCGGAAATTTCAACTCGGATGGAAATTCGTCGATCCTCGTGGAAATCGACCCACGTTGTTTCGTCGATGACCCCGAATCCGAACCTTTTCTTACCGCGAGCGCTTTCAAAGACCTTTCACAGTCCGACAAAGCTCGTCTCCTTCTCCAGGCCGAGAATTTGACCAAGGCTGCCTTCACTCTGCGATTCGGTCAGGCGGCTTGGTCGCTTCCCACCTTTTCCTTTGATTTCGCCTTCCGCGACGGCGGTGAAACGAGTGAGGAAAATATCGCGCTTATCCAAGGGCTATACCATACCTTGCTGGACTCCAACTCAAGCTTTTATCAGATTCGTTCCCTAGAATCAGCTCCCTACGATTTGATCTTCACCAATCAAATCGATGGAAAGCCTCAGCGTCGGGTGAACGTCCTCTTTCCCGGGGAGGAAAGCTTCAAGTTCGACTTGTCCTTTATCGAGCCCATAGAGGTTCTCGGCGAAGAAGAAGTCGACCCTTCCGGCGGCCTGGCGGAAAGATCAGTCGAAGAGGAGGCAAACGGCGGCGGAAGTACCTTTCTTTCCTTTGCAAGACAAGGTTTCGTTCATGTTCTGCCCCTGGGACTTGACCACATTCTTTTCGTGCTGGGCCTATTTTTTCTCTCCAGGAAGTGGAAACCCATCCTCTATCAGGTCTCGGTTTTCACCGTCGCCCACACCATCACGCTCGGGTCGGCCACCGTGGGACTGATAAGGGCTCCATCGAGTGTGGTCGAGCCGATCATTGCCGCAAGCATCGCGGCCGTGGCCCTTGAAAACGTCTTCTTTCCCAAGTATCGCCATTCCCGGCTAATCCTGGTTTTTGCGTTCGGATTGATTCACGGACTAGGCTTTGCAAGCGTCCTGGCTTCCTATGACTTGGACGCCGTCTCCCTGGTCTTTGGTTTGCTCGGCTTTAACCTCGGGGTTGAGTTCGGGCAGTTGACGGTCATTGCCATTGCCTTTGGCCTGACTTGGTGGATCCGGGAAGAATTCCTTTACCGTAAACTCGTGGTTGTTCCAGGTTCAATTATCATTGCTGCTCTGGGAATTTATTGGACGGTCGAGAGAGTTTTCCTTTAGTTTGAGACGATGCCTGACAACTCACGACGACGGCTATTGCCCAGCCTAGGCCTTCTTGCCGCACTTGCCGCCACGAGCATTCCTCTGGGACTGCTCCAGTTCGGAGTGTGGGCCTATATGTTTGATAAGTTTTACGAAGAGACCCAATCCATTCATCTCTCGGCCCTCTGGACTTTGGATGGCTCGCATCGGTGTTCCGGGTGCGAATTAGTGGAGAGGCTTGGAGCCGATGCGAGCGAAACCGTCAGCCAACCCCGTGCCCTTTCTCTCGAAAACCATCTCCTCCTCGACGAAGAAACTCCTTTCTTGATCTCCCAAGGTTTTTTCTTGGATAAATTACGCTTTGGCGTACAAGCCCCCCTTGCGAGAGCGGATCTTGTGGAAACACCCCCTCCGCAGGCTTAAAAGTATTGAATTTTTCCTTTCGGGCCTAACTTTGGCCGTTCTCCGATTCTAAGAGGTCTTCCTCGAAACACTTTTTTTCTAAATGAAACTTTTTACTGCGATCACACTTATTTCAATTTCACTCTTTTCCTTTTCAACGGCTCATGAAACTCCATGGACCGCCGCCCGACCAGATGGTCACGCCCCAATCTCAGTGATGGGAGATCATATGCACAAAAGGGGCGAATGGATGGTTTCCTACCGCTATATGAACATGGACATGGAAGGCTTGCTGCGCGGCTCCACTTCCGTCACAGCAGCCTCTCAATTGGCCGGAACGACCAGCATGATTCCAACGGAAATGTCCATGAACATGCATATGTTGGGTGCCATGTACGCTATTTCAGATCAGTGGACGCTCATGGGAACGTTCAAATATCTAGACAACGAAATGTCCATGCTTATGAGCACCGGCATGATGACCATGCCGGCGAAAGTCAATAGCTCGGGAATGGGCGATTTGAAATTAACGGCCCTATATGATCTCGCCCGCTGGAATGGTGGCCATAGAATCCATCTGCATTTCGGATTGGGCATTCCCACTGGCTCGATCAATGAAAAGAATGATTCCGAAGAAACTCTCGGCTATGGGATGCAACTCGGTTCCGGAACCTGGGATTTTCATCCCGCAATCACCTACTTGGGCCAGTCCATGGATTATTCATACGGAGCCCAACTCGGGGGTATCCTGCGCGTCGGGGAAAATGATCAAGGCTATGTCCTTGGCAATGGATTCGACGCTACTTTATGGGGGGCCCGCAAGATCACGGAGGCCTTGAGTTCATCGGTAAGATTCGAATTTTCCAGTCGGGGGAAAATCGACGGCGGGCACAAGGAGCTATCCATGGTCCATGCGAGCCCCGTCAAGCAACCCGAATCCCAAGGTCGAGACCTCGCCACGCTTGGGCTAGGCCTGAACTACTACTTTCGGGATGCCGGTCTGCAAGGACATCGCTTGGCCGTCGAATGGGAGACGCCGATCGATCAGAAGGTAAACGGAGTGCAGTTGGAAACCGGCCCCATTTGGACTTTGGGGTGGCAATACGCATGGTAGGCAACGGTAAAATCAGGCATCTGGGACTTTCCCATATTTGTGGTTGAACCGGCCCACTTGGGTCAGTTTGAGCTTATGCCAATCGCAAGCGACTCCGAAAAAGACGACCGACTTGCTGCGTCGGAGACTCAGAAATTTGATCTGCGGCGAAATCTTTTCAACGGCATCGTGGAGGCGAGTTACACCTCCACCTGCCTGCTTGTCGCCATCCGATACTTTGGAGCTTCGGACGTCGCCAAGTCCTTACTGGCAGGCGGCAGCTCGATAGGCTTTCTGCTTGCTCCCGGATTTCTCTTGCTGATCGGCAAGAGCCGTTTCAGCGCAAGCCGCATTTGCTCCTTGCTCATGCTTGGAGCAGCCTGTGGAATTCTCATTTCCGCAGCATCCACCACGGCTTGGTCTTACGTAACCAGCACCTTGATCACCTGCATCCTCGCTGGCCAAATACCTTCGCTGATGGTTCACATCTACTCCGCCAACTACCGCCCCGACGAACGAGGTCGCAAAATTTCGGGCAACCTGATGCTTTATGCCGTGGTCGGAGTCATCACCGCCCATCTCGTAGGCTTGATTCTGGATAATGACCTAAGCCACTTTAGAGCCATAGCCGTCGTCACTTTTGCTTTCTGCCTGCTGACGGCTTACTTCCACTTGAAAATTCCCTCCAAGCCGCTCAAGGCTGATTCCGGAGGACTCTCCGGAGATCTAAGGCATGCCCTGAGGGATCGACTCTTCCGTTGGATGCTGACCGGTTGGATGCTTATGGGCATCGGCAATCTCATAACCATACCCTTGCGGGTCGAGTATCTCGCGAATCCGGTCTACGGTCTCGATCTCAGCAACGTCAAGGTCTTGGGCGTCACCATGGTAATTCCCTTGATAACCCGGGTCGCCAGCACCACCTTCTGGGGTTGGGCCTTTGACCGATTCAACCTCGCCTTCGTTCGCATCTCCATCAACTTGTTCTTCCTCTTGGGTCTCTTTTGTTTCTTCCAAACTCGAGATTTGGCGGTTCTCAGCCTTGCCTCCGGCTTGATCGGAATGGCAATGGGGGGCGGAACCATGGCATGGACTCTATGGGTCACCAAAATCGCTCCCTCGGGGAGTGAATCCAGCTACATGAGCGTGCATGCGTTTTTCACCGGAGCAAGGGGTGTCCCCGCGCCCTTTCTCGGATATTGGATTCTCACCAACTTGGGCCCGGCTCCCGTGTCCTGGACTTCCAGCGCTCTTATTTTTCTGAGTTCGCTGATCTTTCTTTGGCTTTCCCGCGACCCAAGACTCCATCCGCATAATTCCGATCCTTTGAACTTCCGGTAAAAAATCCCGGCAACAATTCCAAGAGAAATCGTTTTCCACCTTGGGGGCTCTACCGGCAAACCAAAGGTAACGGGCTCCTCAATAAAAATGTCCGAACGGATTATATTTTCCTGTAACTTTTGGATGACGCTCGTAGTATTAGAATGTAATGAAAGTCTCATTGATTTCGGTCGCTCTTCTTTTGCCTTTTCCCCTTATCTTCGCCGAAAAACTTTCGCCCGAAGACACCAAGTCGGAGGTGGACGCCATTAATCGAATCCTTGATGCGGCTTATAGAGAATACCAAGTGCAGGTTCCTGCAAAACTTGACGAGTCTCTCTTAGCGAGAAGAATATACCTAAAGATCGGAGGACGGATTCCCACTCATGATGAAATTACCTCCTTTCTGGCCGACAAGTCCGAAAACAAGAAAACTCGACTGATCAATCAACTGGTGGATTCGCCAGCCTATGAAAGTCAAATGTTTAATTGGTGGGCGGATTTGCTCAGGCTAAAGACCCGCATGAGAGGAGGCAATCAGATCGGAGCCGGCCAACTCTACGTCCACTGGGTGAAGGAACAAATTGCCAAAGACGTTCCCTTTGATCGAATGGCCTATGACCTTGTCACCGCCGAAGGATACCCTTGGGAAAACGGAGCCGTGGGATATTACCTTCGAGATGCGGGAATGCCTTTGGACAATATGTCCAACACCGCGCAGGTGTTTCTCGGAACCCAAATGGTGTGCGCCCAGTGCCACAACCATCCTTTCGATCGCTGGACGCAAATGGAATATTATCAAATGGCATCCTACACCTACGGCATCACCTCCACCAAAGGCGACGACCTGCAAAAGCGGATCAGAAAACATTTTGAAACCCAAAACAAGCACCTTTCCTACAAAGACAAACAGAAAAAAATCAAATCAAAGGAGGGGCAGGCTCTCCTAAGATCCGTTCAGGAAATCTTGCGTCCCCTGCGTTATGGGGCAAATCACACGGATAGAAAACTCACCCTGCCCCATGATTATCAATATGATGACGGCAAACCAAAAGCCGTCGTCACGGCTTCGCCTATTTTCGGAGACGAACTCAAGGTCATAGGGGATCAATCCAAGACACAGGCATATGGCAGTTGGTTGATCAGTCCGAAAAATCCAAGATTCACCAAAGTGATCGCCAACCGAATGTGGAAAAAAGTCTTCGGTCGTGGTTTGGTCGAGCCTCTCGATGACTGGCGTGATGATACCGAAGCCTCAATTCCCGAATTGCTCGATCATCTGGAAAAGCTGATGGTACGAGTCGATTACGACTTGAAGGAATTTCAACGAATTCTCTTTCAAGTCAAAGCCTTCGAACGCGCTTCCTCGTCTTTCGTTCCTGACCAAGCAAGTCCTTACTTCTTTGAGGCACCTCTGTTGGAGAGAATGTCGGCGGAGCAAATCTGGGACTCCTTGGTCACCCTTTCGATTCCTGATGCCGACCAAAGAAAGCAGAATTCTCTCATCATCGAGCAACGACTTCGTCGATTCCAGGAATATCAAGATAAGGTTTATTCTCTGGATGAGGAGAAATTGGTGAAATTGGCGCGCCAAGGGGCGACCGCGAGCAAAAAGATCAACGACCGCATGGAAGCGCTGCAGGAACAACTTGGCGAAGCCCAGGAAGCGGATGACCGAGAAGCCGTTGCCCGACTCAGGAAGGAGTATGGGAATGCCCGCAATCAACAACGCACCGTTTTCGCAAAATTAGTCATGGGACCCGATTTTAAGGTCGAATCTCTGTATGGCTCCGAAAACAAAACCTATCCCAAGGATGAGCGATGGAAAGGTTTCAATACGAACGTTTACAGAGCATCCGAATTGCAGACCCCTGCTCAACCCGGCCATTTTCTTCGGGAATTCGGTCAGTCTGATCGTGAAACCGCCGACAATTCCAATCGCGACGCCTCCGTTCCCCAAGCCCTCGCCTTTCTCAATGGAACCTTCTACGCGGCCCTTTTCAACAAAAATTCTCCCCTTATGGAAGATTTGACCGAGGCCCAAAGTCCGGAGGAAAAGATTGAGGTCTTGTTTCTCTCGATCCTAAACCGCAGGGCTTCGGTGGATGAGATGCAGGCTTGCATTTCGGATCTCTCCCCAATTGTTCTGGCTCCCATTCAAGCAAGCGGTAAAAGTCCGCAAAAAATTTCCAAGGAAAAAAGAACTTTTCTTCAGAAAAAATTCAACAAAGGCTTGGCCCAAAAAAATTTCAACGAGAACCGGGAGTATTTCGCTCTCGCATGGTCTTTGTTCAACACACGACAATTTTCCTTCATACAATAAACAACCAAAGATTTGATTAGTCATGAATGCGGCCTCTTCTCCTTTTTCCGATGAATTGAATCGCAGGCGATTCGTTTCCCTCGCAGCCAAAAGCTTTCTCGGCGTCAGCATCTTGCCGTGGGCAGGACCCGACAAACTTCAGGGGGCTGGGCTGGGGTTGAATCGTCCCCTCAATCATGCCCCAAAGGCTAAAAACGTCATCTACCTGTATATGTCTGGGGGAATGACCCACTTGGATACCTTTGACCCCAAGCCCGGAACCGAAACCGGGGGCCCCACGAAGTCTATAAAAACCAATGCGGACGGCATAAGGTTTGCCGAAAACCTGCCTCTGCTCGCCAACCATGCGGACAAAGTCGCTGTCGTCAGAGGAATGACTTCGACCAAGGGCGCCCATCAGCAGGGAAATTATTTCATGCACACGAGCTATGCCCAAAGATCCACCATAGTCCATCCCAGCATGGGTGCCTGGATGACGCGTTTGGATGGCCGGTTCAACCCCACTTTACCTGGAGCCGTAGTCGTGGGGGGAGGCAGTCAGCACCCCCTTTCGGGTTTTCTATCCACCTCCCATCAACCCCTTGCCGTGGGCAATCCCAACGAAGGCCTCAAAAACTGCCGCATGCTCTGGGGTATGACCGAAGAAAAATTTGAGAGGGGACTCCGACTCTCCCGGAAATTGGACCGCTCCTTCACCGATAAATACAACCTTGCAAAGGTCAATGCCTATGCCGATATGTATGACGATGCGGTCCGCCTGATGAAAAGCAAGGACCTCAAGGCCTTCGATCTGGAGGAGGAATCAAAGGCAACTCGTAATTCTTATGGTGAGGACAACTTCGGGCAGGGAGTCCTCTTGGCCAGAAGACTCATAGAAAGAAACGTCAGGTTCATAGAGGTGCAACTAGGTGGTTGGGACACCCACCAAAATAACTTTACCCGAGTGCCTGAAAGATGCGCCATTCTTGATCAGGCCCTTTCCGCCCTTCTCGACGATCTTTCCAAAAGGGGCTTGCTGGAGGAAACTCTGGTTGTGCTTGCAACCGAGTTTGGCCGAACGCCCAACATCAACGTAAACGATGGCAGAGACCACTACCCCAAGGCTTTTTCATGCATGCTTGCGGGGGGGGGAATCCGCGGAGGTCAAATATGGGGGGC
>JAYOEB010000005.1:0-17934 GCA_038116775.1 Opitutia bacterium | reverse complement strand
CCCCCCCCCCCCCCGCCCCCCCCCGCCCCCCCCCCCGCCCCCCACCCCCCCCCCCCCACTGATTCGGAAGGGCGTGAAGTCGTGGAAAATAAAGTGGAGATACCCGATTTTAACGCCACCATCGCCTACGCGCTTGGTCTGCCTCTAGATCAGATCGTCTACTCCCCCACCCGCCGACCTTTCACCTTGTCGGACAAAGGACAGCCTTTGGTAAGATTACTCTAAGGCGTCCCGCATCGGCTGAGGTTGAATTTAGTATCGACCTCATGCCATTCACGTGGATACTGGAATATCAGTTTAACCCTAACCCACTACCCCATATGAAGAAGTATTTTGCGTATGCCCTGCTCATGCTTCCATTTGTTATGACCGAAGCAAAGACTCCCAGTCCAGAAAATACCCTTACCATAAAGCTGAAAGACGGTTCGGTTGTAATCGAGCTCTTTCCAGACAAAGCCCCCAAGCACGTGGAGCGAATCAAGAAATTGACCGCAGAGGGAAAATATGACGGCGTCGCCTTTCATCGGGTAATCGACGGCTTCATGGCCCAAACGGGAGACGTCGAGCACGGGAACCAATCAGGCTTCAATCCGGGACGCGTTGGCACAGGTGGTTCGGATTTGCCAGACTTGAATGAGGAATTCAACGAAGTGAAGCATGTCCGCGGAACTTGTTCGATGGCCCGCGCCGCCAGTCCGAACAGCGCCAACAGTCAATTTTTCATCTGCTTCGAACCTGCTCCCTTCCTCGACCGTCAATACACGGTTTGGGGTCAAGTGGTGGAAGGAATGGAATTCGTAGACAAGATCAAGCGGGGCTCCTCCGGAAACAACGGATCGGTTAAAGATCCGGACTTTATGTTGAAAGTTTCCGTCGGTCAGGCCAAGACTGCAAAATCGTCCAAAAAGGAAAAAAAGTAATAAGGAATTTGTCTTCCGCCTAGGGGGAAGGGCCGGTTATTTCACTGCATTGCATGTGGTAGAGTCCTACGAAGAATTCTTCGTCCCATCTTTCTTCCACCGTCAGCAAACCAGTGACGCGGATCATGCGGTCCATCATCACTTCAACGCCCTCGTCTGAGCTGACCACCACCCATCCGTTCGCCTCGGGAGCTTGTCCGAAACAACAACTCATCTGATCCGGCAGCAAAAGAAATTCCTTCACTTCATTATTTTCATCCACGACCGTGGGAATCATAAAACCCTCTATGGCTACCTTCGCGTTGGAAAGTTCCCTCAGTTTTTTCGGAACTCTTTCGGCATAGGCGGCGAATTGGAATTCTCTTCCATCTTTCTCCCAATCAACTTCGTATTCAAAATCAGTCAGGTCTCGAAATGCCAATTGCCGATACGGACTTCCCTTTTTCAAAGGAGGCAAAAGATCGCGTTGATCCATGAACGAAGCGTTCGCCTCTTCTTCAATCACTCTGCCCTTCGCGACGATTCCTTCTGCAACAAGGCTTTGGTTCTCGTCCTCCGTCTTATTCGGTTTCGCTGAAACCGGAGCATCCTGCTTGCGAATCATGTCAGCGCTTTTATTCTCGAAGGCTTCCTTGCTTGGTTTTTTCTTTTCGATAATCGGTTCGCCCACAAGATCGGCAATTTGAAAATCTTCGACTACCGGGGGAGGATCCCCACACCCGACGAAGGCCATTGATAAAAGAAGGCTTGAGCCCAAGGGCTTGATCCAAGCTGGGGTTTTCATGCAGTGATTTGAAAATGGAAGTTCACTAGACGCTAGGTTTGAGATTTTCAGCCAAGTCGTTTCGGTATGCATGAACTGCCGGTAGAATGCCACTAAGCAGTCCGATTAGCGACACTGCCGAGACAACGTAGGCAATCAAAGGGTCAAAAGCCCACACCTCGAAGATCACGCCTGTTTTCTCACGAATGATCCAAAGGGAGGAAAAATTGATCATGAAATGCAAGACCACGCCTCCGACGGCTCCCATCAATGACAGCAGCAAGGACTGGCACAAAACCACACCCGTGACTTCTCCCCTGCTTGCCCCTAGGCATCTTAAGATCGCAAACTCTCTCTTTTTTTCGTTCATCGAAGATCTGAGCGTCAGGACAATGATCAAGGCGCCGATGACGGCAACGGAAACGGCAACCAACTCCAAAATCTTTTGAAACCAACTGAACTTATCAAAAAAACGGCTCAAAGTGGAGGCAATCGGCCACGCCAATGTCGCTACCGTTCCTTGCTTGTTGTACTTGGTGTTTAAGGAAAATCCCATCGATCCCCGTAATTTTAGAAGGACGGCGCTAATCGATTGGGCCATCGATTCATCATGACCCTCCATCAATTGAATGCCTTTGATGGGTATCCAAATTACGCGATCCGCCGGGGTTCCGGTCGCCTCCAGCACGCCGACCACCAGGTAGACGTCGTCATGCCTGTTTTCTTCCTTAAAGTTGAGTCCATGGTAAGGATGGAATCGATCTCCTGACTTCAAACCCAGCTTACGGGCCACAAAGGAGCCGACTACGGCTTCCTTGGCCATGCTTGTGAAAATACGGCCTCCTCTGCGCAACTCAAACTTCGAACCCTTTTTCCATTGATGGGACTCCAGCATCTCAGGTTCCGTACCAACCAGTCGATAACCCAAGTAGTTGTCGCCCACTGCTATGGGAAAGGCCGCTTCGACACCCGGAGTATTTTTTAGCAATTCGTATTGTTCCCAATCCAAATTCCCGGGTGATGCTTCCATATGGAAAAGCGAATTGAGGATAATCTGCAATTTCGAACCGCGGGCCCCCAAAACGGCATCAAATCCACAAGTCGAATGGTTGAATGCTTTCCTCGTTTCCTGATTTACACGCCAAGTACTGAGAAACAAACCCGTCGCCATCGCAATCGTCAGGACGGCCACGAAAGAGGAAAAGGCATGTTTTCGGACTCCACGAAAGGCCAAAAAAAGAATGATTTGAAACCCCGAACGGATCATAGGGAAGCTAAGTTGTCGGCGGCTCGATTTAGGTCCGACCAATCCAGTTTGTTCTCAAAGGAAGAAATTACCTTTGGGTCATGGCTTACGATAATCATGGCCGTCTTGTTGTCCGCGCACAATTCCTTGATTAATTCAATGGCAATCGACGCATTCCCAAGATCCAGGTTTCCCGTAGGCTCGTCCGCCAAAAGCAATTTGGGTTGATTGATCAAAGCCCGAGCCAAGGCGACTCGCTGTTGTTGACCAACGGAAAGTTGATGGGGAGCGTGGTTCATGCGATTGGCCAATCCTACGACCTCAAGAAATCTCTTGGCCCTCGATGCTTCGACTTTGCCGGCAAAAGCCATGGCAATCAAAAGATTTTCCAAAACCGTGTATCCCTGCAGCAAGTGAAAGGACTGGAAAACGTAACCGATGGATCTTGCCCTGATCAGATCTCTTTGATGTTCCCCGAGTCGATGCATCTCCAAACCATTGAAATGAATAGATCCTTCATCAATTTTAAGAATCCCGGCGACGAGGTGAAGAAAGGTCGTCTTTCCCGATCCGCTCTCCCCATACAAGGCGATGCTTTCACCCTCCTTCAGGTTGAACTCTTCGATTTCAACCACGGGTAACTTTCTTCCAGAGTCGTCCGGATAGACCTTTTTTAAGTTTTTGATTTTCAGCATCTCAGGAGGCCATCGTTACTTCAAATTCAGAATAGGGCAAGAATACACACCCCACCTTCGGAAATTAACTCCGTTCTTCGCAAAAACTCGAGCGAAAGGATTGACCATTTCCATATGACCTCAAGTATAGTGAGGCATGCGGGCTTTTCTCTCCTGTCTTTTTTTATCCATCCAACTTCTATGGATCAAGGCACACGCCCAAAACGCGTTGCGGGCCAAATACCGGGAATGGTTGGAGGATGATGACCGGGTAGAGGTAAGATCCTGGTACGCCGAAGCCGAAATTGCCCTCGAGGAGGATTGGTCCTTTGAATTTCTTGGCACTCTCGACGCTTGGTCGGGAGCCACACCCAGCGGACTGCCTCCCGAAATGAGCGATCCCGGCAATCCCAAAGAGTGGCTGAACGTGGTATCCGAGGAAAGGCGTAAGGCCGGCCTGTTCGCTTTTGGAAAAGACCGACCTTCGTATTCCTTGGCGTTTGAATATGGAATCAGTGACGAACCGGATTACTTATCCAGAAGTTACGCCCTGCGATATGCGAAAAAGATGGCCGCCGATACACTCGATCTAAACGCGGGCATTTCGTTCCAAGACGACTCGGTGAAGAAGGCAAACGGTATTTTCGCAGACAAGAGGACACCCTCGGTTTCACTTGGCCTGAACCGCATTCTTGATAAGTTCACCAGTCTGTCAGTTACCGTCTCCTATTCTCGGCCCCATGGATACCTGAGTGATCCCTATAAGGCAATTCCGGTCGACCGGGGCGGCTTTACCAATTTAGTCGAAGAAAACCGCCCCGATAAAAGAGATCTTTTCGTTTTCTATTCTGAAATTTCGAAGTATCTGGAAGAGTTGGCCATGGGGCTTCATGCTCATTATCGGTTCTTTCACGGCGACCACGACATGCAAGGTCATACGTTTGAAATCGAAACCTCCAAAAGAGCCGGAGACTCATGGCTATGGTCTCCCCGCTACAGATTTTACAGGCAAAACCAGTCTTCTTTCTACAGTCCGAAGCCCAGAGCTTTCCAGTCCTACATGATCTCTCCCAATTCGTCGAAGGGTCCCTATTACTCTGCGGATCATCGATTGTCTTCCTTCGACTCTCATTCCTTGGGATTGAAAATTTCTCATTTCCTTTACGACGACCTCATCTTCGAAGCGGGTTATGATCGATATTTCAGCAAAGCAACCGACGGAATGACCGACCCTAGGGTGTACCCTGAAGCCAATGTTTTCACTGTTGGGTTACAATGGGGCTTTTAAGCGACAAAAAGAATTACGCCGTCCTTCGCTCTTCTGATCACTGGGTTGTGTCTTTCCATGCCTTTGCAACCGGATGCAAAATCACTCTGACCGACCATCCGAATCTTTCCCCTTCAGGCATTGCCGAAGAAATCACTTCCTGGATCCAAGGATTTGAGCAGAGATATTCACGCTACCTGCCTGAAAGTTGGATCACTCGAATCAATCTGGCTTCGGGCCTCCACCCCATAACGATCGAAGAAGAGGATATGGAAGTGATTGCCGCCGCCCGATATGCGTATTTTCAAAGCAAGGGAGCAATTGATCCATCCTGTCTGCCCCTGACCAAATTATGGCAGGAGGCAAGATCCGGAAGAAAGATTCCGGACGCGTCCCTCATTCATCATGCCAAGAATTTGGTAAATTGGAAAAAGGTCGAAATTTCAGATCATCGAATATTCTTGCCGACGACTGGAATGGGCCTTGATTTTGGGGGTTTTGGCAAAGAATTCGCCGTCGATAAGACTGCCGGGCTTCTTCTCAATCTCGGATGCAGGGACTTTTTGGTTGATTTTGGCGGAGACCTGTTTGCGTCTGGATACGGGCCCGATGGTCAACCTTGGAAAATCGGCATTGAAAGGCCGACGCCATCCGGTCAACCGAAATACGTGCTTGCGCTCACGGACAAAGCCTTGGCCACCTCAGGAAATTACCGAAAGTTCTTTGACATCGACGGCAAGAGATATGGCCATGCCATCGATCCTCGTACGGGGTTTCCAACCATTCATTCACAACTGAGCGCCTCTGTAATCGCCCCCTCTTGCCTAAAGTCAGGTATCCTTTCGACCACTTGCATATTGGAGGGGAAAAAAACAGGGATTCGTCTTTTGGATGCAAATTGGGAGGCGGAAGGATGCATACAATCACTTGATTCTTCGATAAAAACCAATAATTTTTACAGGTCGGCGATTTATGAAGATACTGATTAATTTCTTTTGGCTACCTTTGGTTCTAATCCACGGCGGTTGTAATCCGAAAGTAACGGTCGGACCGATGGAACGCTATCATTTGGCCGATCACTCCATGAAACGAGACCGGGACCCCCTGAGCCTGAAAATGAATGATCATGCCTATTTCTCCAGAGAGGGCTCAAGAGGGGGACGCTCGGTTGGCGGTGGAGGTTGCGGTTGCAATTAAGATGAGAAAATTCAGGACCCTGTTGTCACTGCTTCTGTTGCTGGAGTCTCGGTCCCTCCAAGTAAAACTGATCAAAGCGGCCGGATTGCTCCTCAAACCCACTCCCGCCTTCGTAAAGTCCGTCCATGCCTGGATGCCTGCGCTTACCGGAATCGTTTGCACTCATGCCCTTTCGGGGGCTACGACTGAAGTAAAGTCTTCCATCGGAGATTCGGTTACCCTAAGGGTCGGTGAAGAATTGGACTTCGAATTCGTCACTTCCAGGTATTTTGCCCAGAGCTTTAGCATTGAAGGTTTGCCTGAGGGAATTAATTCGGATCTTGGCTATGGAGAGGGAAAACTAACGGGATCGGTAAGTGAAGCCGGCAACTATGCCATTGAAATCATCGGTTACCGATACCCCGGTTATTCGGGAAACAGTACGCCTGTGTTTACCTTAAGTCTTACCGTTGAAAACCCTGATTCAGGGCCAGTTTCTTCTTTCCTTGCTTTCGAGGAACTGAACGCCCTTGGGGATTCTTGGTACCATTCGAACTGGTTTGGAAGCTTTTACCTTTCTCAATCCGGCAACTGGATTTATCATCAGCATCTCGGCTGGATTTACGTGGACGCAACCAGTGAGAATGATATCTGGCTTTACGACGAGGACCTCCATTGGCTTTACACCTCAAAAGACCTTTTTCCTTTCTTCTACAGTAATTCCCGGCGAAACTGGTTGTATTTGATTTCGGATTCCAGCGACTATCGTTTTTGGGACTACTCCTCAGGCAAGAAGATTTAACTTGAAGTGAAAGGAAACACTCCACTGATTCAGCCCACTCAAAAGCCTCTTTTCCGAACTCCGAAATACACGGGGGTTACCCTTTCCCTCCTGTCCGTTTTTGTTTTGGGGTCCATGATGGCCGTTTGGCATAGATTGCCAAAAGATCAAGCCTCCCACCCGATTTCCAGCTTGGTCGTATGGTCCGAACCCAATCTCAAGCCTCCTCTGGATTCCGCTCTTTCGGCTTTTCGAAAAGAATTCAATTCCACGGTTGCAATTCGTTATCTCACTCCTTCTCAAATGCTCGAGACCCTTCAGTCCAACAACCCGTCCAAGCCCGACTTGCTCATCAAAGGCGATGCGAACGATTCCATCTCCAATCAACTGAAGATGCTTTCCTTGGAGAATATCCCTCTTGCTTATCATCCTTCTTCGTCAAGATCCGGCGACAAGCCAGTCAAGGGCTTTGTTGCCCAAAATACGGCCCTACCTGGGGAGGCCCTACGCGTTGCCCGGTATTTGGCTGCTCCGGATCGGGGACAATTTTATTTTGCCGAAAACAAGTGGATCGGAGTGGACGGAGACAAATGGGGATTCTTCCCCTCCTTAAAATTACATTGCGACGAAAAATTCAGGTTCTCCCTTCCGAACTTTTTGAAAACCTTTAACGAACGGGAGGACTCGACGGTTGAGATTGAATTTAAGAGCGGGGAGGACATTAGAACAGGACTTGCCATAGTAACTCAAAGCAAGGCCCGTGAATATTTGCCGGATGCCGTGATTTGTCATCCTACCCTAGAACTTGCCTTCAAGCAGTACCGTAAGATCGGCGATTCCAAGCACCTCGACTTTTTCCTCTTGTACCCCGGACCAAACGCCCAGATCTGCAAAAGGCTCCACTCGAAATTAGCGACCTTCCGGGATAAGTAGGAGGTTTCTTTTCAACCCCGTTTGGGATTATTATTTGCTAGCTTTGTCCCGACCGTCATAATTGAAATAGATGAAGTTTTCTGCTTTGACGTCCTGTCTTGCCTGTCTCATGAGTTTCGCACACGCCGAACTCGTCGAACGAAAGGCTTGGGAGAAACCATCTCCATCCGACAAAGGAGATCTCCTTCAGATCCAAGAAAGGTTGCAAGCCTTGCTTCCCGCAAGCAAAAGGGCTTTGGTCTCGATCGAAGCCGCGGATGGAGCTGGAAGCGGAGTGATTGTCTCTCCCGAAGGTCTCATTCTTACCGCTGCTCACGTGATAGGAGATACCGGCAAACGAATGAAAGTTCGTCTTCCCAATGGAGAACTTGCATCTGCAGTTAGTTTGGGTGGGTCTGAGATTTCGGATGCGGGAATGCTCAGGATCACCGAAGACGGCGAATGGCCTTTTGTTGAAATTGCCGAAAAGGGGAGTTCAAAGGTCGGTGATTGGTGCTATGGCTTGGGACATCCCGGCGGATTCGATTCCAAACGGGGTATCGTGGTTCGGCTAGGCAGAGTCATTCGAAAGAATTCGGAAACGATGCAAACGGACAGTCGGTTGTTGGGTGGTGATTCCGGTGGTCCGCTCTTTGATTTCCATGGTAAGGTCATTGCCATACACAGTCGCATTTCACAAGACCCTGATCAGAATTATCACGTGCCCGTGGAATCCTACCGCACGAATTGGGACTTCTTCGAAAACGAAAGCCTGCTGACTCTTGAACGAATTGGAGAAGGCGGTTTCCTTGGCGTTGCCTGCGAAGAAAACGGTGAGGGCTTGGTGATTCAATCGGTGGTCCAAGGTTCCGCCGCGGCATTGGCTGGCTTAAGGCCCAAAGACCTCATTCTCAAAGTGGACGGCGAACGGGTTAAAAATCGGGAAAGGCTTACCATTCTAATCTCATCGAAGGATCCAAACGACGAGGTAGCCATCGAATTCATGAGAGGAAAGACGCTCGCCAGCCTGAAACTTATACTTGGATCCAGATGATTTTATCCTGATGACTCCAAGCGCCCTGAAACTTTCTTTCCTTTTTTCATGTCTTTCCGTTTGCTCGGGACAAGAAGACCTCAATCATTCTCTGGAATATCGTTACAGGTTAAACGGGATTGAAACCCAGAGGGCGTTTGGAGATACCGGCAAGCTCGCTTTGGATTCCAGCGTCCGCCTCATCCGCAATCATAAGTTGATTGCGATGGGAACAATCATAAGCCCCGACGGTTTCGTCCTCACCAAAGCAAGTTCTTGCGTCGGGGCGAGGACAGCGCTGACAAGAAATGGCGAATCCTTCGACCTGAGGATTCGAAAACGATTTGAAGAACTTGATTTGGCCTTGTACCAATTGGAGACCGAAAGGAATGATTTCGAATGCGTGAAGTGGACGGATCAAAATACTTCGCTGCAAAACGTCTGGGCAATTTCGGCCCACCCTAGTCTTAAGGAAATTCGTGTGGGCATCTCCAGCGGGAACTCTCGTAAAATTGAACGCGAAGGGGGAGTCATGGGGGTGGTTTTGGGTCGTGATGGAAAAAAAATCGGAGGAGTCGAAATCAACGAAGTGATTCCTCATGCCGCGGCTGATCGCGCCGGGCTGATTTCCAAGGACCTGATTTTAAAACTGGATGGAAGAAAAGTCCAAAAGCGCAATCAAGTGACGGAACTGCTTGGTTCTAAAAATCCGGGCGATATGGTGGACTTGGAAATAGTACGGAAGCAAGTCACCAAGCGCATCCGCCTAACCTTGGGCCATAAATCAGTCACTTTCGACTTATTCAATCGTAATTTGCAAATGAGCGGACCCGTTTCGAAGAGAAAAGACGACTTCCCCATGATTCTTCAGCATGATTTGCCTTTGCCCAAGGAAGCCATGGGGGGTCCCCTGCTCGACTTAAACGGTTTCTGCATGGGGATCAACGTCGCCCGCGTGGATCGTGTGACGACCTTCGCCTTACCCGCGAAGATCATCAAGCCATGGATTCGAGAAAGTTTGCCGGTGGATTGACCTACCGCAATGGGTAACCCAAAACCACGCGAAAGCCAATCTCAGAACCTCGCCAAGAGGGCTCGAGACTTTCTCTGGCTGCGGACCTCGCGCTTTGGGCGGGCCTCAGGAAACTGCCCCCCCTAAGCACTCTCTTTGCACCTCGAATCGGTCCGATCGGATCGATTGAAAGCTCTTCATCGGGATATTCTCCAAAAAAATCATAGCACCATTCCATGACGTTGCCATGCATGTCGTGAATACCCCATGCGTTCGGTTTTAATTTTGGCTTTTCGGGAAAGATCGGCATCAGTTTTTGTCGATTTATCAATAAGGCGTTCTTACCGATCACGTTTCCGCGAGACCCGCCGTTTATGTTCGCATTCATGCCGGAAAGCTCGTTGCCTTCATCCAGTCCGCAAACTCCCGGATTGCCGGCCCGGCAAGCGTATTCCCATTCCGCTTCCGTGGGCAGACGATAGATCAAGCCCTTGGGCAATGCCCCTATTTTGTGTGCCTCCGAGGTTTTGGCGTAGCAAAAGCTTTGGGCCTGTCCGTAGGATACGTCGGTAACCGGAAGATTGACGTTGTCGAGCCACGAAGACCGCAACAAGTCGACCCTTCGGCTTGCTTCCTGTGGCGGCCACGAGGACCCTCTCAACTGCTGAGGCTTCAAATTGCCAAGCAACCCGATTATCTTCCCCACTTGAGCCGTATTGAGGAGGGCTTCGCCCTTTGAATTTTTTTCCGCGGATTCAATTTCGGAAAATGGATCCCCAGGCTTTCCTTTTTGGGCCAACCATCCAAGGAGTTCCACACACTCCCGAGGGACGAAAAATTCAATTTCCTTTTTGGCGGCCCCCGTAAAAATTTCGTTCCATTGCTTGACCGTAACCTCAAACTTCGAAATGAAATAGGGCCTGGTAATCCTTACTCGGTGTGATGTCTCGGTGTTGTTTCGTCCCCTCTCTTCTGGCGGGCTGCCCATCGTAAAATCGCCGGCTTCCACTTTTACGAAAGTCTTGGGATCGACTAAGTTCAAATCCCTTGCCGAAAGCGCCGGAGGAGATTGAAGAGGGAACGGGTGATAGGTTTCCCCGGAAGGAAGGCTTACCGTTTCATCGGAACATCCGAAGCAAAAAAAGAGGAAAGCCAAGGCGAGGAAAATACTCAAAGGCGGATGCTTCACGTCAATGCATGCCCTAAGTCGCGGTTTCCTGTTCCATGGGAAGTTTGATGTAAAAAACCGTTCCATGCCCGTCCTTGGTGTCGAACCACAATTGCCCTTTGTGCGACTTCACTATGACGTTGTGGGCAATCGCCAAACCCTGACCGGTTCCCACCCCGACCTCCTTGGTGGTAAAAAATGGTTCGAAAATTCGAGTCCGCACCTTTTCGGGTATGCCACCCCCGTTATCGGCTATCGAAACGACCACGCACTTCGCGTCCGGGTAATGCTGGCTTTTGACGATCAAGGTTCCCTTTCGACCATCCGTAAAACGGTCGCGGATTGCATGAGCCCCATTGACGATCAAATTAAGGACGACTTGATTGATCTCGCCGACGTTGCAGGGTACGAGTGGCAAATTGGGATCCAACTCCAGCTTCAATTCGGCATGGTACTTCCACTCGTTTGTGGCGACGACGGTGGTCGACTGGATGGCTTGGTTTAGATCGTTCGGCTTTTTCGCAGACTCTGCGTCCCGGTAGGCAAAGTTCTTCATCGACTTGACGATCGTGGTGATTCTGGAAATTCCTTCCTTGGCCTGGGCCACGGCTTCGGGGGCGTTTTCCTTGAGAAAATCTATTTCCTTGTCGTCCGGAGCTTCCTCAGACTGATTGATCTTGGCGATGAAACCTTCCACCGCATCCTTGAGAAAAAGAATGTTGTCGTTTGCGAATTGGGACGGGGAATTGATTTCATGGGCAATTCCCGATGCCAATTGCCCAACGGCTTCCATTTTTTGAGCATGAACCAGTTGGGTTTCTAATTCCTTCCTTTGGCGAATTTCTTCCTGCAGTTTCTTATTGCTGGCTTCCAACGCCGCGGTTCTCTGCCTTACCGTCCCTTCCAGTCCAACGATCAGCCCTTTGAGTTGCCTAGTGACCGACCTGACCTCGTAAGGACCCGATTCCTTGTGAGTGAAGGGCATTTGATGGTCGATGGACTTCTTGGCTGCTTCCTCTAATTTCTTTATGGGGCTGGCAAAACTCTTGTAAGTGAAAAAGGCCAAGAACCCTACAAAGGCAAAATATAAGACTGAGGCAACGACGAGTAGAATGTTTCCGCTTTCCTCACTTGATTGCAACTCGTTCCATTTCTTCTGCATCGCTTGAAGGGACTTAACCTTGTTTGCCTCCGCCAGATATTCCAAACTGTCCAGACTTCTCTTGAGATTGTCCCTGATCTTTTCGTATTCGGCGCGGGCTCTCTGGTTTCTTTGAGACCAGGTAGCGTCGTTACTCCACGGGGATTGCTTTTCCATTTGATCGATTTTGGATTCGATTTGCTCTAAATCGACCTTGATGGGCTCAAGAGTATCCTGATCGTAACTTGGATACCCGCCGATCTTGTTGAGCCCTTCTTTTGAAAGAACCAAGCTTTCGCGGGTCACGCTGAAGATTCCCGGATAATCCCTAGGGTAAATCTCAAGGGAGGTAAATATGCTTCTAGTGGTCTGCAGAAATGCCTGCACGTCTGAATATTCTTCCGAAGACTCGCCTGCCTCCTTTGATTCCCGTTCGAGGGCGCCGGTTGCTTCATTGAGGCTGGAAAAAATGTACCATCCCAAAATGGCAATCAGCATAGCCCCAGCCAAGCTTCCCGCAGAAAGAAGAGCAATGTATGAGCGGACTTTCATCTTTTGATCAACTCGCCTGAAAAGGCACCGTTACCTGTATTTTTTTCGGAAAGGGGCTTTCTTCATAGCATGAATCATAATTTCGAATCACCTTCAAAAGCTGCATATCTATATCGGCCCCGGAAGACGCGATTAGAAATCCGTCATCCAATCTCAGATCCTGAGCCAACCTCATTCCCGCTTCAAGCTTTTTGGTCGGTATCTCCTCCAAGCGGAAAGACTGCTCCGCCACAACCAACATCTGGGACAAGGCCCCGGTAATCTCGGGGTCATAATCGTTTTTTCGACTGGAGAGGGTTTGTACGATCAGGCTCTTTTCATGGCCTTGCTGCTCATAGTAATCATAATCCAGCGCGACTTTAAGAATGGACGCCGACTTGCGTATGCCGGAACCGTCATCGGCTTCAAAGCGATATTGCACGTCGAGCTTGCCAAGAATCTTTCCGACCTCCTCCAGCCCGGGTATTTTATCAATGATTTTTTGGGTGTCCTCGGGCAAACGTTGAACCATTTGCTTCACCTCCGGAGACAGCTTCCGGTTGTGATAAACGTCCTCGCTGACGTTCTCGGGGATGGATATGTAGGCCAGTTGGGAAAATACGGATGCGACGTCCAATCTCCATGTTTCCGGCACCTTGGTGATTTCTCCAAGCTCCTTGGCGATTCTTCGCACCCTCTGAGCCCTTCCAAAGAACAAAGGCTTGGCCGTCGACAAAGACTGGGCCAGCGCATCCACGGCACCCCTGAGGGTCTGATCCAATAAGATTCGCTTGCTTATGATGAGATCATGCTGTTCCAAACCCGTCCTCAATACCTTAATCAAGGTCTCCGGGGGACATGGCTTGGAAAGCATACGGAAGACGTTTCCCTCGTTGACCGCCGCCACCGCAGACTCGAAGTCGGTATGTCCGGTAAGCAGGACGGTCACTACTTCATGATCCAATTCCTTTATTTTGCTCAGCATCGTGGCCCCGTCCATCTCCGGCATGCGCATGTCCGACAATACCAAGGCAAATCCTCCCTCTTTTTCAAACACTTCCAGACCCTCTCTGCCGTTGGACGCCAAGTGCAGGTCAAAGTCCTTCCTCAGATTTAATTGGAAGCCGCGCAGGATGGCATCCTCATCGTCTACGCAAAGAATCTTATTGTTCATCAGGGTATTATGGTTTTGGTTAGATGACCTAGCTACAGTCATAATGCGTTTTTAAGCTTGGCTGATCAACACAGAAACACGCCCTTCCCTCTTGTCAGTGGTAATTACCCTGTTTTTCCAAAGTTCTAGCCTTGCCGCCTCGGCTGGAGCTGCAAATCTTTTGCTGTAAGGATTAAATTCTTGGAAAAGCCTTCGGAAAAAGTAAACATGGAATAATGAATATCTCATCCCGTCGACAATTCGTCAAAACGAGTTCCATCCTTACTACGGGCGCAGTGCTCTCCGCCCCCCACGTCGCAAAGGCTAACACTTCGCAAAAGGTTTTGAAGATTGGTTTGGTTGGCATCGGAGGACGAGGAAGCGGTGCCGCCGCCCAAGCCATGGCCGCAGACGAGAACGTCGCCCTGACCGCGATCGGCGACTTATTCGAGGACCGCATCAAATTGAGGAGCAGAATCCTTCAGGCCAGGGGCCGCGACAAATACCAAGTCACACCCGAAACGACCTTCATCGGATTCGACGCCTACAAGAAAGTCATCGATTCGGGCGTTGACGTGGTAATTCTGACCTCACCCCCGAACTTTCGACCCCAGCACCTGGAATACGCGGTCGAAAAGGGAGTTCACTGCTTTTATGAAAAGCCGGTTGCCGTTGATGCCCCAGGCGTCCGCAAAGTCCTTGAGGTTGCAAAAAAAGCCAAAGAAAAAAACCTCGGATTCATGTCTGGCTTTTGCTGGAGACATCATTTTCCGAAAAGAGCGGTATTCGATAAAGTTCTCGATGGCGATTTGGGCGAGCTCCACGCCATGTACTCCACTTATAACGGAGGAGAGGTTTGGAAGAAGAAAAGGGAAGATGGCTGGGGAGACTTGGAATCCCAATTGCGTAACTGGACCGCCCACCTTTGGCTCTCGGGTGATTCGATCGTCGAGCAAGCCGTTCATTGCATCGATATGATGCAATGGGCCATGGGCGACCAAACGCCTCTTCATGCAGAGGGAACGGGAGGCAGGCAAGTTTACGACGACCCCGACAAATACGGCAACATCTACGATCACTTTGCCTGCGTCTTCGAATGGCCGAATGGAGCAAAGGGTTACCACTTTTCGCGGCAACAAAACGGAACGGTCGGCAGTTATGAGGTCGAACTTTTCGGAACCAAAGGCACAAGCTCCGCGAAAAATCGTCATGCGATCATCGCGGGAGAAGAATCGTGGAGATACCGGGGGGAGAACAACGACATGTACCAAACCGAACACGATGAACTCTTCAGTTCGATTCGTCAGGGCAAGCCTTTCAACGACGGCGAAAAGGCTGCCCACAGTTCCATGGTGGCCATTCTTGGCAGAATGGTCGCATACACCGGGCAAAAAATCACCTACGAGGATGCCTTGAACTCGAAGGAGGACTTGTCCCCTCCTCATTTTGACTGGGAAAAGGAGTTGCCGGTTCCCCGAGCTCCCGTGCCAGGCGTGACCAGATTCGTCTAGGAAACTGCTTCGAAGACTTGTTCTGGAAATCCTAATTCAAGGGAGAGTCCTCGACTTCCTTCAGGGAGTTGTAAAACCGAAGAAACAAAGGATCCTTATTTCCGACGCTTTCAAGTACGTCTTGCCCCATCTCCTCGAAACCTCTGCCTAATTTCAAGACCAAATCTCGGTTGCTGACCTTACGCAAGTTGGAGTCATCAAAATGCAGTTCCCTGTATCCGCGAACGATTTCACATTCGAAAGTGGCGGTTGATTCATCGGTGATTTCCTTGTTCTTCTGTAGAAATCGAATCTTTTCCTCTACCGAGAGCAGATTGAAGTTTTCACTGCTTTGCATCCGCTCATCCATTTGAACGAATTCTTCTCCTTCGATCTCTGCCTTTGAGGGCAGTGCCTTGGGTTGAGGCCAAGCGTTGCCAATTTCTTGCGTGTAATCCAGAGCTTCGAGCATGTAAGCAACGACAAAGGACTCGAAGTCGCCGGCATCATGGACGATTTTCATCAACCCTCCCAATCTCGAAGGGTAGAGCCTGTCCGAATCCCGCCCTCTGTCCACCCAAGAGAGAGCGTTGACCACGCTTTTTTCATTTGCCACTGAATCAATCGCAAGACCAAAGAGGACCCAGGGCATTCCTCTTACGTTGGGAGCCTTGACTTCGTTTGTTGGACTATTGACGAAAACGGATTTGAAAATCGATGGGTTGAGACGCGTTGCTTCCAATATGATATCCGCCCCCTCATGATCTCCCCATAAGTACAAATTCTTTGCAATCAAAGGACTTTTCTCACTCAGACGTTCCGCCTTCATCAATAAATCCTCAGCATCGAAAGCAGACAAGACGACGCAAGCCATTCCCCGTCGCAAAACAAACTCAAAAACCGCTTCCAATCGACTGAACTCCGTGTTTCTCTGATGCTTCTCAAGGCTCGGAACCACTCTTATCAGCAAACCCTTGGCAAATTCCAGCGGATCGTCGATTCTTCGAGCAAGCTTTTTCTGGACTTCTTCCCTGGTGGCAGGTTTTTGCAGCCCTGGAAAAATGACCCCTTCAATATCCCCGACGTCCTTGATCTCATAATCATTAAGTGGATGTACCGCGCTTAAAACCTGTTCCTTTAGCCGGTCCCGCGTGGGTCGGCCAAAACTCATGATCCTATTCGCGTAATCATGTTCGGAATCTATTCTCTCTAGGGCATTTTTGGCGGTGCTTGGCGGTAAGATGAAATGATCCAAAGGTAAATTCTTGAGAAAAGAATTAAAGCGTCCGTTTCCCGGTTTTCCCCATGCGAGCTCAAGTCTTTTTTTGGCGTAGTCCTCAACCAATCGGAAGCATGCGCCCTCTAGTAGAAACAAGCAACATACGATGATTAGGCATGCAAAGAGGCTCGATAAAAAGGCTTTCATTTATTTCATTGAACTTCTCGAATAACTAACAAATTCTCATCGACGACCGCAAGATTACTTCAATTCTTGATCCTCGTCCACAATGGATTGGCCGAGGGTCTTTTCCCCTGAATCGACCTCAGCGGTTTCCGAGAAATCGGCATTGGCATCGGTTCTCGAGGTTTCTTCCTCCTCACCATCCTCATCCTGGGATTCGGATTTGAGATTGGATTCTTCGACAGTAGCGGACGGAATTTGGCCATCCGATTCGTCCTCTGCGCTTGCGGATGAGTTTTCATCAGACGAATCCCCTTCTTCCTCATCGTCTGGACTCGGTTTCTTCAAATCGGCATCTTCGGCTTCGGGGGACTCATCCCCTATGACTGCCCCTTGATCTCCCTCGCCACCTTCCCCATCCTCCTCTTCTTCCTTCTCAATTTCCGCTTCAGCCGAATTTTCTCCCGACTCCAGTTCTTCACCGGACTCGGAGACGCTGCCGCCTGCAAGCATGGAAGCGGTGTCAGGGGGTTCCGCTCGTGTCGTGAACTCAGCAAGGTTCGATTGAGGAGAACCGGCAGGCAAGCCCTTGGAGCGCTTTCGTTTCTTGGGTTTTGGTTTTTTCAAACCCACGTAGAGACAAACCGAACAGATTATGATCAGGAGGAAAGTAATTTGGAAAAGTTGTTTTTTTTCCGATAGAGCCACGATGTGGTCATCCGCATTAAATTTCACCCAAAATGCCAGAAGCAGAATGAAAAGGGGTATTCCTATCGATAGCAAAAAGTATTTCCATCTCTTGAAAGATCCGCTCAAGTAGCTCAATCCTATGAGTAGCAATCCATAAATCGACAGGGCTACCCCGAAGATTCTTTTCATTTGAGAGACCGTTTCCTGAACCGAGGCGCTGTCCCTTACGCCCAAGAGTTCTGGTAACGGATACCCTACGAGTTTGGTGTAGGAAAGTCGTACTATGAAATTTTCAAAGGCAACGTAGTCGTAATGGATCACACCAAGAAAAAAAGGGATCATCATCAAACAAATGATCCCAAGAGAGAGAAAAAATACTCGGTTTAGACTATACACGGGCAATCAAGTTCCTTGATATAGAATTCTCTGGAGGGATAAAAGCCTGAAATCAAAATCATGACCCTAATGAAGGGAAGTACCGCCAAATCCAAAATTAAGGAAATCCTGCCTGCATACCTTACCCCGATGATCGAATGGAGAGGTCGTCGAAGAAAATGGGGGTCCCGGCATAGGGA
>JAYOEB010000004.1:9967-40654 GCA_038116775.1 Opitutia bacterium | reverse complement strand
TCATTGTCGTAGTAGGCCACGGGTGCGTGGTTGGAGCCTTCGACGGCAATCAAGTCATTGACATTACCGATTCGACGAATGCCGAGATGGTCAACGCCTTGTTTAACGAATAAGCCTGAGATTCCGAGACAAGTCCCCAAACGTTGACCAACTACCTCGCTCAGGCTTCGATCCCCAGACGCTTGATCTTTTCCTTGAAGGCCTTCAAGGGCATACCTAGTTTCCCGGCGGCTTGCCCAAGCCCTCCCTCACATCTTTCCAGTGTCTTGAGGATGTGGCGTTTTTCCATCTCCTCCATGGTTTCGAAAAAATCTTCCCCATTTGTTTTTTGCTTCTTTCCCGAAGCGGAAAGATAAGCCAAGCCCAGAAGATCGGGTTCCACTTTGTTTCCCGCTTCGGCCAAAATCACCGCTCTTTCGACTGCATTCTCCAATTCCCTGACGTTGCCGGGCCAAGGATGATCCTCGATGGCCCGCTCGCATTTTTTCGAGAAAGACAGGTTGTCCAGCCCGTGACGCATGGCGTGGCGAGCCAAGAAAGTCTTGGCGAGCAAGAGCAGGTCCCCGCCTCTTTCCCGGAGCGGAGGCACCGCTATGGGAAAGACGTTCAGTCGATAATACAAGTCCTCGCGGAAATTTCCCTTCTCGACCTCCTCGAGCAGGTTCTTGTTGGTGGTTGCAAGGACTCGAACCTTTACCCGTATGGTCTTGTTGCCTCCTACCCGTTCGAACTCCTTTTCCTGTAAAACCCGGAGAAGCTTGGCTTGGAGAGAGGAGGAAATCTCACTAATTTCATCCAGAAGAATCGTTCCTCCGTCCGCCAATTCAAAGCGACCCTCTCGCCTTTCCGTGGCTCCGGTAAACGATCCTTTCTCATGGCCAAAGAATTCGCTCTCCATCAAAGTTTCGGAAATGGCCGCGCAATTCACGCGGATGTAGGGTTCCTTCGACAAAAGACTGTTGCGGTACAACTCCCGAGCCACTAACTCCTTTCCGGTTCCGTTCTCTCCGGTAATGAGTACGGTCGCCTCGGTCTTGGCCACCTTATCGACCAAAGTCTTTAAGTTTCGGACAGGTTCGCTTTCCCCAACGATGTCCGAAGACCTGGTATCGCTTTCCTCGACGTAATATTTGTTGACCCGTCTCATCTTGTCAAAGGAGGCGACCTTGTCCACCACGACTTCAATCTGCTCGAAGGAAAAAGGTTTGACCACGTAGTCGAAGGCGCCCATCTGCATGCAGGAAACCGCCGACTCCACCGAACCATAGCCCGTCATCATCACGACCATCGGTCCCTCGGCCTTTGCCATGATTTCCTCGAGCAGATCCGTTCCCTCGCCATCGGGCAATCTCAAGTCCAGGAAAACCAAATCGAAAGAATCCCTTGCCAAGATTTTGCGGGCTCCTTTAAGGTTGCCCGTAGATGCAACCGAAAATCTCTTATTGCGCAACTGAGTTTCCAACGCCTTTCGAATCATCAGCTCGTCATCAACTACAACTATTTTCTCAATTGCCATTGGGTTTAGAATAACAAGGTTGAGCAAATAATGTCGATTTCCAACTATAATTTTCCATTTTAATGGTAGAACCACCAGTCTTCAACTTCCTGAAAAAATGATTTCCTCTCCCCCCAAATTGGCCGTTTTGACGAGCCGCGAAATCTCTAGGCGGGTTTTGCTTTGGCTTCCTCTTTTGGAAGAGTCCTCCCGCAATCGGCTTTTGTCGGTTTTCGTCTTCGACGATGGTCTGACCGAGTCCTCGGTTTCACCATTCGCGCCAGGGGCAAAAGTACCTTATGCTGAGATTAAGGACCCCTCACTGCTTGAAGGTGTCGAATGGGTACTTTTTGCAGATACGCCCGAAAATCTATGCCCCGAGCTTCTGCAAAGGCTCAAGGTTCCCTACGGGTGTTTTTTCGGCGGATTCAATCCTGCAAATTTGATCGATCAGTTGGTCGCGGCCAGGGAGCGGAACCTGGCTTTTTTGTTCAGTGACCTCTTGCCCGCCGAGGTGGAGCCTTTTCTCGACAAGGAAAACTTTTCCTATTTTTGCCGGAAGAGCGTTTTTGTTCCGCACGCCTCGATTGATGGTCTGGGCAATCCTTCGAAGGATTCGAATGATCTACATTACATCTTTGATTCCTCCGTCGTCGGCTACGGGGATTATTTGGACCGCGTCTTCTTCGAGCTCTTCAGCGAGAACCAAACTTGCAAAGTTTCCGATCTGGCTGAGGTCGGGAAGTTCGACGACCTGCTCGAGTCTCTCCCCTCCGCCAATTGCCGCAAGGTCGTAATCAACTCTCTGCCGGTCTCCTCGTCTCATTTCATCACTGATCTGTGTTGCCTGCGCGATAAGGAGCTGGTCGTCTTGAAAAGGAACGAAGGAATATCGATGGAACGCGGTTTCCTCTCAAGGGCCCTCTTCCAAAAAGGTTCGGTCTCCAGACGCTCGGATTATCGCTCGCTTCGCAAAACCTTTGAGCAAATCATTCGCCTCGAATCGGTTCGGAGCCCGAGCATGAGCATGCCCGACTTAGCCAAGGGCTTTTCCCTTGAAGAGGCTCTCGAGTCGTTTTTTTCGAAAGCTGAAGTCGATTCCGGCTTTTCTTCGGCAACTAACTTGGAGCGCCTCCGAAGGAGCAACGCGATGCTTCGTCTTCGGTCCTCTCCCCAAGAGGGTTCGCCCGACCACGATCCCTTCGGGGTCCTGGAAAGAACTCCCCGACTGCTGTCTTTGCGCAACGCCGACTTTTTCGCCAAGACCCTTGACTCGGGAAAAGGAGCTCCTTCTTGGCTCGATCTCTTTAACGAGAGTTATTCCTCCGAAATGCTGGAACTCTTTTTGGAGATGGAGACTACGGACGACCTCGTCCACTCCTTTCTGAGAATAATGCCCGGAAAGGAAAAATGGTTTTTGGACAACATGCTCGAAGCAATGAGAGAAAAGGTGGATTTCCAAAGAAAAATCAAGGTTCTGCGGCTTTTCTTTTTCAGTTTTTTTTCCAACGGCATGCAAGGGAAGGAATTCTCGCATTCCTTTGCCCATCTATCCAAGACCGACGTCGCCAACGAATTCAAACTTTTGTTGTCTCTGGCCCTCATGGACAAGGCCTGGCTCTCCGAAAACTTCATTCCCATCTTTAATTCCTGCGACAAGGCAAGGTTTTACAAGTTTTTCTCGTACTTTCTGAGCCATACCTTGGAACACAACGAGGTCACCATTTTTTTCCTCAAGGAAATTTTTCCCAAGACCAAAGACAAACTGCCGCCGTCCCTCTACTCCTTTTCGGAAATTCTCAAAGCCATCCTCATCGATGAGGATGACTCTTTTGTAGAAGAGCAGATTCTGTTCATCAGGGAGTTAAGCGTTTACGAGCGCTTTAAGCTGATCCTGCACGCCCGAATCAACAAGCGGGAGGTTCGCAATGACCAGATTCTCAAAACCCTAGATTCGGAAAACGCCAAAAACTCTCCCAAATCGGATGCTCTTTTGCTTCTCGCCATAATGCTCGTTCAGCCCAAACCGGAAGACCCCGAATCCCTATCCTCCGCGATTTTGGCATCCGAGGAGAAAATGGATCTCTCCGCCATCCACCCTTACTTTTATTTTCTCATTTCCTCCATCCTTTCTCATTCCAGCGGTTCGGAGTCCGCGATGGAGGATTCCCAGCAATTGAAGAACAAATTCATCCACTTCGAGGAGGGCCCGGTCAGGAAACTGATCGACCCCGAGGTTCTTGGTTCGACCGAGTTCCCTAGTTTGGGGCGACTCGCCAAGGAAATCAACGCAACCTTCCGCGCTTTCTTGTGATGGGAGCTACCAAGCCAACCGCAAATCGTTCACGCTTTGCCGGCCCATTTGGGTCTTAAGCCGGGAATGCTTCGATCATGGACGAAAAGAGCCTAATCTTCATTTTCTCACAACCTCGATCGGGTTCCACCTTTCTTCAAAGTCTTCTAAGCAACAACTCCCTCGTCAACACAACCAGCGAATCTTGGTTGCTTTTGGCCCTCAGTCCCCTGTTCAAGCCGGAATTGATCAGAGAAGCCACCTATGACCATGCCATGGCGATGGATGCCTACGGCGCCTTTTGCTCCCGCCTTGAAATCAACAAGTTCGAACAAGTGCGTCAATACGCAATCTCTCACTACGAAGTCCTCGGCCGTGGCTACTCGTACGTCTTGGACAAGACTCCAAGGTATTGGGAAATACTCGAGGAAATCCTTGCTCTTTTCCCGCAGTCGAAATTCATTGTATTGAGAAGAAATCCCCAGGAGGTGATTCGTTCCATGATTCAGACTTGGAATATCGGCGACTTGGAGGGACTACTCTACTTGGGGAGAGATCTTTGTCATGCCCCCAAAATCCTCTCAGAATTTGCCAGCGCCCACCAGAACTCGGAAAACGTCAGATCCATTAGCTACCACGATTTGGCGCGGAATACCACCAAGGTGGTTTCAGACTTGTACGAATGGCTGGGATTGCCCTTCGAAGAATCCGTCCTCCAAATTTCCGAAAATTCCAAAATACTGGGAAAATACGGGGATCCTTTCATCAACGGCGAAAAGAGGCTTTCCGCCACCCTGGACCCGAAATGGAACGATCTGATCAGCGGTTACCTTCATTTCCTGGGCCAAGACTACCTTGGAGAATTTGAACTTTCTACGGACGACTTTCGGGAAACGGCTGCTTTTACGAATTTTCTCAACGCCGTATCTCCGATCTAAAAAGCCAACCCTCAGCCAAGAAATTCTCATCAATGCTAAAGTGGATTTACGTTTACGGCCCGCCCCGAACCGGTTCGACCTACTTGCTTAGACAGATCAGAAACAAGGCCATTCACAGCGTGAGTGACTGGGGACTCGGCATGATCCTCCAGCCCTTCGCGCAAATGCCAGGGGGAATCGACAAGAGCCGCTTTTTGCAAGACCTCGCTGAAAACCTGCTTCGACGCAGTCGCAAGCGCGAAACGGGAGAGATCGATCTGGTTCTCAAAGCCGCGAACTCGAATTTAGAGGAGTTCGAGTGCTATCTCAAGATGTTTGGTCCCCCCCAACGCATTTTCTTCACCATTCGAGAGCCCGCCGGATACATGAGTTCGGCAAGCAAGAAATTTCCCGACAAAAAAATCGATTTTCTACAAGCCTCTTATTTGAGAATGCTGGCCCTTTACCCTTCGATTGGAGGCGATGTCCTTAATTACTCCGAGAACCTCTGCCCCGCTGATTATCGACGCTTGCTTCTCCCCCTCAACTTTGAGGAAGACGAAATCGAACCCTTCGAATACCGGGGAACGAGGACGGAGCATCTTGTCCATGGGGAAATGCGAAGCGCGTACGAGGAATTCCTGCAAAAAAACGCCAACAAGGTACTCCTGCGTTGAAGGTAAGCGTACTGGTCTCAACTTACAATTCCTCCGCATTCCTGGAGGATTGCCTGGGCAATCTGTTCAATCAAAGCCTCTACGGGCAAGGAGATATGGAAATCATCGTAATCGATAGTGGCTCCAAGGAAGACGAGGGTGAAATCGTTCGCGCTTTTCAGGCAAAAAGAAACGACCTTCATTATCTTCGCACCGAGCAAAGAGAATCGCTCTATCAAGCCTGGAACCGTGGCATCGAGATGGCCAAGGGCAAGTACCTCACGAACGGAAATACGGATGATCGTCATGAGGGGGACTGCCTGGAGAGATTGTCCGATGCCCTGGAGGAAGATGAGCAGGTCGGTCTGGTGTATGGTCAAGTGGAGAAAGTTTCCTCCTTCGAGATATCAACGGATTCGGAGTCCGCAATCCCATGCCCATCGCAGGAGTTTTTCCCCGCTTCCCTTTTTCTGCACTACTTCTACGGGGCCCAACCGATGTGGAGAGCCTCCCTGCACCGCAAAATCGGACTTTTTTCAGGGTCCTACGAAATTGTCGGTGACTACGAGTTTGCCTTGCGGTTGATCGCCGAAGGATTGCCCTCCAAATACGTTCCCGAGGCCAAGGGAAAGATGCTATGGCGCGAGGATTCCCTATCCTTGTCGGATTCCGGAAGTCTGGCCAACGAGGAGAGAAGAAGGCTCTTTGCCTGGTCTAGGGAGGAATCGATGGTCAGGAAGGTCTACCGGGCCTTTCCGGGTCTGAATGAGGGGGGTGGAGATGGAGGTCCCGAAGAAGATTTTTTTCTCGACCTCGGCTTGCGAGCCCTATGCTTTTTTCCCGCCTTTGGAGCAGGCAAGCCCGACCTTGACTTGCATCTGCTTGAGTTTGCCTATTCTCAAAACCCCGACGACCCTAGATTCCTCAACAACAAAGCCATCTTGGACTTCATTTTGGGCAAGCCTATGGATGCGAAGTTTTCGGAGTTGGCCGCTTCCTCGGAATCCGCAACCCTGAAGGGCAATCTCGAAATCATTGCCTCCGCTGAGCTTCAAGGGAAGCCCCTGCTCTTTGGACCAAGCCGCACTTTTCCCACCGAAGCCGAGCTTCGGAAAACGGAGTCCGGGTATCTCATGAGATCTCCCCACTCCGATGATCAGGCTTTTCCCGCATCCTCGCTCTTTCGCCTCGATCTTCAAGGATTCAGGGATGCGTATTTCGACTCCGGCAAAATTGACGAACTCTCTCAAAATTCAAAGACCTATCTATGGGGAATCAATGAAAAGGCCAAGCTTCTCATTTCTTATCTCTCCCAAACCGACGCGTCATTTTTTCTCCTGGACTCCGATAGGACCCTGAAGTCTTTTCTCGGCCGACCGATCCACCATCCGGAATTGGTTCTCGATACGCTTAGCGAAGAAAGGTGTTTTTTCGTTCTTTGCATGAACCTCACACAGGGGAAAAAAATGGAAGGACGAATTAGACTTCATCGACCAAATGCAACCACCTATCACCTGCAGACATGAGGATTTTGCACGTCACGACCTTTCTGCAAGGAGGAGCGGGCAAAGTCGTTGTGGACTTGGCCAGGGAATCCATCCGTCGAGGTCATCGGGTTTGGGTGGCCTGCACCAAGGAAAGCGTCGATGACTACGGCAATTACTCAGGGCATTTGCAAGATTTGAAAAAGGCCGGGGTTGATCTCTTCTTCCTACCCTCCACCTTTTTTAGGGATCAGCCCAACCTGGATCAAAGCGCTCTTCAGTTACGCTCCCGCCTGCCAAGCCTGAGGGTTGACGTCGTTCACTCCCATGCGGCCATTCCGTCGCTGATTTCCATGCTTTCCCGACCTGCTTTTGGCAAAAGCCCGTCGCCGCCCATCGTTCAGACCATGCACGGTTGGGGAGTCTTCAAGAGCAGGAAGCAGGAACTGCAGGACCTTTCCATTCTCGAACTCGTGGATGAAGTGATCCCCATTTCCAAAAGTTCGGAACTGTTACTCCGGGAAAAAGGACTGAAGACAAAAAAATGCACCGTGGTCTACAACGGACTTGAGGAGATTTCCGAGGCAACCGGAGCGTCCGACCCCGAGCTCAGGCGCATCGGAACATGGAAAAAAGAAGGTTGCCTTATCGTGGGAATGGTAGGGACCATGGACGAGAGGAAAAATCAACGCCTGATTATCGAGGCTGCCAGAAAACTCCCCGACGATCCAAGGATTCGATTTGTATTGGTGGGCGAAGGAAGGGAAGTCGAAAGGCTCAGAGCCTTGTCGGTCGACTATGGAATCAGTCAAAAAATCCTCTTCACGGGCTACAAGCCCAACGGTCGCGAGTACCTCGGCAAGTTCGATTTGTCGATAAGTTCGTCCACTTCCGAGGGAGGTCCGCCCTTATCCATCATCGAGGCATTTGCGGAAAAGACCTTGGTTCTGGCATCGGATTTGCCCGAACATCGGGAAGCGGTGATCCCGGGTAAGACGGGTTATCTCTTCGAGAATGGAAACCTTGACGACTTGGTTGCCCAAATCCTCAAGATTACTCGAAGTTCGAATCACGAAACTATCAAACAAAAGGGCTATGATTGGTATCGTAAAAATCATCGATTCGCCGGTACATGGAAGAGATATTTTGAAATCTACCAAAAAGTATCGGCTCGGGGAAAAAAGAAAATTGCATGAAAGCACTTATAATACCTTGATTTCGGACAAAATTCATTTAACGATGGTAGCGTGTCAAACGACAAGACAGAATCGATCAAGTGGGCCATCAACGAACTTTCCAAGCAAAAGGAGGAATTGGAAGGAAAGCTTGCGGTTGCCCGCAAAAGAGACGAAACCCAAGAGCTGATCACCGAGGTCCATGCTCAGAGAGAAGCCTTGGAAAAGAGGATTTCGGCTCTCGAAGACGGATTGAAGGTTTCTTCGGAACTCGTACGGTCGCCGGTGCAAGACCTGGAGTCCGCCATGTCCGAAATCTCCGATAAGATCGAGATAGCTCGGGAAAGATTGGAAAATTTGGAGCAGGAGGAATATTTCGAGGAATTGGGCAGACAACTCAACGGCAAGCAAAGCCTGCCCGAACCCTCCTCGGATTCCGATTCCGCAGACGCCCTTCCGATTGAAGATGCCGTCCAAAGGGAACCGCAGGAACCGAGGCGCTCCGAGACCGCCTCCACGCAATTTCCGTCGTCGCCGACTTTTTCGAAAACTCCTTACGAGGAAATCTCCCACGAGCAATCAACCTCCACCCAGACCGAAACCATGAAATCAACCCAGAATCGAATTCAATCCATCGAAAAGGAAAGTGTCGGCGAGGAAAGCTCTAGATTGCCCGACGCGGAAGAAAAGTCCCTCCAAAATCCCAGTTCCGTCTCCCATGCAGACCCATCGGTCACCCCCCTACCCAACTTGGAGGAAACAGCTGAAAGGTTGGGACTGGAAAGGGAATTCCTAGTCGAAAAAAGCATGCAGGCCATTCTTCGCATGATTGCCCGCAACCGGGGGAAACTCACTTTTCCTCTCGAAGTCGAGCAGACCGACTAAGGTATCATCGCCTCCTCTTCCCCCTGTGGTTCGTCGAACCACCACCCCCCCCCGACAACCATGAAAAAAGTTTGGATTCTCAAGTTGTTTTTCATCTTTTTCCTGATTCCCTCCGCCAAGGGCGAACAAAACGCCACCCAGCCTTCGGAAAAGGAAAAAAAGGTCGTCGCGCAAACCGCAAGGCAAGAAAAGGAAAAGAAGGATTCGGAACTCCCGGCAACCATCAGTCCTCAAACCAAGCCTTTTGCCGTTCACCTTACGCTGAATGGATTTGTCGAGGACGTCGATGCGGTGGCTTTGTCGATTCCGACCAATTCCTGGTCGGAACTCAAGATCATGGTTCCTCCCGTGCAAGGAGCCTCCGTCCGCAAAGGTCAGAAGGTGCTCAAGCTCGATGAGGAAAAAATAGGTCGTCAAATCGAACAGATCACTCACGACCTATCGATTTTGGAAACGGACCGCAACCTTTTGCTGGTCGAATTAAAGCTCGCCGAGAGTTTGGCGCCTTTGAAACTGAAGGAGATCGCCCGAAGTGAAAGATACGTGAAGGAGGATCTCGAAAGATTTCAAAAGAAGGACCTGCCCTTTCAGAAGAGATCAATCCAGATGAACCTGAAGAGATATCAGGATTATCTGCTCTATTCGGAAGAGGAATTGAGCCAATTGCAGAAAATGTACGAAGAGGACGATCTAACCGAAGAAACCGAGGAGATCATTCTGCAAAGGGCGCGAAACGACGTCGAATACATGAAATTCTACCTCGAGAACGCCCGCAAGAACTTCGAAGACTTCAATCAAGTCAACGCTCCCAGAAGTCAGGCTGCCATGCGAGATTACTTCGAACGTGAGAATTTGACCCTTTCTGCGCTCAAAAAGTCAAACCCCGCCCAAATCAAAATGCAGCAACTGAGGATCGACAAGTTGGAACTGGAGAGAAAGAACCTGCAAGACCGAAAGAAGGATTTGGAAGACGACTTGCAAAAGATGTCTGCCGTCAGCCCCTTGGACGGCAAGTTGTACTGGGGAACCTTTGATCGTGGAAAATGGTCGGGACCGCAGCCTTTTATGAACAAATTGCAAAAAGGAGGAATCCTCAAACCCCATGAAGAATTCGTTACCATTTGCCCGGGCAAGAAACTAAAGGCTTTGGTCGAGGTGCCGGAGAAGCATCTTCAGTCGATCAAGGCAGGAACGACCGGTAAGATCAGTTTCGGTTTCGACCCTGAGAAAAAAATTTCATCCAAGGTGCTCTCGGTGACGGACACGCCGAGCCTGCCGGGTATTTTTTGCGCCGAGATTGCCTTTACGCTCCCCAAGGGTCTTCCGATGCCCGCGCCGGGTTCCACCTGCTCGTTCGTTTTCACCGCCTATGAAAAAGATTCCGCGATTACTTTGCCCAGCAAGGTCGTCTTCAAGGAGGACCACGACCCCGAATCGAGCTACGTATTCGTCTTGAACAAAAGAGGGAAAACTAAAAAGAAAGCCGTCAGGACCGGCAAACAATCGGGCGAATTCCTTGAGATTCTCGAAGGCCTTTCCGTGAGGAACAAGGTTCTCAAGGAAAAGCCCAGGGAGTGAAAAGAACCGCCTTCATCATCTTCGGTCTCGCCTTGTCGGCAAAATCGGTCTTTTCCAGCAACCCATATACACCAGAACGGATCCTGGAATCCATCGAGGATGGTTGTGATTTTCTTGTGGAAAATCAAAATTCAGATGGTTCGTGGGGATCGCCTACGCAAACAAAAGGTCTCAATGTCTTCGCCCCCATCCCCGGTTCTCACAGAGCTTTCAGATTGGCGGTGACGGCGCTGGGCGTATCCGCCTTGGTCGAGGCGGGCGATCGGGGAAAAAAATACCAAAAGTCGATCGAAAGCGGTGCCCGCTATCTTTTGGAGGAACTTCCCCGCCTAAGGCGAGCAACGCCGATGGCGATCTACAACGTTTGGTCTCATGCATTTGGCATTCAAGCCCTTTGCCGATTGCACGAAAAGTCCGCCGATCTTCAGGAAAAGACCCGGATTTCCGAAGTGATCGGGCAACAGGTGGCAATGCTCGAAAAATATGAGTCCATTGACGGCGGATGGGGATATTATGATTTTAGGGCTCAAACGAAAAAGCCTTCCGGATCCTCGATTTCCTTTGTCAATGCCACGGGACTCATTGCCCTCAAGGAAGCGGAGAAGACCGGCATTTCCGTACCAACCAAACTGACCAACCGGGCCGTTGCCGCCATCCTACGCCAACGATTGCCCGATCACAGCTATCTTTACGGCGAGTATTTGAAAAACCGTCCCCGTCGTGGAATCAACCGGCCCGCTGGAAGCCTGGGAAGATCGCATGCCTGCAATTATGCTTTGCAACTTTGGGGAGAAGCTCAAATCGACGACTCGGTGCATCGCTTGTGCCTGGACCGTCTTTTCGAGAGAAACGGATGGTTGGACCTCGCAAGAAAACGACCCATTCCGCACGAGTCGTGGTTTGCGGTCGCAGGTTACTTCTTCTATTACGGACATCTCCATGCGGCCTACTGCATCGATACCCTCGCTCTTCCGGCAAAGACCGACTATCGGCAAAAACTCGCCCGCACTCTGCTTCCATTGCAGGAAAAGGACGGTTCATGGTGGGATTTCCCGCTTTACGACTACCACAAGCAATACGGCACCTCGATGGCAGTCATCAGTTTGTTGAGATGCCTTCCGGACTAATTGAGTCAACGAACAATCGAAAAACCTGAAAAATGGGGTTCCCCCTTTCTCAGATCGCAGGATTTTTCGATCCAGTGTCCCTTCATTCTTTGATCGATTGCCGCCATTGCCCTTTTCACTTCCTCTTGGACGCCTTCAAGCATGACTTCGACGGTTCCATCCCTGAGGTTTTGAACTAAACCCGTATTTCGAAAAAGCTTCCTCACATCGGAAACGCTCCATCTGAACCCGACGCCCTGGACTCGTCCGTTGTAAACGACCCTAGCTCGAACCTGCATTGGATTTAGTCAAAAAGTTTGAAGATTTCCGAAAAAATTAATTGACCTGCCATCAATCTAGTCTGAATTATGTAACAGACCTAATCAAACCATTACTGATTGCGATGAGCCAATACGAATTCGAAGGAAACCAAGACGGTGATTGGGATGACAACGAGGAGGTCGCTTGGAACGAGTCCGATTGGCAGAATTTCCTACGCAACAGCGACAAGGAAGTCGCCCGGTTCATAACTGCCTACAACAAGGTCAAGGACCAGTCCGATCGTCTGGACGCCGCCGCCACGATCATGGGCTGGCACCGCGACGATTGGTCCTCTCACGACGACCTCGACTTAGACGAAGATGAAATAAACCAAATTCGGCCCTTGAACGCGGAGGAATTTCAGAGAATGGATCCCTACACCATCCACCGCCACCCCATTTACGTTTCTTCCACAGCCTTCTTTTCCTACCTACGCGCCTCTTGGGAACATTTGATGCGCCACAACCGCAGGCAACCACAACCCTGCCTTTCGTGGAGTTATTGCGGTAGTTTGGCGGATGCCGAGAGACATTGCCTGCTTGCCGCGAACTGTCTGGACTTGGGAGATTTCCTCTTGGCCGTTTGCCACTTGAAGAAAGCCCATACGGCCCTCAATGAGTCAATGCGTCTCAACCGTCTTTTTTCCCACCACAGCGAGAGAGTCTTCGGCAATTACCTCAAGGAGACCGATCTCCGCATGCACGACTTAAGGGAAATCTGGCTTCGCGTCATCACTGATTGCCGCAGGTAGAGCTTGTCTCCCATTCGTCTTCTTTCGCGACCGAGCGCTCTGAACGACCCGTATCGGGATCGTGGGATTGCCCCCTAATCGACTTTTTCCAGAAGTCCACTTAGGAAAGTCAGGCGGGCAAAAAAAGCCAGCTCCACAAGAGCTTTGCCTTGATCGCAAAAGATGCCTGAACCAGGAAGGATTTGCTCTACGCATTCAAAAGCTCAATCGATGGAGCCTCTCCCTTTCACTCGCCCAGCAAGTCATAGCAAACCAAACGACTTCGATCCCGAGCCAACAACTTACCGTCCGAAAAAGCAAAGTGAGCTCGTCCTGAACCAAGAATCTGTTGACTGAAGAGAGGAAGATAAGAAGCGGCATCGGCTTTGAAAATAACCAGTTCGCCCTTTTCCGTAAGACAGATGATCCGCTCGCCCAATCTTAGCAAATTCCCCATCGCCAGGGATGACTCGGACCACATCACTCGTCCGTCCGAAAGTCTAAGACAACGAAGAGCTCCCCCCCTTTCTTGGCGCCCATGGAACCCAAACAAGTGACCTTGGAACGCAACGGGAGTGGAATAATGGCAATCCAAGCGTTCCTGCAAGTTCCATAGACGGAAAAAACTTGGTTTGGACGGAGTCCCGACCGGAAAAGTCATTTTCCAAAGCGAGGCCCCAACTTCATAGCATGAGCTCAGAAAGACCCGATCGTTTATCAATAGCGGACTTGCCGCATTGACCGAAGCATTGACCGGGGATCGCAAGGGGCCAAAAAAAAGTTCTTCTCCCGTTTTTTCGTCCACCACGACCAAACCGTCGCGAAGAAAGGAAATAATCATTGAAATTCCGTTTCTTTCAAAGGGTATGCAGGAGGCGTAGGCTGCCTCTCTGGCTTGCGACTTCCATAAGGTCTTGCCGTCGTTCAAGGAGAGAGCAATCAGTCCCGCTTTCTTTCCTCCAACCGCAAGAATTACTTTCCGGTTGATGATTAGAGGAGAAGAACACCGGCCGAAAAATCCCTTTGGGGATTGATAGGATGCCCTTAGGTCTCTGCTCCAGAGGGGCTTTCCATCTTCCAGGTCAAGGGCGAAAACCTTTCCCTCAGGGCTATGGCTAATCACGATATTTCCGGCAATCGCAGGTGTGGAGCGAGGTCCGTCATTCATCCCAAAATCATCCCGATACGAAGTCGGATAGGCATAAACCCAGTTCTGCTTGCCCGTTCCCAAGTCCAGTGACCGGACGCGTTCGTAATCGTCCACACGGTCATGCAGAACGACCACTCCGTTTTTCTCAATCGGTGCCGACCAACCCCTGCCTGCCTTTGCGCTCCAAAGGCGGGGAAACTCCTCATTTCCTTTGGGTATTTTAAGGGTGACGCCCTCGATCGAGCCAGAATGGTTCGGACCCAACCAGTTGGGCCAAGACTGACCGGAATCCAGTGAAGGCGAACAAAAAATCCGTTGAAATGCTAGGAAAGTCCAAATCAAACGCATGGCTTTCAGGGAATGCGAATCACTTCAGGGCTCATTATTGAGCCGAGATTCAGAGATTCGGAATATTGAAAGATCAATGCGTTTTCCTTACTTCTGGACTTCAAGCCATTTTCCCGCCGGGCTTTGGCAAGAAAGTTCCAAGCCACGGAGTCTACCGCAAAAGGACTTCGTCCAAGAAGCAAAATGGAACTGCCGGCGATGAATTCAGCATTGAATTCGTCTCCCCCCGCATATTGAAATCGAGAAAGATCCAGAATGGACAAAACTCTCTTGTTCCAGATTTCCGGAATGGCCAATATCTCGGTAACCGCAGCCGCGCCTAGAGTCGGGTCGTCCTTGAATCGTCGGGCATTGCTTATCATTTCCAAGGACATATTGGTCGAGGCCCCCGAAATGCCCAGGACCGGATCGTCCATCAAAACGGATAGGCTGATCCAAAAAAAATTTTCATCAAGCAAGACGCCGGGCAGATAACTTTTCCTCTCTTCCTCCATTCTTTTTTTGAGATTGCGGGGATATCGTATGAAAAACTTTGCCCGATCGTGCACTTTGGGAGGCATCGGACTGTCGTGAAACCATTGGGTCTCAAAAAAATCCTCATCCATCGGACTTCTCACCAGATGGCCCCCGTAACGGCTAAAATTTCCAATCTCCGCATATCCGGGAACCAGACCGAGTTTCTCTGGTTGAAGACAAAGCAATTCAATGGAACCCTTTGTAAATCCGCGTCCGTAAAGACACTCGAGCAAGCCATCCAGCAATTGGGAGGAGACCTGCAGACCCGGTGATGCGGACGAATCCAATTTTATGACTATCTTCGGGATGAACTCCGGCGATAAGAGCTTTTTCTCAAAAGTCTCGAATGCAGTAATCAGGGAATTGAGGTTTTCGACGATGCTGCCGCTCTCGGGGGAGAAGTTATGGTAAAGCACTTGGGTTTTGTTGGAATCCGAATCGGAGCGGAAACTTTCTTTTGTTGAAAAAATTCTCGTTATGCTTTGATTGTTGGCGGACGAGGCGCTTATCGTGAGCAAGAACAAAACCAATACCCTTGCTTGACGTTTTGATATCCTTTGAAAAAAACAATTCATGCCCAAAGAGAAAACATGCTTATCGATCAATTTGTATGGGTCAATCTTGCTCGCGCTTTTCGGTTGCGCGGATTCCCAGGAACAACAAGCGTCGACCAGCCCCATTCCCCTTGTTCAAAATGAAGAGAAACCGGATCTTTCAGAGGCCATCGCCAAGCGTGTGGAGGGAAATTCGACAGGGGCCATTCGCATACTCAGAAAATTAAACGAGGAATTTCCGAATTCTCCCGAAGTCCTCCTTCAATTGGCGAGATCTCTGCAGGATCAAAAGAATTTTCCTCTTGCCGCTTTCCGATTCGAACAGGCCCTTTCCGTGGGCGCCCCAAAAGAAGTCCACCGGGAGACCGCAGACTCTTTCCTGGCATCGGGAGATGAAACGAATGCGCTCAAGCATTTCGAAGCCCACCTGCAGGATTTTCCCGATCAAAAAAACGTCTGGCTGCTCACCGCCAGACTGTTGGCGAAGGCAGGAAGAGAAACGGATGCGATCAATGCGTTTTCCAGGGCTCCTGAACTTTGCAGCCACAAGGATGCCCTGACCATTGCGAATTTGTTTTATCAAAAGAAATTATGGACCCAATCCGCCAGATGGTTTCGTGAATCCGCCAAAAGGGAAGTCACCGTAAGTCCCGAACCGCTCTTGGGCTTACTTCGGGTAAGCTTCGCTCAAAAAGATGAGGATCAAGCCGAATCCTTGGCTCTTGCCATCGAAAAAGTCCATCCCGGGACTCTGCAGACCACGGATTTGAATATGGAAGTCTCCGATTTGCTCAGAAGGCGCAGGCTGGCCGATTTGCTTGAAGTTGGAGTATCGACCCAGCAAAAAAACGCCAGCGACTTGGCTGCCGCTCTGCTCAGCGAAAAGCCTCCTCCTTCCCGTTCCGTGGTCTCATCCGGTCCGAAACTTTCAACGACTGCAAACGAGAACGCCCTTGACTTGGATGCGACGACCTCCTCTCCCATGCCGCAGGAGACGGACTCATTCGTGAATCTAGCCGATGCCTTTGCGGTTCCCGCCGAATCCGATCTGGAAATGACACCCCTGGAGAAGGGACGAAACGCATACCTCAATTCGAGCTATTCCGAAGCTCTGGCCTTTTCCAGGGAGGCGCTAAAGTCCAATCCTTCGGACGCCGAGGCTTGGCGGCTTAGTTCACAAGCTCATTTCCAGTTAGGCGAGGAAAGGGAAGCCGAGATGACGATTTTGGAAGCCATCCGTCATGCCCCCTTCGAACTCGACATTCGCTTGGATTATCTCCGCATCGCCAGAGAATCCCTGTCCGCCAAAAGATATCTTGCGGAATTGGAGAAATCCAAGGAATTGTTTCCCGAATCCGTCGATATCCTGTGGGAATTGGCCCGCCGATACCATCTTGTCGAAAAAATGCCGGTTACCGCAGGTATCTTGTATCGGGAGGTGATGAAATTCGCGCCTTCCGGGTCCGCCCTCCACGAACAAGCCAAGATGGAAATCGTTAAACTTCAATCACTCTGACCCCCGGCTTTTTTCCTAAAATGCCCAGATTAGCCGACGGATTCGTTCACGAACTCAAGGAAAGAATCGATCTTTACGATCTGATAAGCCCTTACGTGCAGTTAAAGAAAAGTGGAGCCAGTTGGGTGGGCCTAAGTCCTTTTCAGCAAGAAAAGACGCCTTCCTTCTACGTTCATCCTCAGAAGGGTTTCTTCAAATGCTTCAGCTCCGGGGAAACCGGAGATGCGATATCTTTCGTTCAAAAAGTCGAAAACCTCGATTTCCAAGAGTCTTTGGAATTTCTCTCCCAAAGATTTGGAATTCCTCTGCGTTACGAAAGCAACGCTTCTTCCCAGCCTATGGTTAAATCAATTCGGGCCCAATTGCACGCGATCAACGAAGAGGCGAAAAATTGGTTCGTCAAGCAGCTCAAGAACGATTCCAGTGAAAGCGAGACTGCCCGCGAATACTGGGGCAAGGAAAGAAGATTTGACTTGGATACAGCGGATTCTTTCGGCATTGGCTACGCCCCTACCGATGAATTTGCCTTGGGCGAATATTTGACTCGAAAGCAATTTACCACTGAATCCTTGTCGAAGTCGGGGCTCTTCAGAGAAAAATTGCGTTCCGGAAAATTCGTTTCGATTTTTCAGGGCAGACTGATGATTCCAATTCATGAAAAACTGGGAAGAATTTCAGGCTTTACCGCTCGGAAGCTTTCCATCACTCCGGAATGGGGAGAGAAAAAAGCGCCCAAATATGTCAACTCTCCCGAAACTCCGATCTTTCAAAAAAGCCAAATCCTCTTCAATCTTCATCTTGCCAACAAAGCGATCAACGAAAGCGGAAGTTTTTTGCTGGTGGAGGGACAACTTGACGCGATTCGTTGCTACGTAGAAGGTTTCAAGACCGTCGTTGCTCCCCAAGGCACGGCTTTCACGGCTTCGCAAGCTAGTTTGTTGAAGAAATCCAACCCCAGCAGCGTCGTCTGCCTACTCGACGGGGACCTCGCAGGAAAAAAAGCCGGATTGAAGTACATTCCCATCTTCATGGAGGCGGGCTTGAACGCAAAGTTCGCCATTTTGCCCGCAGGAAGCGATCCCGATCAGATTCTTTTGGAAAAAGGAAGCGAGTCACTGGAAAAAATCCTAGAGGAAGCCGTCTCGATGATTGAATACCTGATCCGAAATTTTCAGGAGGAAAATCCCGATGAACCCAATTCGCGGAAGAAACTCTGTGACTTTTTCTTTGCCGCTCTCGCTAAAATCGAATCATTCGTCATCAAGGAAAGCTATCTCGCCGAGCTTGCGTTGCGACTTGGAGTGTCGAATGATGCGGTCAAAGCCGACTTCTCGTTTTTCGAACGCAACAAAAAGCCCTTCAATCGGATTCAAAACTCTGAATCGTCGAAGCAAAAAACTTCAACTCAAACCCCTGTTCGATTGACAAACGTGGAGGATGATTTATTGTATCTCCTTTTGCATGATGATCGGATCGCAGAGCCTCTTGCCTTTCTTATCGAGTCTGCGTGGCTCAACTCAAAAACCGCATCCGGGCGTATTTTGGCAAAGATTCTCGCAGAGATCGCCGCGGACGGACCCATTGAAAGGAATCGTTTGGAAGATTTGCTCGAAGACGACCTGGAACGGGAAATTTTCAACAAATGTCTCTACCGAGAATTCGATAGCCAAGAAAGTCAATCTTCGCTTCAACTCGCCAACGAATGTCTCGCCGTCCTCTTTCTCCGCAGTTCGAAACTTCGGGAAAAAAAGATTCTCGACCGCTTGCAATTTTCCGAAGACGAATCCCCTGCGATCCTCGAATTAAGAAACGAACTGAAAAAGATCAGAAAGCTTCGAAACTCACCTCCCGTTTTGTCCTTCACATCCTCCACGAATTGATTTGTCCATGTCTAAGACCAAAAGCACTAAAACATCTCCCAAAGCAAAGCCCGCCGCCTCCAGAAAGGCAGCTAAGAAGACCCTGAGCAAATCCACCCAGGCCAAGTCTTCGGAGGTAAAAAAGACCGCCACGAAGCGAAGCCCGGCGTCCAAGACCAAAGCCACTGCCAAGAAAGCCCCGTCGATCGCCGCCAAGCCGAAGTCATCGGCCAAGGAAGCCGCCAAATCGATGGACAAGAATATCCAACCGCATGCTCTCAACGATGCAATGAATGAAAAAGTCCGGGAACTTATTCATCTTTCCAGAGAACAGGGTTTCCTTACCTACAAGGACGTCGACAAGTCACTCCCCGAAATCGCCACCCAACCCGAAGAGTTGCAGAACGTCATCTCCATTTTCAACAACCTCGAAATCAAGTTGCTCGACTCCGCGGAAGTTGAGAAGTACAAAAAGAAAAAGGAAGAGAGCGAAGAGGAAACGGCCCGATCGAATCAGAACGATATGCTTGATGACCCGGTCCGCATGTACCTGAAGCAAATGGGACAGGTTCCCCTGCTCTCCCGCGAAGAGGAGGTTGACATTTCCAAGAGGATTGAGGCGGCCGAAAGCTCGGCTCTCAAAATAATCTATTCCGTTTCGCTGACTACGGAATTTCAAATGGACATCTGTCAAAAACTGCTCTCCCGAGAAGAAAGGTTCGACCGGGTGGTTTTGGACAAAAAAATAGACAGCCGCGAAGCTTATTTTCGGAGTTTGGCCAAGCAGGTCGTTGCCCTGGAGGATCTTTATTCCAAATTGGACAAGGCTTGGAAAGCCACTGAGTCGGCGTCCAATCAGTCACTAAGGAAGAGATCCCTGACCAGGTTCAAGAATTATGAGAGCGAACTCGCCCCAATCTTTAAAAAGTGCTGCCTCAAGCTCAAGGTTTTCGAAGATTTCCTACACCAAACGGGCCCGGAGCTAAAAGCCATTGCCCGCAACGTCCATAACCTGGAGCTCTCCAAAAAGGATACCGTCAAAGTCAAGCGCAAGGGTGTTAAGATGGACCGTGTGCACGCCGAGCTCAAGGAAGCGAAGACACGCTTCAGGATGGATCCGGAAGAGTTGGTTCTGCTGATCAAAGACCTCAAGCGGTACATGAGGCTTGCCCACAAGGCCAAGACCGAGATGGTCGAGGCCAACCGGGGTCTCTCCTTCCTCGATCTCATTCAGGAGGGAAACATGGGCTTGATGAAGGCCGTCGAAAAGTTCGAATATCGAAGAGGCTACAAGTTTTCGACCTATGCGACCTGGTGGATCCGGCAGGCGATCACCAGATCGATTGCGGATCAAGCCCGAACGATTCGTATTCCGGTTCATATGATCGAGACCCTCAACAAGGTCATGCAGGTGCAGAAGCAATTGCTTCAGGAACTTGGGCACGAACCGACGCCTGAGGAAGTCGCCAATGAAATGGGCCTGCCATTGGATAAGGTTCAAAGCATCATGAAGATGGCCCAACAACCCATCTCCTTGCAAAGTCCGGTTGGTGATAGCGACGATACCAATTTCGGCGATTTCATCGAGGACAAGGGGGCTGAAAATCCATACGACATGACCGCTTATTCTCTGCTGCGGGAGAAAATTCTGGACGTTTTGGATTCCTTGACCGAACGGGAAAGAAACGTTCTTTCCCTGCGCTTTGGTCTGAAGGACGGATATAGCCGCACCCTTGAGGAAGTGGGGAGGCAGTTCAAGGTGACCCGCGAACGCATTCGGCAGATCGAAGCCAAGGCCCTTCGTAAAATGCGGCATCCTACGAGAATTCGTCAATTGCATGGTTTCTTCGAAGCGGATCAAAGTTCGGTCAACAAACCAAAGCCAGAGGCCCTCAGGCAACTTGGTTTGTAGAAAGCCTTCCATTTTTTGTCTTACGCAACTTGTTCTTAATTAGTTGCCTAAACGCAGTTCAAGACTTAGCTTAGGATCATGACAGACATACCTACGCTTCATTTGGCTTTCATTGGAAATTTTGGGGGTGGTGAGATCATTCTCATTTTCTTGATCGTTCTGTTGCTTTTTGGGGCCAAGAAAGTTCCCGAACTCTTTCGCTCTCTGGGAAAAGGAGTCAATGAGTTCAGAAAGGCCAAAAACGAGTGGGAGCAGGACATCAACGAAGTCATGAACCAAGAACCTCTCGAGGACCACGACTTTGATGCTAAGAAAGAAGGCTCAAAGGATTCGGAAACGGTCGAATCGGAGAGCGAAAAACAAACGGCTGGCTAGGACTAGCCTCCGGCAAGCACTGGCTTGAATCCCATTGCAGACAACCATTCGCAAAGCTCCTCGCGCTTGTCTCCCTGCACCTCCATTTGATTCTCCCTCCAGCATCCTCCGGTTCCTAATCGCGTTTTTAGTTCCTTAAGCATGCGATCCAGATCTTTGTTCGAGATGCGGGCGGGGAAGCCATTGACGGTGGTTACGGTTTTGCCTCCACGACCGCTTTTCTCACGCCTTAGCTCCAAGCGCTCTCCCTTGCCCAGACCCGTTCGGTCGCAGCCCTTGGGCTTTGTCTCTGAAATCTCGGACAAGGAAGTGGAGGAGGAAGAAAGTCCGGTCATCTCCAGAGCGGCAAAGGGATTGGATCCGAACTCCGGAGTCGATTCCATGGGCAATCGCTCTTTTTTGGAGCTCACTTTTGGCAAACTACATTTTCAGGTTCAACCCCCTCCAACCAAAGAAGAGCCTTTTAGTAACTACGGTTTTCCAAAAAATGACGCAATCTGGGATGAAGATTGATTCGATCGCCGGCAACGACTTCATCCAATTTGCGAAGAGCGGCGACCAGATCGAAGTCATGATCCTTTTCAGGAAAAACGATCGCCTGCAAAGCTTCTCTAATTTCATCCGTCATAGCTACCTTCAAGTCAAGTGAGCTTATTTTCTCAAGCATAAACCTCTTACTTCAATCCTATGGTATCTACGAAAACTTGTGTTCTGGGTGCTGGTCTCTCTGGGATTTCGCAGGCATTGCGCAGGCAGTGGAACGGGGAAGAGGTTTGCGTACTGGAGAAAAGCAATGAAATAGGCGGGGTTCTGCAATCGAGATCAATCAATGGATTTCTTTTGGACTACTCGGCCAATACCCTTAGCGTTCGAAACAAAAGAACGGAGGAATTTCTTGAAAGGAACAAAATTTTGGAGCATGCGATCGACGCCAACCCAAAAAGCAACCTGCGGTTCGTCGTCAGAAAAGGCAGACTCATTCCACTTCCTCTGGGCTTTCTTTCATTCCTTGGCTCCTCCTTCCTCAGCCCCGAAGCCAAGCTAAGGCTGCTGGCCGAGCCTTTCGTTCCCCGATTTTCCGGAGATTCCAGACTCGAGTCAGTTGCTTCATTCATCCAAAGAAGATTGGGAAAGGAAGCCCTTGAATATGGGGCCAATCCCTTTATTGGCGGGATTTACGCATCTCGACCGGAAAGCTTGATTCTTGATTACGCGTTTCCATCTCTGCGGAAGCTCGAAAAAAAACATCGATCTCTTTTTTGGGGTATGCTTCGCAGGAAACCGGAAGAACGATTCAAATCACGTTTGGTTTCCTTTAGGCACGGCATGCAGGAACTTCCCATTCGCTTGGCGGAAAACCTGAAAAATGCTCCCAAACTAGGTTGTTCCGTTCGCAGAATCGAACGTCTGGCCAACCAAAAATGGAAAATTCTCGGAAAGCTTTCCTGCGGTACGGTTTGGGAAGAAGTATACGATCAGATCGTTTGCAGTCTTCCAAGTCACGCATTGCCCTCCATCGACTGGATAAATGTAAAGAGGTCTGATTCAATCAAGGATTTGGGGCAAGCATCGCACCCTCCCTTGTCCCTAGTCTTCCTGGGTTTCGATAAATCAAAAATCGGACATCCCTTGAATGGTTTTGGATTTCTAGTCCCGGAAGTGGAAAGAATGAAAATTCTGGGGACTCTTTTTTCCAGCAGTTTATTTCCTGGCAGAGCCCCTAAGGACAAAGCGTTGCTGACCACCTTCGTCGGTGGAGAACGCAATCCCGAACTTTGCGGACTTTCCGACGCAGACCTCATTTCTCTTGCTATTGATGAAAACACCGGACTCCTAGGTACAGGCAAAACTCCCGATTTAGCCCAGGTAGTCCGCTGGCCAAAGTCAATCCCGCTACCAGACGAACACGCCGGCACAAGATTAGCCGCGTCCAGACGATTGAGTCAACACAACCGGGGACTTGTCTTTTGCGGGGCTCATCTGAGTGGGGCTCCCCTCCCGAATTGCATGGATTCCCTGGAGAACGTCTCTCTCTTTGACTAAATCCAAAGAGCCATTACTATAGTCATTGCTCCAATTGATACGCCCCAGAACCTCTTACTCCGATGACAACCTCCGATTCCAACTCGAACTCCGCAAAGACGGCGATCCTGCTGCTTAACATGGGAGGCCCGGAATCTGCGGATGAGGTGCGCCCTTACCTGCGGGAACTTTTTCAAGATCGCGAACTTCTTCGCCTGCCCGCTCAGAAAATCTTGGGTAACTTCATTGCCTGGAGAAGAACGCCGTTCATTCAGCAAAGATATGAAGAACTCGGACAATATTCCCCCACCCGCAAGATTATGGAGGAACAAGGACAAAAGATCGCCCGACTTCTCGACCAAAGCAGCCCGGAAACCGCACCGCATGCTTGCGTGCCGGGGTTTCGCTATGCGGTTCCTCGCACCGGGGACGAACTCAATCGTTTCCGCAACGCCGAACGGATCGTTCTTTTTTCCCATTACCCTCAGCATAGTTGCTCGACGAGCGGCTCGAGTCTTTGCGACGCATACAGATGGCTTAAGGATCATCCTGATTTGCAAAGTAAGATTTCAGTCATCGATCGATGGTGGGATCGGACCGACTACACCGATCTTTGGGCTTCCCTGATTGAGAGAGAATTTCGCAAATTAACCGAAACCGCAGCTCTGAGCGACGAGGAAGTCCTCATCCTGTATTCGGCTCACAGCTTACCCGAAGCTTACTGCTTGGAGAAAGGCGATCGATACAACCTGGAAATTCAAGGTTCCGTGAAAAATATCGAAGCCAGGCTTTCCGAGCTCGGATTGAATCACTCCCATGCCTTGGGATGGCAAAGTAAGGTTGGTCCGAAAAAAACCAAATGGCTTTCTCCGAGCACCCCTGAAGTGATTGCCCAAACAAAGCAAAAGGCCATCCTGATCGTCCCGATCGCCTTTACTACCGATCATATAGAGACGCTGGACGAAATAGACGTCGAATTCAAAGAGTATGTGGAAGAGGCGGGGAAGATCTTTGCACGGGCCGACTGCTTTAACCTGGATGAATCCTTCATTCGATTGTGCGCAAGACTGGTTGAGGAGCACGTTCGGGATCAGTATCAATCATCCATTCGACCCTGTTGCGAAAATTGCGTTGGGCAGGATTGCGCCGCCATGCGCTCCTTTTTCTCATCCTCCCCGGTTCATTATCCTCTTCAAGCCTAAGCTTGGAACCAACGGTCCCGGAAAAAGGCAACACGCATCCAATAGAAAATGATCTTCCAAGAGACGCGCGAATTCCTCTGGGCAGCCTCCGCCTTTTACGCGCTTGCCCTAGTCTCTGGTTTCGTCGGGGCCCAACTCCTCCAAAAAAATTTGTTCAAACAGCTTACCTTGGTTGGAATAATCGTGGGCTTTGTTCTGCAAACTCAGGGCTTGTATCTTCGTGGGTTGCTGACCAACGGTTGCCCTCTGGGTAATGGTTTGGAACGAGCTCAATTCATCACTTGGTCCCTTATCCTCGCTTTTTTGATTCTTCGTCTCTTGTGGAAACTTAATTTGCTGGGTTCCTTTTGCTCCGGAGCGGCGGCATTGCTGGGATCGCTTTCCTTGCTCAGGAAGGATTGGGATCACCCCTATTGGTCAGAAAGCGCCTACACACGACTCTTCTCCGATCCCTGGGTCGAACTGCATGCCTCGCTTGCGGTTTTCAGCTATGGGATCTTTGCCCTCTTGGCTATCGTCAGTGCCATGTATCTGATGCAGAGAAAATCGCTCCTTTCCAAAAAATCCGGCCTTTGGGGAGCATTGTTCCCACCGATTCACGATTTGGAGCAAGCGGCGCAGAGGTTGCTCCTGATCGGGACTCTTTTTCTCACCCTTTCCATTATCGTGGGCGGGATGCACTGGGCTCATCATCCCGAGCGCGTCACTTCGGTAAAGCTATTCATTACCCTGCTTCTTTGGATCGGTTACTGCATACTTTTCTTTCTAAGGTACCGAAATTTTCTTTTTGGATCGAAGTTTTCCCAAGCCTCCATCACCCTCTTTCTGATTGCCGTCATCAGCATGGGGTTCGTCAACTCCAGACAAAAGAAGGCCTTGCCGGTCGAATCCCCGGAAATCCAACCTGTCCAAGAATGAGTTCCATCCAACCAACGCTTCATCTTCTTGGCAGTTCTCATCATCTGGCGGACCTGGAGGTTCGGGAAAAAATCAATCTTCCTCAGGAAAGAATCGATGAATTCTACCGCGGTTTGAGCCAACTGCCAGGTCTCGACGAGTGCCTTCTGTTGAACACCTGCAACCGTACTGAAATTTACGGTGCTTCCAACAACGGTTTTTCCCCCGACATCTTGCGTGATTACCTCAGCGACTTTCAAAACCTCGATGTTGAGCTTCTTCGTCGTTACTCCTATCAGCACACGGGAGAGAGGGTGGTCAGACATCTTTTCGAAGTCACCGCCGGCATAGACTCCCAAATGGTCGGCGAAACCGAAATTTTGGGCCAAGTCAAGAAGGCCTACGAAGACGCCTGCAAGCGCAAGGTATCGGGGAAAATCCTCAACCGTCTCTTCCAGAGAGGATTTCAGGCAGCCAAATGGGCCAGAACCCACACCGGCATTTCCAAGGGACAAGTCAACCTAGGCAACGTACTGTGCGAACTCGCCCGAAGAATTTTTGGGAAGGTCGAAAACTCTCGCCTGTTGGTCGTTGGGGCGGGAGAAGTCGCCGAATCCGCCATCGAAGCTTTCAAATCGAGGGGTTCACCCGCGATCACCGTAACCGGCAGGACCTTTGAGTGGTGTCCGCTCAGTCGCAAAAAGCCGGACGAACTTGCGGAAAAACACGGAGGGTTCGCTCTGGGCTATTCCAAATTCCGCGAGTCCCTGCATCTCTTCGACGTCATCTTGGCTTCCACTTCCAGTGGGAAATCATTGATCGAGTCTCCCGAGATCAAGGAAGCCATGAGCAAGAGACCCGCCAAGCCTCTTTTTCTCATCGATGCCTCGGTGCCCAGAAACATTTCCGAAGAAGTCGCCGACATAGACAACGTTTTCCTCTACAACATGGACGACGTCTCCGCCATCGCCAATGAAAACCTGAAGTCCAGAATGGCCGAAGTCTCCCGATGCCGGTCCGGATTGGCCAAGCGGGCCGTTGAAATCTGGAAGCAAATAGGATCCTATTCCCAAGACCCTTCGGTTTCCAACCAGTCCACCGCGCCTTTGTCCTGAGGAGCGGATAAAAGATCTCTCAGGCGATTTGCCCAAACCAGAGATCTCTCTCGGTTCGCTTCGGGATTTGTCAGAATTAAGTCGGCCTCTCGGCAAATCTTTTCCGGTCGAGCCGCCCCTTGAATAAACTCCGGATATGGAGGATCTTCGGGAAGCAACAAGTTGGCCATTCCCAAATAAGGTACTTTTACGAGAAATTTACCGAGCAAGTAGGTGAGCGGATGCGCTTTGTAGACAATTACGCCGGGTATTCCATCAAGGGCGCAGCGCAGGGACATGGTTCCCGAACTCATCAGGGCCAAGGATGCGGACAGGTTCGCTGCCCCTTCGATTACCTTGATTCTTTCCCGCAAAGTATCTCTGCCTTGCAAAATCTTCCTGACCAAATCACCCATTCGCTGGTTGGGTACGGGAATGATCGCCTTCAGTTCCGGATGAGTCTCGAGCAATGCTTCGAAGCTAGCCAGCAAAACCGGCAGAATCCTTCCAACAGGTTGTTCCCTGCTTCCCGGCAACAAGGCAACGGGGGCTTTCGAATCGTAGCGAATCAGGTTTTCTTCGGTTTGATTCGATTCATCGGCAAATGGGTGACCGACGAAGGAAACCGGTAAGTTAACGTCTTGGTAAGACTTAATCTCAAAGGGAAAGATTACCCCCAGGGCATCCAAGGTCTTTTGCATCTTGAATCTTCTCTTCGGCTTCCATGCCCATAATTGAGGACTGACGTATTGCAGAACGATCACGTCTCCCCCCCCTTTTCGAGAGATACCAGCCTGCTGGAGGGCGGAGGCAAGTCGCAAATTGAATCCCGGGTAGTCGACCAACAGAATGGTCGACGGCTTGACTTTCTTGATCCAGTCAATGGTTTCTCGGAATAACCGACGAAAGAATGCCAGGTTCTTAAGAACCTCAAAAATGCCCACCACCGAATGATCGACCAAGTTAAAAATTACCTCGGCACCCGCTTCCTCTAGTTTCGGGCCTCCCAAGGCAGTTACCTTCAGTTCGGGCAATCGTTGCCTGAGCCCGACAATCAAATTGGATGCATGCTCATCTCCGGATGCCTCTCCGGCGACGACCAGCAAATCCACTTCGCCTGCAGGCAAGCTCCCAAGTAAATTGCTTCCTTCCACTCTGCTTTTCTACCAACCGGATTGAATCCGCCGACTGATCTGGAGGGCGACTTCGAGGGCGGATTTCCCGAACAATCCGTCCGTCTTGGGAGTTCCGGCTTGCTCTACGCAATCCAGGAAAGACTTGATTTCCAAAGCCAGCGGTTCTCCTTTTTCCACGGGAACCTCGCTTTTTTCCAATTTTCCATCCCGCTTGCGAATCAGGTGTCCCTTTTGGTTCATAAAGTCCAGGGAAAGATAGCCACTGTCCTGAAAAACTCTGATTTCACGGGCTTTCTTTTCGCTGACTCGACTGGCGCTTAGATTGGCCACGCATCCGTTTTCAAAAAGCAAACGGGCGTTGGCAATGTCCTCGGTAGGCGAAAGAACCCTCACCCCTATTGCCTCGGCGCTTTGCAAAGGAGAGGAAACCAATGCCATGGCAATCCCAATGTCGTGTATCATGAGATCAAGCACAACCCCCACCTCGGTGCCGCGGGGTTGAAAGGGAGCCAGTCTCTCCACCGTCAAATACTTGGGCGCTTCCACGGCTTGCTCCAGGAATTCCATCACTGGATTGTAATGCTCGATGTGTCCGACTTGTACGATGATTCCGGAATCTTGGGCGCCGCGCAGGATACGCTCGGCCTCTTCGCTGGAAGTACACAAAGGTTTTTCGATCAGCAGGTGGCATTTTTTCTCAATGAGGGGAACCGCCGCCTCGGCATGCTTGTCGGTGGGACAAACCACGCTGACCGCGTCGCATGCGTCTCCCAAGTCCGGCAAACGGTCGAATCTTCGGCAACCGTAGAGTTCGCAGACTTTACGGGCCGCGTCGTCATCGGGTTCGAAGATTCCCACCAATTCGGCATTCTCCAAGGCATGATATATTCGGGCGTGGTGCTGTCCCAAATAGCCAACTCCCGCAACTCCGCATCTAATCTTTGTTTTTTGACTCATCACTTCCCTTTCATGATCAAGATTCGTGCAATCTTCCTTCCCTGAGGGTCATGCTCCGTCCCGTCGCCCGGGCAAATTTCGGATTGTGAGTGACGAGGATCAAGGATGCCTGCTCTTCTCGGCAGCATTGCAGCAACAGATCCATCACCTCTCCCCCCGTTCTTTCGTCCAAATTGCCGGTTGGTTCATCGGCTAAGATCACCGCGGGTGAATTAATCAATGCCCTGGCAATTGCAACCCGTTGTCTTTCCCCGCCCGATAGGTTCCCGGGGATCTGATTTTCTTTTTCCAGAACCTCCATCTTTTCCAGCAAGGCCCTCGCCCGCCGCCCAACCTCTTTACCGGCATTTCCTAGAATACGGCTGGGGAGAAGTACGTTTTGCAGAACCGTGAGCTCGGGAATCAAGTAATAGGCTTGGTAGATAACGCCCAAAAAAGACGCCCTCTTGGCAGTCACTTGGGCTTCGGGCTTTTTACTGGCATTCATCCGGCGCCCCGCCCAAGTCAACTCCCCGGCGTCGGCGACTTCCAAGCGGGCCAAGAGATTCAGCAGGGTCGATTTCCCGCAACCCGAATCTCCCATGATGCTCAGGGATTCCGCTTGTTCCAAGGAAAAATCAACGGATTCCAGAACGGGTATGGCCTTGCGTCCAAGGGAAAAGCTCTTCTTCAATCCCACGGCTTGCAAAACCGTTCTTTGTTTCGAATCATTCACTTCTCAAGGAATCGGCAGGCTTGAGCCGAGCCGCTCGCCAGGCGGGCAACAAGCCCGCAAAAGTCGAAACCAAAATCGCAAAGACCGCAAAAGCCGTAAAATTAGACATACTAGCGGAGGACTCCCAAGGATACGGAACCTCCAAATTGTAAAAGTCGTAGAATTGAGTCACCCCCGCTTGCCCATCCTTTCCTGCGATTTTTTCGACGATAAAACTCATCAGCTCGTGTCTGTAGCGAATGAATAGAATGGCCAGACCGCAGCCCAAGAAAGCCCCGAGGCTTCCTATCAGAAAACCCTGCAGACAAAAGATCGCTCCTACCGAAGAGGATCGTCCGCCCATAGCCACCAACAATCCGATTTCCCTTATTTTCCGTAACACCGAGGTCATCAAGGCAATGGCGATGGCGAAGGCAGCCACCAAGCCTATGGGAATCATGATGAGAATCATCAGGTATTCCTCAAATTGCAAAAGTTCAAAAAACCAAGCGTTTTCCACAAACCAGGGAATGACCGCCCAGTCCTGCTGAAGAGGTTCCTCAAGTTCTTTGCAAAGGGCGGCCAGCTTATCCTCGTCGTCGGTCACTTCCTCTGAAAATTTGAGATAGTAGCCGTCAACGGCTCGAAAGCGTTCATCCATATCTTGCATGAAACGAGCGCTTCCCAAAAGAATTTCCGCATGAAAACCTTGCCAGGGAACTTCAATGATACCGCCAAGCCTGACCTCACGGGGGGGGGACAACTCCTCGGCCTTGGCTTGTCCGATCATCCCAGGAGAATACACCTCCAAGGTTGAGGATCTAAAGCACTGAAAGTGAAATTTTCGTCCGGTTGAAAAAGGTCTTGAGCCCTCGACCAATTCAAAAAGCGGGCGCCCCCAACCAAGATCGATCAAGCCATCACTGAGTTTCCGAATCGTTTCGTATTTGGTAATTTCCTCTCGGATCGCCACTCGGTTCGAACCCAATACTTCAATTTCCCACTCCCCGGAAGCTACGAAGGGATCCAGTCTCTTCACGCGGATCTCTCCTTCTCCATTCGCTTGACCCGGCTCAACGGTCGAATCAAGGGTACGGAGAATCGCCGCAGGTCTGACGCCGAGGCGATTCGCTACCTCCAAACTGACGAAAACGACTCCATCCTCCAAGGAATCGATGGTGGGGATGGGAGTCAGGTCCAAGGAATCACGGGAATCGATCACGGAGTGGCCATTGGCCAAAAATTGATTGAGCGGAAGTACCGAGGCGGCGGATTCGGGTTGGAGACCGATCGCATGAGGAATCGCCGTGTAGTCCCGGTTTTGCAAAAGCAATTGTCCTTGCAGATAGGGAGTAAAGCCGATGACTTCTTTCTTGGAGCCGAGGAGCTCCGTGAGCATTTCCACCTCAGAATCGGGACGAACGGGGACTATTCTTGCGTGCCCCTGAGCGTCGATGATGTCGCTTTTGAATTTTTCTTGAAAACCCTGCATGAAGGCGATCACCACGATCATGACGTTTACCCCCAAGGCGACGCCGACAACCGCCAAAATCGCAAAAAAGGAAACTTTCTTCCCTGAGGGAAATAATTGCTTCCAAGCCAAAAACAAGGGCCAAGGGATCATGGGGGGGGAAAACGACCGGGAAAAGACACCCGAGGCATGCGCCGGAAACCGGGCTTACTCGGGGCTTTTACTTTGATTTTTCTCGAAGAGGCTAACATTTAAATCTTCCACAACCCAATTCCTGATGCCGTCTTTAAATTCTTCCATCTTATCCATATCTACTTCGGGAAGTGGATACTGATCCTCAAAGT
>JAYOEB010000004.1:0-9957 GCA_038116775.1 Opitutia bacterium | reverse complement strand
GAACGTATCCGAAATAAAGAAAGATCAGGATCAATGATACGAGGATTAGCTTTAAGAGCTTTTTGAGAATGGCAAAAAGAAGCAGCAGGCAAATCAAGCTTAGGGTCACGGTAAGCAAGGGATGACCGAGGATTCTTTCTATGGTTTCTTCCATTAGGTATATCAGTCACATTCTGTCAGAGCTTACTTTCTTCACAACGAAAAAGAACCTTCTGCCCCTCTTCCCATGGTCAAAATCATTTGATGAGAGAGCCAAGAGGAGTGGAAAAGCCATTTTGAAGAATTCGGTAGCGCAGTTCCTGCATTTCCCGCGAAAGTAAATTCACCTTGGCCCTCGAGTCGACCACTTGCTGATGCCTTGCCTTCAGTCTTGCATCCCAAACGATTCTGTCCCGGTCGGAAATAAAACCCCGCGAATCCGGGAAGCGATGGTTCAGGGCCTTGAACTTGGAATGGTCGGACAGCAACTTCGTTTCCGAGGAAAGGGCCTGGTTCAATTCGAGTTCGGCCCGGGTAAGCTTGGTTTTGAGCGACAACCACTCGAGTTCCAAACCCAAGCCAACTTCCTTCCTTTCGAGAGAAATCTTTTTTTCTTCCAGACTCTTGTTCTCTTCAGCCTCGCTTGAGCCAAATTCAGGAATCTCTCCTTGCGGAGATTTGGAACGGGTCGAGCAAGAAGCAATCGTCAGGCACCAAACGATCGAGAAGATCATTTGGTTGCGAAACGGGATTTTCTTTACTTTTGCTTCCAAGAACCGCTTGCGTCCTTTTGCCAGTGTCCTTTTTTGTCCCTGTCTTTGATGGCCGAGGCAAACTCTTCGGCAACCTGATTCTCGCTGATCGATCTTTTAGCCGCAGTATCCGAAAAGTAAAGTCTGCGGTCGGCGTTTTCCCCATCGATGAGCTTTTGTATTTCATCCGTAACTTCCCCACGAGGGTGAAGCAATCCGTCGCTTCCCTCGCCTAGATGACCGGCATCCTTGGCGGCGCCGATTTCCGAGCGCCGATCTTTCATGCGGTCTTTGTATTCAGCGTACACAAGGGAACCCGTTGCAAATAAGCCAATGAATAAAAACAGCAGACGAATTTCTTTTTTCATAGTGATCGGAGTTGAAGTTAGTTTTAGCTTGGAAATTCTAATCGGCGTAAAGATCGTCGACGAAGTTGTTGACTTCCTCTTTCAAGCTTATGTTCAGGTTGTGATTCAGTTCGTGTTCCAGCGTTATGTGATGCTCGGTTCGAACCGTAAGACAGCCGCTTGAAACGAAGAGGGAAACCGTTGCAGTGAGGATTTTAAAAAAATTTATGAGCATAATGAAATTGGCGTGGCTAATTGATGAATCCATACTTTTGCATGAATCTCAATATAATAAGAGACGTATTGGTCATCACGGTCAAATTGTAATTCAAGAAAACCGTACCCTCTTTCAGCCCACTCTTCCCCTTGACTCGGATCCTTATGGAATCTTCTTCCGGAATCAAGTCCAGCCCCATGGAGTCCAGTTCGAGTTTTTTGAGGGCTTTCCCGGCCAATTGGATCGCGACTTCGTCATTCCGATCACTCACCATGCTTAGAACTGAGGTCGTGAGCATTCCTAACGCAGACGGCAGGCTCTCTCCATCATCTTTAAATATCTCATCCAAGTATTCCATCATAAGGTAGCCGCTTCCGGAATCTACGTACTCCAAGGCCCCGCCAGTGTAATTCCAATGAAGTCCGCCTTTGTAGTTTCTTGCGTTTCGTGAGTAAGCAAGGGGAATTTCGCCTCGGAATTTCCCGATGATTTCCATCGGAATACCGGTTAGAACCTGAATGATCTCCTGCCCGTCCACCTCATCGAAGGTCAAGTTCAAGCTCGAATCTTCCGCATCGAGCGAGAGAAGGCTTTCGGTCAAACCAACCCGACCGTTGAATCCATGGGCGCTGAGTTTGTCGATGACGAGATGCATCCCGTTCCGTATTTCGAAGCTTAGGTTTCCATCCGCCAACTCCAAGTCTCGACAAACAACCTTGTCGAATTTCAAAAATTGATTTGAAAAGGTGTTGAAGGGTTGGACCGACTCTATGTCAATATTTCCGGTTAAGTCGAAGACTGCGGTTTTGCTCTTTGGAGTTTGATCCAAGGCGAAATATTCATTGTGGAAATCGAGCTCTTTCTCGACCATGAGATCGGTTCCCTCAAAACATGCTTGGTAAGCACTCTCCTCGGACGAATGATCCATGACCCTCAGAGTCAGATTGGCCGGATTCATGGAAATCTTGGCTTCATCAAGCGCGCAACTTAATTTTTCGATTTTGACCTGCCGGTCTTCGCCCACCACAAAAGTCACCTCGACGTCCGATATCTCCAGGTCATCCCCAACCTGAATGGTACCTACGCTGATCTGCTGCGGCTTCGATATCATTGGCAGGGTAGCGAAATCGACTTCTCCCGAATACCTGAAATCCATTAAAATGAGCTGCTTTTCGGGCATGCTTATCATCATCCCCGGGGCATCGATTTTCAAACTTTTCAACGAATCACCTTGCGAGACCTTGATCCGTCCATTTTCGATGACAAGCTCATTTTCGCCTTCAAACAGTCTGGCCTCATCAAATTCTACGCTCCTTGCCATGCGAAAAATCTCAGGCAAGCCGGAAAGATCATTTAATTCCATCAAAGAGGTGGACAGGTTGCGGATCCTGTAAGGGACGCCCGAAAGCGAGCCGTTGATTTCCCAAATTCCGCCCCTCAAAGCAAAGGAAGGATCGGCGCTTGAGTTTTGCTCCAGTTGCCGAAGATGAAGATGGGCCCCCAATCCGTTGGCCGCGTCATTCCAGTTGAAGTTGGCGTAGGCGTTGATCTCCCGCGGAAGGTAGGATGAGTCGGGGGAAATACCATCCACGAAAGTAATCATTCTACTGATTTCCAAAACTTGATCCCCGAATTCAATCATCAGGTCGCTTGCGTTGACTTCAATGAAGACAGACTCGAAAAATGAACTCAAAGCTTGGGAATGGTTTAAGTCCAAGGTTGCGTTTTGCCGCACCATCACTTCGCCATCAATGATCTTGAGGTTCGAGGGAATTGAATTCAGAGGGTCCGAAACCTGAGTGAACAAGCTTGCGACACCCTTGAGTTCGCCCAGTTTCGTTTCGCTGGTTACAAAAACCTCCTTGTCTTCAAGAGCCAGTGAGACGGAACTGTTGACCTCGATCGAATGGTTCCCCAAAGAATAACGCTTCTCCAGATCAAAGTTCGCGAATGCAGGAACGATATGCGAGGTAAGGTTGTAATCCACCCCGAAGGATTGATCATACCCATCAAGCTCAAAACTTCCATCCCGAATCCTCAAGTAATCGACGCGAGGGTCTTCCAATTCAGCGAGAAAGCCCCATTCATGGGTATTGTTGGTCTCTTTGGGCCGTGGTCTTGCTTGCCGGAACTTTTCCAACTCCGCTCCGTCCACTCGGAGAGAAAACTGATCAATGACAATCGACTCGATATTAATTCCACTGGCATTGGCATCTGCAAACAATTTCGATCGTAAGTCGGGCCAGGTAACGTTGGTTGTGATTTCCTCGACTTTGAGGGAGCCAATGGTGGAGTTGGCTTCCAGGTTTTCTCTTACCCATTTGTTTCGGGTATCAAATAAATCCCTCCAAAAATTTCCATTTTCACCACTTTTCCCCAAGTTGAAGGCAATTTCAATGCTTTCCCAAAGCCAGTTGCCTTCAAAGATGAAATCGACTTCGGCAAGGCTGCGTATCTTGAATTGTGGGTCGATGATTCCTATCTCCAAAGCCTCGGAATTGACTTTCCGGTCAATCATTTCTTCAAGAAACAGAAATCCCACCAATAGAGTCGACAGGCATAACAAGCCGGACCAAAGGATGATTTTCTTGGTTTTGCGAGATTTGGACATTGCCTAAATTTGAAGATATCCAAAATGATTGGATGTGAGCAGTCTGCAAGGCTCAAAACTCAACAAGACTCGATCAAGATTCATTTTATCCGCTCGATTAAATGTCAAAGATGCATCCAATCATTCAGACTTGGCGAAATTCACTGCATCTGGTTTTGGATCTCTACGAAAGAAAGAGAGGAAGTCTGCTAGTTTTTTTTCCCATTCTGTTTTGCTTCTTCATTTTCTTGAACGTCGCTTGCTACTGGTGGGGAATATACACCGCATTCCCCTACTACATGCAAACCCATGAGGCCTCTCACTACCTGCAGCTTCAATTCCCGGTTGGATTTCTGGGGGCTCTTTTCGACAGTTTGTCGTTCTTCGTCACCATTTGGATCATTCGCAGAGCTCTTGCCTCGAGCAAAACCATCGAATACGTTTTTCATCTCTCTCTGGACTTGGTCATCGCGGTATTGGCAACCCTGTGGGTGCTCTTTGTCTTTACCTTTGGGGGATGGCTCATAAGCCTCGGGGAACAAGTCCCCGAGGAATTCATGCAACGAGGGGCGAAATACACCAACCGCGCCGTACAGGCCATCCATGACCCAACTGGAAGGGAAAACGCAAAGAACATTTATTTTGGTCTGATCATGGGAGTGTCCGCTGCCCTTCCCACCTTCCTTCATCTGTGTTTGTTTTCATGGGCCCTTCTCAAGAGGGTCCTTCTTTGCTTGATTCCCTCCTCCCCCAAGGATGAGACCGAGAAAAATTCATGACTGGGGACTTCCCCAAAGGAAGCAACTTCATGTCACGAATGAAAGGAGCCGATCAATGATTCTTTCCCCGAACCAAGGTCGAACTCGGCGCCCGCAGGCCTTTGCCGGCAAGTCACTCGGACTGCAAGCGAAAGGAACTTCCACAACTCCTGTTCAGACTTCGGCTACCGTTTCCCGGGCCGCCAGCAGAAACAAATCGCAGAAGGCATCCACGGTATGCTCGATCGGGTTCGCATATCCGCCCCCCATAAAGATCAGCATGGGCAACCCGAGCTTTCTTCTCCAATCCATCACCATCTGGTTTCGTTCCCGCAATCCTTCGCGAGTCAATTGCAGAAGACCCAGGGCATCCTCACGCAACCCATCCACTCCGGCTTGAAACAAAAGAAGATCGAAATTCATTCCCTCCAGTTGTCCGAGCACGGTTGCAAGGGCTTTCAAATATTCCTCATCACCCGTGCCGTTTGCAAAGGCAACGTCTAGGTCGCTGCATTTCTTTCGGAATGGAAAGTTGTTTTTACCGTGGAGGGAGACGGTGAAAACCCGGCAATCATCCCTGAAGATTTCAGCGGTGCCATCCCCTTGATGAACGTCGAGGTCCAGAATCAAAACCCGACCGACTTGAGGCATTTGCAAGGCTTTTTCCGCGCAAATCGCCAAATCATTGAAAATGCAATAGCCCGCCCCCTCGGAGCGAAAGGCATGATGCGTACCGCCCGCCATGTTAGCCGAGATTGAGTGCCCCTCGCTTAGCAAAAGATCCAAGGCATCCACCGCGCCCCCAGTCAGGCGCAGGGTTCTCTCCACAATTTCCTTTTTCCATGGCCGCAATCCAATTCTTCGAATTTCCGATTCTTCCAAGGCTTCGTCCAAAAACCTCCCGACGTAATCCTCATCATGTACGAGCAGCAGTTCATCGAGCTTCACCAAGCTTGGCGAACGCCAACGAATTCTTTCCTCTCCGTCCAATTGAAGAAGTCTCCGCCGGATTCTTGCGTAGCGGCAGCGGGGAAACCGGGCCTTTTCATCCAGTCCGGATGAATAAATTTCATCATAAAATAGATGTAAGCTCACTTTTGGCGCAAATTTAGCATATTTTTTGAAAAAAGCATGATTAGTGGATAACGATACTTCGTGAGTTTTCAAAATGCATTTTTAGGTTCGCTGGTTGCCGATGCCGTCTCAATGCCGGCGCATTGGTACTATGATACCGATGCCCTAGATCGGGACTACGGGGACTTGCGCCCTTACCAAAAACCACGTAATCCGCATCCGGACAGTATCTTATGGCGTTCCGTTTATTCCCCGAACCATCCGAAGGCCGACGTATTGCACGGACAAAGCAAGTTTTGGGGAAAGAAAAACGTTCATTACCACCAACATCTGCAGGCTGGTGAGAATACCCTTAACCTCCAACTATCCGCCGAATTGTATCGACAAATCATCCTCAGCGGTGAGTTTTCCGTCGAAAAATGGTTGCTCAGGTATGCTCAGGTCATGCTTACCCCCAATTGGCACAACGACACTTACGTCGAGGAATGCCACCGCAACTTCTTCACCAACTACGGAAGAGGAAAAGCCCTTCGGTCTTGCGGAACCAAGGATTACCACATCGGAGCCCTCTCCATGCTGCCCGGCCTTTTCGCCGGATTGGAGGCCATCGATCAGGCCGATCCGGCCCATCTTTTGGAATCCGCCCTCTGCCTTGTCCGCTGTACGCACGACGACGAAAGAGCCCTCCGGGCAACCGCCGACTTCGCCCGCCTCCTGATCAATCTCTGCCAAGATCATTCCCTGCGCGAAACCATCCAGCGCCTTTCCCTGCCCGGAATCTCCATCGCCAAGCTTGGAAAGTGGGAGGATCTCCCGGATCGGTCGGTGGTGGGAGGCATTCTCAGTTCCGCCTGCTACCTGCCTGAATCTCTTCTTGCCTCGTTGTTTTTCGCCTGGAAATACCACCACGACTTTTCGCAGGGTGTTTTGGCGAATGCCAAGGCCGGCGGAGACAACTGCCACCGTGGGGTGGTGGTGGGCTCCCTTCTCGGGATTCAAAATGGTGTTCCCAAGTCGCTCCTGCGGGGACTGAAAATGATGGAAAAGCTTCGCTGCGATCTGCAAATCATGGACAGCCCTCAGTTATTGAGAAGCGTAATTTGAACGCTCTTCTCTCTCTTTTCCGGAACCCTTCCGCTCGAAGGCTCCCTGCAAAAGATAGGCAGCAGCAGTTCGCAATGCTCAAGGCTTGGCCCTTGATGAAGGCATTCTTTGTCCCTCACCCTGAAATCCCGCTAATCCACCAAATCCCCTTCATCTTGCGGGGTTCCTCTTTGAAATTCGCCTACATTTGTCGGAGCAATAGACGACTTCGGACCACTGCCCTCTGGTCTTCCACTTTCTACGGTTCTCGAAGGGACGATCGCAGGTCGGACAGCGCTTGGTTTCTTTTGGCTTCTTCCTCATCGAAGGACAAATCAAAAATTCAGGCAGGAGATTGAGAAAACACCGCTCCAGAGAATGGTTCGCAACCAGTTCACGCGAATCAAGTCGTCAATTAGCCTGAGATCCTTACCGGTTTCGGAAAGTTTTCCATGGGTGGGAGCGGAATGAACGAAGGTAACCAACCAAGCTGGGAAAAGGGCTCCCAAGCGAATCCAGTCCAAAAGACCGCCGACGAAAAAACACGAGCTTGCGGATTCCAGAATTTGCAAGATCATCAGAGGAAGAACGAAAAATGAAATTCGTCGGCAATAGGCGTGATGCCATTCTCGAAAGACGGCATCGGAAATCTCACGCAGAGACGGGTAAACGATCAACTGGACCAGCCAGATCAAAAGGAACATACCAAAGTCGATCAGCAAGACCTGTTCGTGAAGCAATTCCAGTAAAAGAGTCATTTTGTGAAGAGCGCCGTTGGTTTTTTCCAGAAAACGGTTACATTCAATACCGAATCCTTCCGAATGACAAACCAGCTCTCCATTCTTTCTTGCGGCGCGGCGCTCCTTTCCCTCTTGCTTGCGGCATGCACGGGCGAATCCAACAGTCGGTCCGAACTCGTCGCCGAAAAGGATTCCTCGAATATGACGAATTTCAAAATCCTGATACTTGGAGATTCCATCACCGAGGGCTACGGCGTGTTGGAAAGCGAAGCTTATCCTCATCTCCTCGAGGAACGGCTCAACCGAGAAATCTCTTCACGGACGAAACGGTCCTACGAAGTGATCAACGGGGGAATAACCGGTTCCACCACCAGTGGGGGCGTGTCCCGCATTCAATGGTTTCTACGGGCCAAGCCTCATTACCTGATTATCGCCCTTGGGGGAAACGACGGGCTTCGAGGGGTTCCCATCGAAGAAACCAGAAAAAACCTTTCCATGATCCTGCAAACGGCAGCCGAAAACCAAATTCCTTCCATGCTTGCTGGCATGAAGTTGCCCCCGAACTACGGAAGGTCCTACACCGAAAAGTTCGAAAATTTATTTTTAAATCTCGCCCAAGAGGCCAAGGTGCCGCAGGTTCCGTTCCTGCTTGAAGGCGTTGGAGGGCAGCCTGAGTTCAACCTCCCCGACCTGATTCATCCCAATCCTGCGGGTCACCGCAAGATCTGTGACTTGATTTTTCCGCTCCTGAGTCGGGAGCTTGAAGCTCTTTCATACAAGCCATGATTAAAATCGATAAAATTTCCAAAACCTATTTCCAAGGAAGCCAGAGGGTTGAAGTCCTCCATAAACTCAGCATGGAAGCGAAAGAGGGCGAGTCGGTCGCCATACTCGGACAAAGCGGCAGCGGAAAGTCGACCCTGCTCTCCCTGCTGGCGGGACTGGACTATCCCGATTTTGGGAGCGTCTGGATCGATGGCCGTGAAATCAGCAAGTTCAAGCAGGATCAACTCAGCGAATTTCGGGCTCGCAATCTGGGCATCGTCTTTCAGCAATACCACTTGATGAGCAACCTCACTGCCCTGGAAAACGTCGGCATTCCACTCGAACTCCGCAATGAAGCCGGATTCGAGGCTTCCGCCCGGGAGGCTTTGGGTATGGTCGGCCTCTCGCATCGAGTATCGCACTTGCCGTCCCAGTTATCGGGAGGCGAGTGCCAAAGAGTCGCCCTGGCCAGAGCAATCGTCGGCAAACCCAAGGTGATCCTCGCCGACGAACCCTCGGGAAATCTCGATGACGAAACCGGACGCGAGGTCATGGCGTTGCTTTTCAGACTCTGCAAAGAACGGGGGCAGACTTTGATTCTGGTGACTCACAACCAGGAACTTTCCGCCGCCTGCAACCGAATTCTGCTCTTGGAAAAGGGCCGGCTTCACCGCCCCAAGTGAAATGAGATTTTCCCTGCGCAATGCGCTTCGAGAGATTCGCAACAACCGGTCCTTCTGCCTCTTCTATCTGGTCAACTTATCCTTGGGGCTCATTGGCTTCATGGGTGTCAATTCCTTCAAATCCTCGCTCGCTCTCCGTATCCAATCCGAATCGAGGGAATTGCTCGGGGCCGACCTTGCCATTCGGGCCCGCCGCGAATTCAGTCCTCAGGAACTGGAGTCCGTCAGGCGGGTCTTGCCCGCTGGATTCCAGGAAACCAAGGCGGTCGATTTCTTTTCCATGGTCGCGGGGCCCAGTGGTCGTAGCCGACTGATCAAAGTCGTCGCCATCGGCCCGGGTTTTCCGTATTATGGAAAATTCGAATCCAAACTGGGAGGTGCGATTGTAGGAGATGCCGAAAATTTGATCCATCAGCGACCACTGGCTTGGATCTATCCCGAACTCAAAAGCCAGCTGGAACTCGAAATCGGGGACGAGATCAAACTCGGAGAAGCGAGCTTTCGAGTCACCGATTACATTCTTGAGGATTCCGGATTGAGCTTTCAGGCTGCCGAACTGGCGCCCAAGGCATTCGTCGGCCTCGATTTCCTGGATCGCACCAAGCTTCTCGCTCAGGGGAACCTCGCCTTCCGAAATCTTCTCTTCAAGTTGCCCGAGCATTGCAACCTGCAAGAACTTGCCAATACCCTTGAAAAAGTCTTATCCAACCCGGAAATCCGCATCTACTCCCACCAAAGGGTTGGGCATAGGGCAGGTCGATTGCTTGGATATCTTTCCGATTTCCTAGCCATCGTTTCGATGGTGGCCCTATTTCTTGCCTGTCTGGGAAGCGGATATCTTTATCAAAGCTTCATTCATCAGCGCATGAAGGACATCGCCATTCTAACCTGCATCGGATCGAGCAAAAGTCAGGCCATGCGACCGTATCTGATTCAACTTTTCCTTCTCGGGACGGGGGCGGTCTTGCC
>JAYOEB010000003.1:30838-44021 GCA_038116775.1 Opitutia bacterium | reverse complement strand
CTAAGGCCTGGCTTCGATTTCCTCCAGTCTCTTCAGCAAGCCCTTGGGCAGATCACGACGTTGGCGAGCGGTGTTGACCGGCCCCTCAAAGACCAGTTTTCCGGTTGAATCCGTGGCCCGGAGAAATTTCTCCCCATCCTTTTCGGTGTAGTGAAGGGTGCCTTCCTCGTCGGTCGTCACCGTCTGGTTCCGGGTGGAGGAATAACTGAAGGATTGAACGTCCGGAACCGGTTGGTGCACCGGTCCCTGAGGATCGGGACTTTGCATATCGGGAGTGGAACGGTTGAAGAAATCGGGAAAGAAGGAGCGGCGATGGCTGCCGAACTCCCTCTCGAACAGATCCCGAATTCGGGGATTCCCCATAAAATCCTCGTTCCAAAAGGAATGAGACTCGAAGGGCTCGCGACGGAAGGCGCCTCGACCGGGCTCCTGCAAGGTGGTCTTTTCCAGCTTCACGGCAATCCGCATGCTTTTTCCACGCCTCAGGAGGTCAAGGACCACTTCGTTCCCGGGAGCTCGCATACGCACCAATTGCTTGAGCTGATCCTGGTTGATGAGAATCTGATCATCTACTTTACGCAAAACGTCGAAATTTTGCAGGCCTGCCTTTTCGGCGGGGCTGCCCTCCCCGAGATGAACGATTTCGAGATAAGCGCCTTGGGGGAGATTCAACTGATGGCTGAGGCTCGGCGATAGCTTTTGGGTGTGCACTCCAAGGTAGGCGACTTCCTTGGCTTGAGCGGACAAGGCGGAGATGAGAATGAGGGCAAGCGGCAAGGCAGGGCAGGCTTTCATAATTGAGAAGATAGGAAATGAGGAGCAAAGATTGGCCCGGACTTTGGAGCCGGGATCGAACTAATAAAGATCAAGGTCGAGGATGATGACTTCCTGACGAGGGGTGGTGGAAATGACCCGGGTATTGGAGGCAGGGTGCATCCAGAGGGTTTCGTCCAAATAGTGGTAGCGGACTTGCCGCCCGGGAGAATACCCGGGTCGTTCGATCAATCCCTCGTCCACCCGGTCCAGGAGAAACTCGCGGACTTGCGGATCGGACCAACCATGGGTGGGCATGCCGGAGTGAGCCTCGAGTTCATCGAGACTGACTCCATGGATCGGACTGTTCGGATCCTCCGCCCTCCCGGCGAGAGAAGCGGCTTCGTCGACTGCCGGACTCGTGCTTTCCTCACTCCCGGAGGGGGAAGACCAAAAGAAAAGCATCCAGACCAAGGAAGCGGCCAGAGCGAGGGAGGGAGGCAGAAAAAACCAGAGTTTGCCTCCGGCTGCGGGTTTGTCCACCTCGTTGGAGATCCGGCGAAAGGAAAGATCGGCGGAATCCCCGAGGGCATCCGCCACCCGCGCAGTGAAGGCGGCGGAGGGAGCCTTGGGCCGAATCGACTTCAGTTCCCTTTCCAGGTCTTCGAATTCACTCATCGGAGACCTCCTTTGGGGCGTGGGGACGATCCTCCAATTCCCCGGGCATCCACTCCTTGAGTTTCTGCAGGGCGTAGCGGTAGCGGGAGGCGACGGTATTGAGGGAAAGATCCAAAGTGCGGCCGATTTCATCAAAGGTCAACTCTCCCCAGATCTTCAGGGTCAAGACCTCCTTTTGCTCCGGAGGCAGACGGTCCACGGCCCGCAGGATGGCCTGCTGCCTCTCGTCCTGCTCGACCTCGGTCCGGAAGGATTCGTAAAGCGGAAATTCGGCGGTCACCTTTTGTTCGCGGATCTTGCGCCGGTCCAGACTGCGGGCCCAGTCGATGGCCAAACGACGGATCGCCCGGTAGACCAGGCCGGGGGCCACCTCCCCGGTATGTCCATAAAGGCGCCAGATGCGTACGAAGGCCTCCTGCAGCAAATCCTCGGCGTCATGGGGGTTGCGGGCCTGCTGACGAGCGAAAAGCAGGAGCTTCGCCCCGTGCCGGGCAAACCATGACTTCCATATGGGCTCGGTTTTCATCTTAAATTCATTCGTAGAGCGAATACGCATTCCGAATTTGTCTACATCCTAGGATTTTTTTCAAATTGTACAAATTATATCCACTGCCTCCTATTTTTGATCAAATTCGCCCTTTTGAGAAAATTGGCGCCGCGATTGCAACATCATTGGCAAAGGGCAAACTGAAACCAAACTAAGGTTTCGACAAAAACATGCGCGACCTGGGCTGGGTCGCGCATTTTTGTTTTGGCGCCCGTGCGGTCTTTAACTTGAGTTGAGCCTCGACCTGCTCTAAGACTCCTGCTCCGTCACTGCGCAATGAAGCTCAATCACCAAATGCATCTGGCCTATTGCACCAACGTGCACCGGGGCAACACCTGGGAGGAAACCTTTCACTCCCTCCGCCATGAGGTATTGGAAGTCCGCCGACGGGTTTGCCCGGATCAATCCTATGCGATCGGTTTGCGCTTGGGGGCTGAAGCCGCCCGCAAGCTCAGCGACCCCCAAGAATTGCTGAGATTTCAAAGATGGCTGGATGCACATGACTGCTATGTCTTTACCATCAACGGCTTCCCCTACGGAGAATTTCACGGAGCCCGGGTAAAGGAACGGGTGTACCGGCCGGACTGGACGACCCGGGAACGGCTCGAGTACACCCTCGCCCTCTTTGAAATTCTGGAAAAATTACTGCCAAAGGGGGGGGAAGGCAGCGTGAGTACCCTGCCTGGTTCCTTCAAGGAATTCATCACCGCGGATAAGATTCCCGAAGAACTCTTCCAAAACCTGCTCACCTGCTCCTCCGCCATCGAAGAATTGGAGAAAGCCAAGCAACTGGATCTCCATCTGGGACTTGAACCGGAACCCCTCGGACTCTTTGAGACCACGCCCGAAACCATTGCCTTTTTCAACGATCTCGGAGGACGGACGCAAGACCCCACCGCACTTTTGGAAAAAATCGGCGTCAACTACGACTGCTGTCACCTTGCCGTGGAGGGAGAAGAGCCGGAGAGCGGACTGGAGGCGCTTAAGTCCAACGGGATTCGCATCAGCAAGTTGCACTTGAGTTCGGCCCTGTCCGCCCGACCTGACCCCGAAAACCTGCAAGCGCTTGGTCGGTTTGTGGAAGAGGTGTACCTTCACCAAGTGGTGATTATGAAGGACGGACGGGTCGCTCGACGCATCAAGGATCTCGATCTGGCCCTCGAAGCCGCCCAAGACCCGAACTTTGCCCTCGGGGACGAATGGAGGATACATTTTCACGTTCCCCTGCATGCCTCGCCGGCGGAAGGATTGGGCGACACCGGGAGCCACGTCCTGCAAACCATGGATTGGCTGGCCCGGAATCCGCAGGCTTGCAGACACTTGGAAATGGAGACTTACACTTGGGAGGTCCTGCCCCGGGAATTGCGCTCGGAAAACGTGGTTGATCAGATCGCCAAGGAATACCAATGGACTTTGGAAGCTCTCCGGAGTCGAGGCCTTTGCGGGGTGAGCCTTTCGTGAGGAAAGCGCCCCATAACGGCTGGATCGGCCAGATCCTGACTTTAGGCAGAGTTTCCAACCTGCCCACCGTGTGGTCCAACTGCGTAGCCGCCTGGGCAATCAACCTCTGCTCGCACGAGTGGGCGCGGGCCATTCCCGACTGGAAGAGCCCGGAAGCCTTGCATCCCGGCTTTCTCTGGCCTTTGCTTTTGGGGGCCAGTTTGCTCTACGTGGGAGGCTGCGCCCTCAATGATTTCTGTGATCACAAGTTTGATGCCCGCTACAACCCACATCGGCCCATTCCCTCCGGCGAAATTTCCAGGACCATGGTTTTGGGCCTGGCCACTTTGGCCATGGTAGCCGGAGCGTGGATCCTCCTTCGCATCGCCGAGTGCGATCTTCTCTGGGTTGGACTTCTCGTCGCCTGCGTGCTCGTCTACGACCTCGTTCACAAGCATTGGCAAGGAGGGGTGGTTCTCATGGGCGGATGCCGGCTTTTGCTCTGGGCCTGCGCCGCAACCTGCGGGGATGCGACGGCGATCCACCCATTGACTTGGGTTTGGGGGCTGACTTTAGGGTGCTACGTCGTCGGGATAAGCCTCTTTGCCCGAGGAGAAGCCAACCCGGCGGGGGATCCCCCCCGGGTTGCGATCTTTTTCCTGTTTGGCCCTCCCCTCTTTGCCCTTGCCGCCCTTATCCACTGGAACAATTTGGACCCCATTCGGGTGTTTTTGGCTAATTTGGTCGGCTTGCTGATTGCGTGGATTGCCTTTTCTTCGATCCTGCGGGTCAGGAAGGGAGAGGCGGGAGGTGTAGGAGTTGCCGTATCAAACTTACTTGCAGGTATTTGCGTAACGGATGCCCTCGTAGTTTGCTTCTGCATGCCGATGCTGATCGCCCCCCTGCTCTGCCTGAATCCGCTTGCCCTATGGATGCAAAAGAGGTTTGCGGCTACCTGAACTTCGATTAGTCTGTACTTCCATGCCTTCGACATACTCCGCGATACGCAAGAACGTCCGCCTCGATTTTACCCATCGGGTTTTCTTCACCAAGGATTCCTTTTCGCAAGCCAACGAAACCTTGGCCGGCATCCTGCAGCCCCAACGAAAGAATCAGAGCTCGAAAGTCATCGTTTACCTGGACGAGGGGATGCTCGACGGAAACCCCAATCTGCCGGACCGCATCGAAAGTTATTTCAAGGCCCGGGAGGACTGCCTTCATCTGGTGCGCTCCCCCATTTTCATCTGTGGTGGAGAATCCGCCAAGAATGACTGGAACTTGGTCGACAAGATATGGCGTGATCTCAACGACCACGCCATCTGCCGGCACTCCTACGTCTTGGCAATCGGTGGTGGGGCCGCCCTCGATCTCATTGGTTTCGCGGCATCCACGGCCCACCGAGGAGTGCGACTGATCCGTTTTCCGACCACCACCCTCAGCCAGGGCGACGGCGGCGTGGGCGTGAAAAACGGCATCAATTATTTCGGCAAGAAAAACTGGGTGGGGACTTTTTCGGTGCCCTACGCGGTGGTAAACGATTTTTCCTTTCTGCGGGGTCTTCCCCAATGCCAGAAACGGGCGGGATACGTCGAAGCGGTCAAAGTCGCCTTGATCAGGGACCGTTCCTTTTTCGAACAAATCGAAGAGCGGGCCGACGAACTGGCCAAGTTCGACGAATTGGCCATCCAGCAAATCATCCGCAAGAGCGCCGCCCTCCACCTCGAACACATCGCCGGATCCGGAGACCCCTTCGAACAGGGATCGTCCCGGCCCCTGGACTTCGGGCATTGGGTGGCCCATAAACTCGAACAACTCTCCGGCTTCAAAATCGGGCATGGGGAGGCCGTGGCCATTGGCCTGGCGGTGGATCTGCTTTATTCCGCCAAGATCGGTCTGATCAAGCCGACCTCCGCGGAGCGCTGCCTTCAATTACTCGAACGGCTCGGCTTTCGCCTGTTTGACCCAATCCTGGTTGGGCAAGGTAAAAAGGATTCGCAGGTCATTTTGGAAGGACTTGAAGAATTCCGGGAGCACTTGGGCGGGGAGCTGACCATTACCCTTCTGCAAGGAATCGGAGAAGGGGTGGAAGTGCACGCCATGGACACGAGCAAAATCCTCCAATCCGTCGACGACCTCCGGGCCCGGGAACTCAGCAAGCGGGAAAATTTGGCCTAAGACCGAACATGAAGGGGACTTCTTCCCGAGTCGCAGTCATCAACGTCGTAGGCTTGTGCCGTAGACACCTCGGGTCGGGCATGCCCAGAATCCAAGAATTCGCCAGCCGGTCCGGCAACCGACTCGGAACCATTCGACCGGTGATGCCGGCCCTGACCTGCTCGGCCCAAGCGACTTATCTGACGGGCTTGCTTCCCTCGGAGCATGGCATCGTGGGCAACGGATGGTATGACCGGGATCTCAACGAGCATCACTTCTGGAAACAATCCAATGCCCTGGTGAAGGGGGAGAAGATTTGGGAACTGCTTCGAAGGGAAAATCCCGGATTTTCCACGGCCAAAATCTTTTGGTGGTACAATATGTACTCCAGTTCCGACTATTCGATCACCCCACGCCCTCTGTATGGATCGGACGGCAACAAGGTCTTCGACGTTCACACCCATCCCATGGGAATGAGGGAGGAAATCAAAAAAGAGCTTGGGGATTTTCCCTTTCCCTCCTTCTGGGGGCCGAACGCCGGGATCCGTTCCTCTCGGTGGATTGCCGATTCGGCCCGGTGGATCGAAGAAACGCGCCGACCGGATCTTTCCTTGATTTACCTGCCGCATTTGGACTACGACTTGCAGCGCCACGGACCCCTCGATCCCCTCATCCGGTCATCCCTTCTGGAAATTGACGAGGTGGTGGGGGATTTGCTGGATTTTTTGGAAGAACGGGGCGTCGCGCCGATCGTACTTTCCGAGTATGCGATTTCCGAGGTCAATCGGGCGATTTTTCCCAACCGCGAGTTCCGCCGCCAGGGGTGGTTGTCGATCAAGGAGGAATTTGGGGGAGAAACCCTCGATTGCGGAGGCTCCCGAGCTTTTGCCCTGACGGATCATCAGGTCGCCCACGTCTACGTAGGGGACAAGGATCCGGTCTTCCTCAACAAAGTCGGGAATTGCCTGCAATCAATGGATGGGGTGAGTCAAGTGCTGGTTGGAGAAGAGAGGGAGAAACTGGGCTTGAACCACCCGAGATCCGGAGACTTGATCGCCCTGGCCGAGGAAAGCGCCTGGTTTGCCTATTACCACTGGTTGGAGGATGCCAAAGCCCCTGAATTCGCCCGTTGCGTCGATATTCACCGCAAGTACGGATATGACCCGGTGGAGTTGTTCGTGAATCCGGAAACAAGCTTCCCGAAACTTCGGATCATGAGTAAGTTAGCCGCCAAGAAACTCGGCTTTAGGATGCGCATGGACCTCATACCCCTCGATGCCGGGCTGGTAAAGGGAAGTCATGGGATCCTCCCTGCGGATTCCGCGGATTGGCCTGTCGTTCTCGGCCCGGAGGAGGCGGTAAGGGAAAACTTGGAAGCCGTTGAAGTTTTTGAGACTATCCTAAAGACCTTTCAAAGACCGCCCCGATAGGTTTTCCAATCCGGCGAAGGCATCGTTTGGCCTTTTCCGAGCGCTCGTCGCCCCGCGAACGAGCCCATGACCTTTCCCCGGTCTCAGGGAGGGCTTGATTTCGCCAACATTTCGGTCAGCAGCCCATTCCATCCGAGAGCCTGTAACTTTGCTCTCATCTTGCGATAGCCCATGCCGTACACCGGATTTTCACTTTTGATCATGTTCTCCCGCAAGATACTGGAAAGCTTGCTCTTGTCCTGGGCCAGACAGATTTCGGAGAGCAAGTTGCAAAATCCCTCGATTTCAAGTGGGGTGGACTCCACGAAGCGTTCGTTCAGCCAAACGTGGGCGTATTCATGAGCAAGCACGGAAATGCACTCCACGTAAGGCAGTCCGTAGAGAACGTAAATGCGATGCTCGAATGAAGTTTCCGAAAAATTGGCTCCCTTCGTTATTTTGTATTTCGTCAGGGTCAAGCCCCTCAAGTTTCCACTCGCCTTGATCCGCAAGGCCTCACGATTCAAAAAGGAGCGATCCACCAACTCGAGCCGTATTTCAGGACCGGGGACCTCCATCCCCACCCCTGCAAGCACGGGGAGAATTCTCTCACGAACCTGATACAATTTGCGAGGATCGAACACTGCATCCTGCAAGCAGACTCCACAAGACACTCGACCATCTTGAAGGAATTGACGGCGGTCGGCATCCTCTCGACGGAAGAATCTCGAGCAACTGCCGCAGGTGGAAACCGCCGGCAAGTGATCCAAGTGGGCGACGTTGCCCCAGGGATCCCTACCCAGTTCATCTCCCCCGGCAAAAGGTTTCCGGCAAGCCAGACATCGAAAGCATTTGGGATGGTACTTGAGTTTTCCCGCCTCCCTGAACTCGGAAGACAAGGCTCCGGAGCAGGAGGCGCATCTCCGCAGCGATGACCATTGCTGCAAGTATTGCTGATCCTCTCGCTGAAAGCGGGAAATCAGAAAATAATACTCCCTTCCATCCACCCGCATACACACCCGGCGACCGTCGAAGGAAACGAGCTCACCCTCTATCTTCGAGCCTTCCGTACTTGTCCAAGTCCGCCCTGGCAAGGGGTGAAGAAAGCTGCCCGAAAAAAAACAGCAAAGAAGGCAGAGGCGGCAGGCAATTCTCAGCTTTGCAGGATGCCGTCCCAAAATTCTATCCTTGATGCGATTTGACCAGGCCCTGGCATTCCCGGCTTTTCCCGCTTGGCGAAGGCTCTGCTCAGGTCAAAGACCTCACGCCAGTCATCTCCCAATTCCGGACAAACTTCCCGGGCATCCGCATCGGACAATTCAGGTAGGGCAAGTCCCTTATCCTCGGAGAGAGCGACCAAAGCGCCGACGAGATGATGGGCTTGCCGAAAGGGAATGCCCCTTTCGACCATGTAATCCGCAAGATCCGTGGCCAGCAGCAATGGGTCCGCGGCCGCCCCCCTGCACTTTTCCTCATGGAAGGATGAACCGGCCAAACAGCCGGCGGCAACCGCCAGACACTGGGTCAGTTGATCCAAGGAATCAAAGACCGGGGGCTTGTCTTCTTGGAGATCACGGTTGTAGGTAAGAGGCAGGCCCTTGATGGTGACCAACAAATTGGTCAGGTTGCCGATGATTCGGCCCGTCTTTCCGCGAATCAGTTCGAAGGAGTCGGGATTTTTCTTCTGGGGCATCAGCGAAGACCCCGTGGTGAAGGAATCAGGCAAACGAATGAAGCCGAACTCGGAAGAATTCCATAGGATCAAATCTTCGGACAACCTGGACAAGTGCAGGGCGCAACAGGAACAGGCGCTGGAAAATTCGACGAACAGATCCCGGTCGGCGACTGCATCCATTCCATTGGGAGTGATGCGCGCATTTCCATCGGAGTCGACGAATCCGAGAGTCCTAGCCACGAATTCGCGGTCCAAGGGCAGGGTCGAACCCGCGATCGCCCCGGAACCAAGCGGGCACACGTTGGCATGTTCCGCGACTTGGGAGAATCTTTCGTGGTCCCTCCCAAAGGATTCGAGATAAGCCAGCAAATGGTGCCCCACGGTCACGGGTTGGGCTCTCTGCAGGTGGGTGTAACCGGGGATGGGCAGGTCGGCATATCTTTTGGCTAGCGACAGAAGGGCGGTCATGGTCCCTTCGATCGCAATCTTCAATTGTTCGCAGGCATCCTTGAAGAACAAGCGCATGTCGGTGGCCACTTGGTCGTTCCTACTTCTTCCGGTATGAAGTTTTTCGGCAGCCTTGGTTTTGGCGAGCAATGCCTGCTCCAGGTTCATGTGCACGTCCTCGAGCTCCAGCTTCCAGGGAAAGGCATCCTGTTTGATTTCCTCGAACAATTCGTTAATTCCCTCTTCTATCGCCTGAAATTCCTCAGCGGTAAGCAGACCGACGTGAGCCAGCATGGAAGCATGCCCGAGGCTTCCCCTCAGATCATAGACCGCCAAACGCATGTCGAAGGAGACCGATTCCCCGAACACCTGCATCAATGCATCGGGCTTTTCGGAAAACCTTCCTCCCCAGGTAACTTGCTTATCGTCCATAGACATTCCTCCCTATCATCCAAAGGATGAGCGATCCCGCAACTAAAATGAAAGGCCGGGAAAAGAAGAGCGTCAGGCAAAGATTTTCTTGAGCTTGGCCTTGGCGTGATCGCGGTTGAGTTTGGCGATGTAATCGAGCGAAATGTCCTTGGGGCAGGCAGCGGAGCATTCACCGTAGTTTCGACAATTTCCGAAACCAGCTTCGTCCATTGCCGAAACCATGGCCAAAACCCGTTTGTCCCTTTCGGCTTGTCCCTGTGGCAGAAGATTCAAGTGACCGGCCTTGGCGGAGGTGAAAAGCATGGCGGATGCATTTTTGCAGGAAGCGACGCAGGCTCCGCAACCGATGCAGGCGGCGGCGTCCATGGCCTTGTCGGAATCCTCCTTGGGAACAGGCAGGGCATTCCCATCAGGGGCGCTGCCGGTGCGGACGGTGATGAAGCCCCCCGCCTGGGTGATGCGATCGAAGGCCGAACGGTCCACCACCAAGTCGCGGACCACCGGGAAAGCTCTGGCCCGAAAAGGCTCGATGGTAATGGTGTCCCCATCGCTGAATTTACGCATGTGCAACTGGCAGGTGGTGGTCGAGTCCTCGGGCCCGTGGGGCAAACCGTTGATCGTCAGAGAGCAGCTTCCGCAAATTCCCTCGCGGCAGTCGTGATCGAAGACGATGGGTTCCGTTCCCTCTTCCAAAAGTTGTTCGTTCAACTGATCAAGCATTTCCAGAAAGGATGAGTCCTCCGACACTCCGTTCAGCTGATGAGTCTCAAAACGACCTTCGTCGTCTTGTCCGTTCTGTCTCCAAACCTTAAGAATCAACTTCATTTGAACTTTCCTTACTTGTAGCTGCGGACGGCGAGCTTGACGTTGTCGTATCTCAATTCCTCCCGATGACGGGCGGGGATTTGGTTTTCCCCTTGGTACTCCCAAACCGCGGCGTGAGCGAAATTTTCATCGTCTCTGGTGGCCTCGCCTTCTTCCGTTTGGTACTCCTCGCGAAAGTGACCGCCGCAGGATTCGTTTCTTTCCAAGGCATCCCGGCAGAGCAACTCCCCAAAGTCCAGAAAGTCCCTTACCCTTCCGGCACGCTCGAGTTCCGCATTCAAGTTGTCGGAATTTCCGGGGACCAGCAGGTTTTTGTCGAAGTCGTCCCGGAGATCCTGAATCTGACCGATCGCCTTCGTCAAGCCAGTGGCGTTGCGGGCCATTCCCGCATACTCCCACATGATTTGTCCGAGTTCCTTGTGGTAGGATCGGGACGAGCGCTTGCCTTGGACGGAAGTCAGTCGGTCCACGCGCTGCCTGACCGACTCCATCGTTTCCTTGACTTCGGCGGAATCCGGACTGATGGAACCGGATCCGACCCGGGCGAGATAGTCTCCGATGGTGTAGGGAATTACGAAATAACCGTCGCTCAAACCTTGCATCAGAGCGCTGGCCCCCAAGCGGTTGGCTCCATGATCCGAGAAATTCGCCTCTCCCAGAGCAAAGCACCCTGGAATGGTGGTCATGAGGTTGTAGTCCACCCACAAGCCACCCATGGTGTAGTGGATGGCGGGGTAGATGCGCATCGGGCGTTGGTAGGCGTTTTCCCCGGTAATTCTTTCGTACATTTGAAAGAGATTACCGTATCTCTCGCGGATGGCGTCCTCTCCCAGTCGCGAAATCGAATCCGCAAAGTCCAGGTACACGCCACGGCCGCCCGGACCGACCCCACGACCCTCGTCGCAGGCTTCCTTGGCGGAACGGCTGGAAATGTCACGGGGGGCGAGGTTACCGAAGCTCGGGTATTTTCGTTCAAGATAATAGTCCCGATCTTCCTCAGGGACGTCGTTCGGATTTTTGCCGCAGTCCTCCGCGTTTTTCGGAACCCAAACTCTCCCGTCGTTTCTCAGAGATTCCGACATCAGCGTCAACTTGGACTGGTGATCCCCGGAGACGGGAATGCAAGTGGGATGAATCTGGGTAAAGCAAGGATTGGCAAAGCCGGCGCCCCTCCGGTAGGCCCGGTAGGTGGCGGTGACGTTGCATCCGATGGCGTTCGTCGACAAGTAGTAGACGTTGCCGTAGCCACCCGTGCACAAAAGCACCGCATCCGCGGTCCAAGCCTTGGTTTCCCCGGTGGACAGGTTGCGGGTAATGATACCCTTGGCATGGCCGTCCACGACCACCAGGTCAAGCATCTCGTGGCGGGTGTGCATCCTGACCTGACCAGAAGCAATCTGACGGCTCAAGGCGCTGTAGGCGCCGAGAAGAAGCTGCTGCCCCGTCTGCCCTCGGGCGTAAAAAGTGCGACTGACTTGGGCCCCGCCGAAAGACCGATTGGCGAGCAAACCGCCGTATTCGCGGGCAAAGGGCACGCCTTGGGCCACGCACTGGTCGATGATGTTGGCGCTCACCTGCGCCAAACGGTAGACGTTGGCTTCGCGGGAACGAAAGTCCCCACCCTTGATGGTGTCGTAAAAAAGACGGTGCACGCTGTCTCCGTCGTTCTGGTAGTTCTTGGCGGCGTTGATGCCGCCTTGGGCGGCAATCGAATGGGCCCTGCGGGGCGAATCTTGATAACAAAAGCAATCCACGTTGTACCCGAGCTCACCGAGGGTCGCCGCCGCGGAACCACCGGCGAGTCCCGACCCGACGACGATGATCTTGTATTTACGCTTGTTGGCCGGGTTGACGAGTTTGGAGGCAAATCGATGATTGTCCCATTTCTCGGCGAGGGGGCCATCGGGAATTTTGGAGTCGAGGTTCATGGTGTCGTTCGTTGGCGGATGGATTAATGCTTGACCAGAAGCTCAGTGAAGAGACTCTCTTCGAAAAAGGATACGATGTCGAACTTCTGACCCATCACTAGTATCGGAACAATCGAAAAGCCCAAGCAGATGATCCAGGCATAGGCCTTCGCCCCCAATTCGATTTTCTCCCGCCACGCCTCCGAACGGATCCCCAGGGATTGAAAGACGCTGCTTACTCCGTGACTAAGATGTCCGCAAAGCAAAAGCATGGAAACGACGTAGAAAACCGAAACCCACGTGTGCTGAAAACCGGACAAAACCATAGCGTAGACGTCGTGGACTTCCTCCCCTTCGGGAGCCCCCACCGTGGTGCTGAAGTCATTGTATTCCGGATAGACCGTCCGAATCGTGAAGTGAAGAAGATGAAAGACGATGAAAAAAAGCAAGATGGTCCCGGTAAGGCCCATCCGCAGGGAGGCGATGCCTGCCCGCTTGGTGACTTCCACTTCGTTTTCCCGTGGTCGGGCTGCCCGGTTTTCCCGAATGAGGACGATTGCCGTCCATGCGTGCAGAACCACGCAAAGCAGAAGAAAGATCCGCGAACCCCACAGAATCGGCAAGGGAAGAGTTTGAAGAGCGTGGGCATAGGAGTTGATCATTTCCTGACCCAACAAAATCTGGAGGTTCCCAGCCATGTGAACGAAAACGAACCCAATCAACACGATGCCCGTAAAGGCCATGAGATATTTTTTTCCAATCGAACTTGTGAGCATGGTAAGAAAGTTAGTATTTTAACGGACTCTTTAAACTCCCCAAACAAAAGACGAGGAGAATTTTACGATTCCTACTGTTATTAGTATATTCAATTAGCTAAATTAATGCCCATCCCAAGCAAGGCAAGGCGACTTTTGGA
>JAYOEB010000003.1:4189-30828 GCA_038116775.1 Opitutia bacterium | reverse complement strand
TGGACGACTGTGAACAAAAGAGGATTGCAAGAAGGGATCCGTTCATGTCATTTTCCTAGTTTGTCTATGAAATATATCTTCATAACGGGCGGTGTGGTTTCATCTTTGGGGAAAGGTCTTACTTCCGGCGCCTTGGGGGCCCTGCTTGAACAGCGCGGACTTACCACCAGAATTCAGAAGTTCGATCCTTACCTAAACGTCGATCCGGGAACCATGAGCCCCTTTCAGCATGGAGAGGTTTACGTCTTGGACGATGGGGCGGAGACGGATTTGGACCTGGGGCACTACGAACGTTTCACTTCCGGCAAACTCTCGCGGTTCAACAACCTCACGAGCGGTCAGATTTACGAATCCGTCATCCGCAAGGAAAGACGAGGAGATTATTTGGGCAAGACCGTTCAGGTCATTCCGCACGTCACCAACGAAATCAAGGAACGCATTCATGCCGCAGGAGAAGGAGTGAACGTATTGATCACGGAAATCGGGGGCACCATCGGTGACATCGAAGGCTTGCCTTTTACCGAAGCGATGCGACAGTTTGCGTCGGAAGTCGGCAAAGCCAACGTTCTTTTCATTCACATGACTCTCCTGCCCAGCCTGCGGGCTGCGGGAGAACTTAAGACCAAGCCCACGCAGCAAAGCGTTGCCAAATTGCGTGAAATCGGCATTCAGCCGGACATTTTGATTTGCCGAACGGAAAACCCCATCACCGAGGAAATCCGGGAAAAGCTCTCCCTGTTCTGCAGCGTTCCCAAGGAAGCCGTGATCGAGGAAATGGACGTGTCCCACTCCATCTACGAACTGCCTCACATGCTTAAGAAGGAAGGCTTGGACAGATTGGTGACTCAATTTCTGGGCTTGGACGCTCCGGCCCCAAAGCTCGACGAATGGGAAGAGGTGGTGCATCGCCTGCTCAACCCAAAGCACAAGGTGCGCATCGGTATGGTCGGCAAGTACATGGACCTCCAGGATTCATATCTGTCGGTCAACGAATCCCTTGTTCATGGGGGTATCCGCAACGACTGCGCCGTGGAAGTGGTCCACATCGACGCCGAGGACATCGAACGCGACGGGCCCGAGGCCCACCTCGATGATCTAAACGGAATTCTGGTTCCCGGCGGCTTCGGCGATCGCGGAACCGAAGGGAAAGTGATCGCTTCCAAGTACGCCAGAGAAAATAAGCTGCCCTACTTCGGACTTTGTCTAGGCATGCAGATTGCCGTGATTGACTTTGCCAGAAACGTACTCGGGCTCGAAAAGGCAAACAGTGAGGAATTCGACCCCAATACCCCCGATCCGGTCATCCACATCATGGACGATCAGAAATCAGTCCAAGACAAGGGGGCGACGATGCGATTGGGGGCTTGCCCCTGCGCCCTGAAAAAGGGAACCTCCGCCTACGCCGCCTATGAAAGGGAAGAAGTTTCGGAGAGGCACCGGCATCGCTTTGAGTTCAACAATGCCTACAGGGAGCAAATGGAAGCAGCCGGCTTGATCATTTCCGGCACCAATCCGCAAAGAGATCTCGTGGAAATCGTAGAGGTTGAAGGTCATCCGTGGTACGTCGGGGTTCAGTTTCACCCCGAATTCCAATCCAAGCCAAACAAAGCCCATCCCTTGTTTGCCGCCTTCATCGAGGCTTCTCTCGCGCGTCAGCTGTCCAATCCGACGGAAAAACCGATTGCGGACTCATCCGAAGACTAGCTTATCCGGCTCCGCTCTCATCGAATGGGATTGCCGGAGGAAATCATATTTTCTTTGCGCCCGAGCCAAAGAAAACCCAGCTTTGACGAACAGTGATCATCGACGCCCATACTCATAGATATCCTGAAGAGGTTTCAGCGGATCCGGAAGCCTTTGCCCGACGGCAAGGTGAAACGCACTGGTTGCATTTGGTTTGTCCGCAAGGGAAAAGAAGCCTACAAGGATGGGCGAATCGCGAGCGAATGCTGGTCGACATGAAGACCGCGGAAGTGGAAAAGGCCGTTCTGCTTGGTTGGTACTGGGAGAATGCGGAAACCTGCTTCCTGCAAAACGAGTGGCACGCCGATTGGATCAGAGAGGACCCTGGGCGCTTCATCGGCTTCGCCGGTTTGCATCGCGGCATGAAAGATCCCGTCGAAGAACTAAAAAAACGACGCGATCAGGGATTTCAGGGCATCGGAGAATGTCATCCATGGGTCCAGGGCTCCTCTCCGAGAGACGAAAAATGGATGCAATGCATGGAGTTTGCAGGCAATGAGGGTTGGCCCGTCACCTTTCACGTCACTGAACCCGTCGGCCATGATCATCCGGGTCGGATCGCCACCCCCTTTGAGGACTTTCTTTGGGTAGCCCGAGAATTTCCCGAGCTCAAGATCATTCTTGCCCATGCGGGAGGTCTTTTTCCCTTTTACGAATTAAACCCGAAAGTTCGTCCTGAATTAAAAAACGTCTATTACGATCTGGCGGCTTGCCCCTTGCTTTACGAGCCCTCGATCTACCGGCAGTTGATCGAGGTCGTGGGATACGAAAAAATAATCTGGGGCACGGATTATCCTCTGCGGGTCTTTCCCAAATTCCAAGCGGAACCTGACTTCGCCTCCTACAAAAGCTACCTCGTGGATCAGGCGGAGCTCAATCCAAGCGAGCGTAAGGCGATCTTCGGCCAAAACATCCTTTCCCTCCTTCCATGAGGATCGAATTAAACGGAATTCTCCCCGATCTTCTTACGCCAAAAGCAGTCGAGAAATCCCAAATTTGGGGAAAGCGGATCGTATTCGAACCCCAATCGGTTCTGCTCGTGTCCGCTCAGTCAGGGATGGGGAAGTCCACTTTGCTTCATTTCATCTATGGTCTCCGCAAGGACTTTAGAGGCGTTCTCTCGATCAATGAAAAATCAACCACGGAGCGCGACTTTCATGAATGGGAATGCCTGCGCAGGGAATCTCTCTCCTTGGTCTTCCAGGACCTTCGTCTCTTCCCACACCTGACGGCGGGTCAAAACCTCGAACTGATCCCGCAGAAAAACCCGGCCGCGCCGTCGGCCGAGGAAATGTCCGACCGATTGGGGGTGAGGAGTTGCCTCGATCAGACCGTATCCACTCTTTCCCATGGTCAGCGTCAACGCATTGCCATCATCCGGGCGCTGCGTAAGCCTTTTCAGTGGCTCTTGCTCGACGAACCCTTCAGTCATCTCGACGATGAAAACCAGGAGACGGCCTGTCGATTGATTCAAGAAACGGCCCAGGCAAACGATGCGGGCATTCTACTATCTTCCCTAGGCGAGACCCCCTCCCTCCCCTTCGAGCACCGCTTCTCCCTGTGAGTTCGGCAAACAAGACCTCTCTTCTTTCCTCTTGCCTCTTGGTCAAGGGACCCAAGCGCGAACTAAGCATTGCCTCTCTTGGGTGTCTGCTTGGCACGGTTCTCCTCTTGCTCTCCTTTCAATTTTACCAAGACGCGGTTTCGTATCTTTCCGACAACCAAGGCCCGATGGATTATTTTACCATCAACAAAAAAGTCGAGGGAGGAGCCTTGGCCAATCTCGGAAAAAGGGAGGACTCTTTTTCACCAGAGGAAATGGAAGCGATCAAAAAATTGGACGGCGTCAAGCGCGTGGGTGGATTCGTTCGCAATCAATTCCCAGTCACGGTCTACATATGGCCGACCGGAACCGTCGGCTTGGGTTCAGCCGCCAAGGCCGACTTGTTCTTCGAATCGATCCCGGACGAATTCCTCGACTTCGTTCCCGAGGAATGGACCTGGGAGGAAAACTCCAGCTTGGTTCCCATCATGGTTCCCAAGTTCTACCTCGACCTTTGGAACTTCGGCCTTGCTCCTTCCCGCATCGAATACCCTCCGCTATCCGTAGAGGCGGCCACGGGCATGCCGATCGAGGTATTCATCGGGAAAAGCCGTGAAGCCACTTTGGACGGGCGCTTCGTTGCCTTCAGCAAAAGAATCAACAGCGTACTTGTGCCCGAAGCCTTCCTCGCCTGGGCCAACCGGAAGTTCGGCCAACCCGATGCTGGCGATTTTTTCTTTCTCTGGAAAAACGGCGTCATCGAGGGTCCTCCCCATTCAAGGGATGAACTCGGAGAATTCCTCGAGGATCCCGACTTCGGTTCTTGGGAAGTTTCCCCGTTGGAAAACCCGGCCCAGCGAGCCCCTGCGATCTCCGTCCTTGAAAAAAGAAAGGAATCCCTTCGGCCATCCCGCATAATTCTGGAAATAAGCGAAAAGCCATCCCAATCCCTCCTTCGACACATTGATGAAAATGGCTATGAAATGAATCGTGAATTTCCGGAACAGGATAAGATTAGGCAAGTTACGAGAGCCCTTCTCTTGGGCATGACAGGAGTCGGGGGTCTTCTTTCGCTTCTTTCCATCGCCACCTTCGCCACCAGTTTCCGTTTGATGATTGCCCAAATGGCCCAACATGCCAGCAATCTTATTCTTCTCGGATTTTCAAGGCATGAGGTAAGCCGGGTCTTCTTGTCCCGATTCAACAAGCTCTTCCTCCTTATCTTGCTCGCCTCCGTCGGACTGGGATATGGGGTTAAGCAATTTCTCGTAGCAGAGGCTTCTCGTTTTAATGTCGTCGTCGAGGGAGGGTTCTCCGCCCAGTCCATGCTGGCCCTGCTCATCTACGCCATTGGATTTCTAGTCATCAACAAGCGGGTAATCGACAAATCCATCCGTGAGTTAAGCCAGTAGAGCGGCTCCCTGATAGAGTCGCCCCCTTTCCATTTACATGGGAAAACTACCCTATTTTCATCACCAATTGGTCGTCCTTGACGGAAAAGGCGACCTCCCTGCCCTCCTCCACTTCACCGGCGACCAACGCTCGAGCCAACTGGGTCTCCACTTGTTTCTGCAGGAATCTTTTCAATGGACGAGCACCGTAGGTCGGGTCGTATCCTTTTTCCCCAATCCATTTTTTTGCGGCTTCGGTAAAAACGACCGATATCTTGCGGTCTTCGAGTCTTTTGTTCAAGGCATTGAGCAAGAGATCGACGATCTCGGTGATTTCTTCCAGAGAGAGTGGCTTGAAGAGTACGGTATCATCAATCCGATTGAGAAATTCGGGACGAAAATGATCCCTTAGATCGGCCATTACCGACTCCCTTGCAGATTCGGAAATTAGGTTATCGGTCAAATTGTCCTGCAAGTAGCGACTTCCGACGTTTGAAGTCATGATGACCACGACGTTCTTGAAGTCCACGGTTCGACCCTGCGAATCGGTCAGGCGGCCGTCGTCCATCAATTGCAGAAGCACGTTGAAGACGTCGGGATGAGCCTTCTCGATTTCATCAAATAAAATCACCGAGTAGGGCTTGCGCCGGACCGCTTCGGTGAGTTGACCGCCCTCCTCGTATCCGACGTAGCCGGGAGGAGCTCCGATCAAGCGGGCCACCGAATGCTTCTCCATGTACTCCGACATATCGATCCGCACGATGTTGTTCTCGCTGTCGAAAAGGCTCTCTGCAAGTGTCTTGGCCAGCTCGGTCTTGCCCACTCCGGTAGGTCCTAGAAAGAGAAAAGACCCGATTGGCCGGTGGGGGTCCTTGATCCCTGCCCGAGCCCGCATGATGGCCTCCGACACGGCCTCTACCGCCTCATTTTGACCGATCACTCGTTCGTGCAAAATATTTTGCAGACGTAGAAGTTTTTCCCGCTCGCCCTCGATCAGCTTGGAGACCGGCACCCCGGTCCAGCGGGCAACGATATCCGCAATCTCCTCGGCGGTCACTTCTTCCTTGAGAATGGAGTCTTCTTTTTTCTCCGCGTTCTCCAGTTTATCCAATTCAGCTTCGAGAGTGGGCAGTTTTCCATGCTTCAGCTCGGCCACGAGATTGAGGTCGTAGGCCCGTTCGGCCCGTTCCATTTCCGCCCGGGTGGACTCGATCTGTTCGCGGAGAAGGCGGACGTCGTCGATTCCCTTGCGCTCGCTTTCCCATTTTCGCTTGATGGTTTCCATCTTGTCACGAGCGTTGCCAAGTTCTTTGCGCAGGATTTCGAGCCGGTCCTTGCTGGACTTGTCCTTTTCCTGCTTAAGAGCGGTTTCCTCGATTTCGAGCTGCAGCACCCTGCGGCTGATCTCATCGAGTTCCGCGGGCATGCTATCCAATTCGGTACGAATCATGGCGCAAGCCTCATCGACCAAATCAATGGCCTTGTCGGGAAGGAAACGATCGGAAACGTAGCGGTTGGAAAGAACCGCAGCATTGACCAGGGCCTCGTCTCTTATATTCACCCCATGATGAATCTCAAAGCGCTCGCGCAGTCCGCGAAGAATGGAAATCGTGTCCTCGACGTTGGGCTGATCGACTAAAACGGTCTGAAAGCGTCGTTCGAGAGCGGCGTCCTTCTCAACGTGCTGACGATATTCGTTGAGGGTCGTGGCCCCGATGCAATGAAGTTCGCCGCGGGCGAGCATGGGCTTGAGCATATTACCGGCATCGATCGCCCCCTCCGCCTTGCCGGCGCCGACGATGGTATGCATCTCATCGATAAAGAGAACGATTCTTCCCGCCGCTTTGCTGACTTCGTTGAGAACGGCCTTGAGGCGCTCTTCGAATTCTCCGCGAAACTTGGCCCCTGCCAGTAGGGATCCCATCTCAAGAGTGAAGATCGTCTTGTCCTTGAGTCCCTCGGGCACGTCGCCCCGAACGATTCGTTGGGCCAATCCCTCGACGATAGCGGTCTTTCCTACCCCGGGCTCGCCGATAAGCACGGGATTGTTCTTGGTTTTGCGGGAAAGGATGCGAATGACCCGACGAATTTCCGAGTCACGCCCAATCACGGGATCCAATTTCCCGGACTTGGCCTGCTCGACCAAGTCAATCCCGTACTTCTTAAGTGCCCGGAAGGAATTTTCCGGCGTCTTGGAAGTTACCTTCTGCCCTCCCCGCAAAGTTTGAAGGGTCCCCTTGATCTTCCTCTCGCTGAGTTCGAAGTTCTTTAGAAATTGCTTGAAGGTGGCGGGCTTGCCCACGCTGGCCAATCCAAGAAGAAGATGTTCCGTACTCACGTAATCATCCTGCATCTCTCTGGATATCGACTGCCCTTTTTCCACCGCCTCGGTAAGAGCGGCGGATGCGTAGGAACGCGAGGTGTTGACGTCGCCGGCGATCTTGGGAAGATTTTTCAATTCACGCTGCAAAGCCAGCTGAACGGCAGCTGTCCCGATTCCCAATTCGTCGAAGAGCGCGGGAACGATTCCATTCTCCTGCGACATCAGCGATGAAAGAAGATGCCAGACCTCCACTTCCTGCTGCCCGTTTCGCTTGGCTACCTCCGCCATATCCCTGATTGCTGAAATTCCAAGCTCCGTGAATTTTTCGGGATCGATGTTCATATACGAACCTTCATGCAAGTTGCATACCGATTGGCAAAATGCCTGCAAATCCTCTCCTGCAGCCCGAATTCAAGGGATTTTTTGAAATTCAGTGGAAAATAACTCGGGACGTTACAATCAAAGGACGTCCTACGTGAGACGTTTTGTCTCGAATTAAGGGAAGGAAACAGGGTTGGGATTTTTCTTTTCATCATCTGATGGATGTGATCAGATTCAGGTTCAAATATAAACTTCGCTAACCCCAGTACGCCCCGACCTGCATTCGAGGCGTACGGATCAACCCCAAGATTATGAAAATTCTCTGCATACTTTACGACGACCCTAAGGACGGCATGCCTCGGCGTTACGCTCTGGATTCCATTCCCACGCTTGAAAATTACCCAGACGGCATGGCCCTGCCCTCTCCCAAAGCCATCGATTTCACCCCTGGCGAACTTCTTGGTTGCGTTTCCGGCGAACTCGGCCTTCGCAAGTTTCTCGAGGATGGCGGACATACCTTGGTGGTGACTTCCGACAAGGACGGGGCGGGATGCCAAGCGGAGAAGGAACTGGTTGACGCCGACATCGTCATTTCGCAACCCTTCTTTCCCTTCTACCTGACTCGCGAGAGGATCGAATCCGCTCCCAACCTGAAAATGGCCGTAACCGCAGGCATCGGATCCGATCACGTCGATCTCCAAGCCGCCATGGATCATAGGGTCGACGTGGTTGAGGTAACCTACTGCAACTCCCGCTCGGTCGCCGAACACGTGGTGATGATGATTCTCTCTCTGGTAAGAGACTACCACAACCAGCACAGAATCGTTAACGAAGGGGGATGGAACATCGCCGATGCAGTCCAACGATCTTATGACGTGGAGGGAATGCAGGTCGGAACCGTGGCCGCCGGTCGAATCGGGTTGGACGTATTGCGCAAGTTGAAACCTTTCGACGTACATATGCACTACTTCGATCGCCACCGACTCCCTGAAAGCGTCGAAAGTGAATTGAATCTCACCCATCACGAATCAGTCGAATCCCTCGTCTCGGTGTGCGACGTGGTCACGATAAATTGTCCATTGCATCCTGAGACCGAACATTTGTTCAACGACGAATTAATCGGAAAAATGAAACGAGGAGCCTACATCGTGAACACGGCCAGGGGAAAAATTTGTGACCGCGACGCCATTGCTCGGGCCCTCGAGTCCGGACAATTAAGCGGATATGCCGGTGACGTCTGGTTTCCCCAGCCTGCTCCCAACGACCATGTGTGGAGAAGCATGCCCCATCACGGAATGACCCCCCATACTTCGGGGACTTCCCTTTCCGCCCAAGCCAGATACGCAGCTGGCGTAAGGGAGATCTTGGAATGTTTCTTCGACGGCTCTCCGATTCGTGATCCTTACTTGATCGTCAAAGACGGGGAACTCGCAGGGATGGGAGCTCACTCCTACAGCAAGGGAACCGCCACCGGGGGTTCGGAAGAGGCCGCGAAATACCAGAAGTAGGAATATCCGGATTTTCCCGTCGCCGCGACCAAGGTAACTTTTGGCTGCGGTTTTCCCAAGGTTCCCATGAAACTCCAAGAACGAGTAGAATTCATCGAACGGAAATTGCATGAACTTTATCCGGAACCTCCGATTCCGCTTGAACATTCAGATCCGTTCACTCTGCTGATTGCGGTACTGCTTTCCGCCCAGTGTACCGATGCCAGAGTCAACAAGGTAACGCCTCTCCTTTTTAGCCTTGCCGATACTCCCGGCAAGATGGCCTCCTTAAGCGTCGATCAAATAAACGACATCGTCCGCCCATGCGGACTGGCTCCGAGAAAGGCCCGGGCCATCTCTGGACTTTCGAAAATCCTTCTCGAAAAGCATCGAGGTTCCGTCCCTCGTTCGTTTGAAGAATTAGAGGAACTCCCGGGCGTAGGACACAAGACTGCTTCAGTGGTGATGGCCCAAGCTTTCGGAGTGCCCGCTTTTCCGGTAGATACCCATATTCACCGACTGGCTCAAAGATGGAAACTGACGGATGGAAATAGCGTGAGTCGAACCGAAAAAGACTTAAAGAGACGTTTCCCTCAGGATCGTTGGAACAGCTTGCACCTCCAGATTATCTATTACGGACGAGAGCACTGCCCGGCGCATGCATGTCATGGTCTGGAATGCTTGATTTGCAAAGCTTGTTTTCCCAATCGAAAAGCAAGAATCAACACCCGGAAAGCCTAACCCGCGTTAACGAACGTCATTGGACGTTCCTTTTTTAGTTTCTTGATCGCTTCTTCGCTGATGCCGGTCTGGAAAAGATAGATTTCACGCAAACTTTCGATAGTCGAAAGACTGTCGATGATCGAATCGTCGAGCTTGACGTTGATCAGGTTGAGGTACTCCAACTTTGTCAGGCTTTTGAGTTTCGACACCCCGGAAACCGTGACCTCGGTCGCTCCCTCAAGATTCAACTTCTTCAAATTTACAAGTCGTAGGACGGACGCGATGCCTTGATCCGTGATCTTCGAATTCGTCAGATCCATGGAGACGATATGACTGGCGATGGGCAGCAAGGTTTCCAACTCCTTGTCCTCCATCGGCGGATCCGCAGGCGCGATGATCTGCAGGCCCTTGGCGTCCTCGAGGGGAAGGATTCGCATTCCGGACTGCCGGAGAGTCTGAAAGGGATCGGCATCCAGGAAAATCTCGTCCGGAGCAAGCGGTTCGGAGGAAACGGCTACCTCTTCCTTTTGAACGAGAGATGGAGTAGACGCCAGAATTTGATCCATAGGCACCCCGAACTTCTTCAGGATCGGACCCATCTTCGCCGGCATCGCGAAATACGCCCCGACGATTCCACCAACCGCCAGAATCATCATTAGGCTAAAGACTACGATCGTTGAAAGAATTCGGGATACCACCCCCTTTTTCCGAGCAACGTAAACCGTTTGCACCTTTGCCGCCCCTTGGATCTTGCGAACTTTCCTTTTGTCCGACTTGGCGGCGAACTGGGGCGATGCCTCGACCGCAGAATGACCGACTGTGGTTTCAACCCCCGACGAAGATTCGGGAAGGACTTCTTGGGATTCCGGGGCAGCGCCATGAGGAAACGCCTCGGGAACAGCAGCTAGAATTTCACTCAGAAATTTCCATTCCGTCTGGCCTTCGAATAGAGCGTAATCATTTGGCTGCAACTGACCCGCAGTCAAAAAATCCCTGGCCTGGCTGATTTCATACGGACCGAAAGTTTGCCCGCTTCTCGCGACAAACACCCTCATCTACCCTCGTGATTCATCCATGTTCTTAAAAGACCACGACATGGAAATCACAATCTTGAAAAACGACTGGGATCAAAATAAACCGAGCGCCTATGGGACACTTTGCGAAAAAATCAAAGATCTCGGTCAAAATACCGAATTCAAAAAGAAGTAATGGTCCGTCGACTTCTACGGAAGTTCCGGAAGTGGAGGAAGTTCTCCATCTCCAGGCAAGGGAGGAAGACCTCCGTCCTCAGGAAGCGGAGGCAGATCCGAGCCTTCACCGGGTAGAGGCGGCAACCCTCCCGCCTCGTCGGCTGGTAGCGGAGGAAGTCCTGCGTCGAGGGAAGAATCAGGCATGAGGGGAGGCAACCCATCGGAAGAAGCTTGCGGAATCTCCGCTTCAGGCAAGGGAGGAAGACCGCTCTCATCAGATCCCGGCAAAGGAGGGAGATCATCGCCTTCAGGAATTGTGGCCGGAAGCCCCTCTTCTTCCATAGGTGTGAAAACGGCAGCGTCGGCTGGTGGCGAAGAATCGCCTGGAAGTTCAGGCTCGGCCAACGGAGGCAAATCGGCCGGAGACTCGGAAACGGCCGGAAGTTGGGCCTCTTCGAGGTTGGGCTCGGCAAGCGGCTCAAAAACGGGCGCATCGCTCATTTCAGGCTCCGAAGGAGGTTCCGGCAAACTTGATTCCGAAAATGGCTCGAAAGCAGGCTCGGCGCCTGCGTCATCAGTGGGGATGAACACACTGGGCAACTCGTTCTCGGCGGAATCGCCCTGGTCTTCGGCAACGGAAGGGATTGCATCATTGGGAGGGGAACTTTCCTTCGCAATTAGGTCGATGGGGGTGCCATCCGAACGCCAGGTCGCCTCCTTGCCATGCCTCTTGCCCTTCGTATAAGCCCTTACGTACATTTTCTGGCCATTGGGCCACCAACGAGTGACCGAACCGTGCCATTTGCCTTGATCATAATTTCTTTCGTACATTTTGATCCCGTTGGAAAACCAACGAGTGCTGACGCCGTCTTTCCTTCCATCCTTCCATGACTCGTCCATGGATACGAAATCTCCCGCTTCCCCTTTGGAGATGGTAACGATTCTACCCGTGAACGGACTGTCCGAAAATTTTTGATACAACAAACCGTATCGATAGTCGAAGAATTCATCGAATTCAGCCGCCGTGACCTGGTAGGCATCTTTGGTCATTCCTACTTTAGGACCTTGGGGGGAAGAGGATTGCCGGATCGTTTTGTCAGCGGAGTGAGCGGTCGGCGCTTGTCCTCGATTACGATAACTATTTTCGCAGGAATGAAAAAACAGAGTCGCGAGAAGCAGAAAGGGACAAATAAAGGCGTTTTTCATAGTCTATTATCCTGTTTATTCTTTCCTTAATTGCAAGAATGAAGCTAAAGGGACCAAACTAGACTTGCGAACCTTTTCCCAAGAAGCCTTCCGGTCCTATCCTTCGACTTCATCTTTCATTCTTGCATTTTGCTCATAAACGATCAAAATCGATCGTTTTCGATCACAAAGTCATCGTATAACGAAAACCGAAACAGCCCAAGAATGAATTTAGAAAACTTACTTCTTTCCCTGCCCGCAGCTGGCGTTCTCGCCTTGCTCTTCACATGGTGGAAAACCCAAAGCATTAACGCTACTCCGGAAGGTTCGGAGCGTATGTCCAAAATCGCCCGCAGCATACAAGAGGGAGCCATGGCCTTTTTGCGCGCCGAGTATCGAATCCTTGTGGTTTTTGTAGCCGCAGTCGCAGCCTTGCTCTACTGGAGCGGTTCCAACAACGAGCAAAGTCACGCCTTGGTTGCGGTTTCATTCGCCGTCGGGGCCTTTTGTTCTGGTTTGGCCGGTTATTTGGGTATGAAAGTCGCCACCAAGGCTAACGTCCGGACCGCCAACGCCGCCAAGGACAGTCTCGGACGGGCCCTGGAAGTGGCCTTTTCTGGAGGGGCGGTCATGGGACTTGGCGTCGTCGGACTTGGAATCCTCGGCTTGGGTGGCTTGTTCTACTGCTTTGGAAATTATTTCGACGCCTTTCAGCCAGGGGCATCTCTTGGAGTCACGCTTTCGGTTTTGACCGGCTTTTCCTTCGGAGCCTCGTCCATCGCCTTGTTTGCTCGAGTAGGCGGGGGCATTTACACCAAGGCCGCCGACGTCGGAGCCGACCTCGTCGGCAAGGTCGAAGCGGGAATTCCGGAAGATCACCCTCTTAATCCGGCAACCATCGCCGACAACGTAGGAGACAACGTCGGGGACGTCGCAGGCATGGGAGCGGATCTGTTCGAATCCTACGTCGGTTCCATCATAGGAACGATGGTGCTCGGAGCCGCCATGGTCGCCGGGGCGTCGCAATTTTCCGATTTTCTCGGCGGGCTTTCCCCAGTCGTACTTCCCCTGATCCTTGGCGCCGTCGGCATCGTGACTTCGATTCTCGGTACCTTTCTGGTGAAGGTCAAGGACGGCGATGATCCGCAAAAGGCCCTGAACACCGGGGAATTCGCATCTTCCGCGATCATGATCGTCGCCTCCTACTACGTCATCAACAAGTTCCTGCCCGAAACTTGGGTTTACGAAGGAACCACTTTTACGGCGATGGGCGTATTCTGGGCGACCATCATTGGTCTGGTGGCCGGCTTGGCGATTGGATTCATCACCGAGCACTACACCGGCACGAACAAGAAGCCGGTTCGGGCGATCGTGGATCAATCCGTCACCGGATACGCCACCAACATCATATCCGGATTGGGCGTGGGCATGGTTTCGACTACCTTCCCCATTCTCATTCTCGCTGCCGCCGTGGTCGGCGCTTACGAGTTAGCCGGACTCTACGGCATTGCCATCGCCGCAGTCGGCATGCTTTCAAACACGGGCATCCAGCTTGCGGTCGATGCCTACGGACCCATTTCCGATAATGCGGGAGGAATCGCCGAGATGTCCGAGCTTCCTCCCGAAGTCAGAAAACGCACCGACAAGTTGGACGCCGTTGGCAACACCACCGCGGCCATAGGCAAAGGATTTGCCATTGGTTCCGCCGCCCTCACAGCCCTCGCCTTGTTCGCCGCCTTCAAGGAAACCGCGGGTATCGACGTCATCGACGTTTCAGCTCCAAAAGTCATGGCGGGGTTGTTCATAGGCGCGATGCTTCCTTTTCTCTTCAGCGCTCTGGCAATGGGTGCCGTAGGACGAGCCGCAATGTCAATGATTCAGGAAGTTAGAAGACAGTTCCGTGACATACCCGCCCTGAAGAATGCCCTTGAGATCATGAACCGAAACGACGGAAAGTCTTCGGAGGACTGGTCTGAGGAAGAGAGAAAAGGATTTGATGAGGCCATTGATTCGGCTGAATATGGAAAATGCGTGGAAATCTCAACCCAATCGGCCATTAAGGAAATGGTTCTTCCTGGCATGGTCGCCATTCTCTCCCCAGTTGTCGTGGGCTTGGGCGGGAATTACCTCTTCCCCGGCAGCGGAGCTCAGATGCTGGGTGGTCTGCTTGCCGGCGTCACCGCCTCCGGAGTTCTGATGGCCCTCTTCCAATCCAACGCCGGTGGAGCCTGGGACAACGCAAAGAAGATGGTTGAGGAAGGATACGAGATCCAAGGTGAAGTCCACGGCAAAGGCTCCGAAGTTCACAAAGCCGCGGTTGTCGGGGATACCGTTGGCGATCCTCTCAAAGACACTTCCGGGCCCTCCCTGAACATCCTTCTGAAACTGATGTCCGTCGTGGCTTTGGTTTTGGCGCCTTACCTCTAAGAGCTGAGCTTTGGCAGGCTTTGACTACCAGTCAGAGTTCGATGGAGTCCGCAAATTCCCTACGCCCCTTTCGGTCTCTCTTGTAGTAGGCGGTACCAGCGACGAAAACGTCGACTCCGCACTCCAGGCAAGGCCTGACGTGCTCGGGGCCAACGCCTCCATCGACTTCAAGAAGAAAATCATGATCGTTGTGTTTTCTTAGTTCCGAAAGCTTATTGGCTTTCTCCAAGACGGATTCGATGAACTTCTGTCCGCCGAATCCCGGAAATACCGTCATCAGCAAAACAAGATCTACCATGCCCAAGAACGGGATCAGTCCGTCAACCGGAGTATCCGGGTTGATGACCAGACCCGTCTTTATTCCCGCTTGCCTTATTTTTTGGAGGGTCTCCCCATGGTTGTAATCCGGTTCCAAATGAATGCTGATCAAGTCTGAGCCTGACTCGATGAATGCGTCGACGTAACGATCGGGCTGATCCAACATTAGATGAACATCGAAAAACAAGGACGATTCCTGGCGCAGATCCGCCACGGTCTGAGGACCAAAACTTAGGTTAGGAACAAAATGACCGTCCATAATATCCAAGTGGATCCACTTGCGCCCGTCTGCTTCCGCAACTTTCAGCGCTTCGGAAAGATTGGCGTGATTTCCTGCAAGAATGGATGGAGCTAAAATTTTCATCAAGGGAGACTTAGGATACTTAGGCGGGATGGTTGATCAAGCGACTTACTATGCGCGAGGCAAGATCGCGAGCCAGTTCGCTCAAGGCTTGTCGATCCTTGGGTTGATTTAGGGAATTCGCCCGCATGACGTACCCTTGGGATTCAACAACGAAAGATTCCTTCGCCGGTTCTGTCTTCTTACTACGGATTTCCACCCTCGTTCTCAGTTGAAGTTCAAAGCCTGAGGCCAGAAGAGTGTCGCTGGGATCGTATGCCTGAGGACTGCGGCGATAGTCTTGGACCACGACCCGCACCGTTAAGTTGGAATTCGAATCATCATCGGCAACCCGATGCACCCCGGCTCGCAAGAGCTCTTCCTTGATCATTCGATTGAGCAAAGGGCCAAATTGAGCTGCCAAGCTGCGATTTTCGACATAAAGAAAAACGGATTTCCCAGAAACGTCCCGAGGATAACCGGCCTGATATCTGCAACTCGTCAAACTGAGGGCGAGCAGCAGACAGACCCAGCCAATAATCTTATTTTTCATCGCCGGTTCGCAACTCGGCGACTTTTTTTTCCGCGAGACGGGCGGCGTCCGATTCCGGAGCCGAAGTGATGGCCTCGTTATAGAATTGCAGGGCCGGACCATTTCCCAATTCACGCCATCTGACCAAGAAGTACTTGCCGTATTTCTCGACGTATCGGGCAACCTCCAGTTTGCTTTCGGCAAGGGTTTGCCGCATTTGATTTCTCCCTCTTTCCGCGCTTTTGGACCTTTCTTTCGTCTCCTTGATTCTCGCCTGAAAATCTTGAGGAGATTCGTGGGGACTCCGCGATGGAGGAACCTTATATAAAATCAGGTAGTCCTCATAAAAATTCAAGGCTTTGAGGGTAGATCCCTGATCGTATTCGGGGCCAGCGACGCGTCCCTCATAAATCCCGGCAAGCATGAAATAGGCTTTTTCGGCCAGGTAATTTTCAGGATACAAATTAACTAGGCGCTCCAATGCATCCAGGGCTTCATCGTCCTTGTCGTCCTTGAGGGCAATTTCAGCAAGGGCCATGAGAGCCCGCGGAGCAAACTTCGGACCACGGGCAAGATTGGCAATTTCGTCGAGTCGAACCCTGTCCTGACTGCCGGAGCGAAATCGAGGGATGACACCCCACTTCCGGGGTAAGTCCTCTTTTGCCAAACGCTCCGCCAATCGCATCAGGGATTCGGCCACGCGTTCAAAATCATAATCGGTGTACGCTTGGGCAATCAGCCGCAAGTGTTCGAATGCTTTTTGCCAGTCTCCCTTCTTCTCGCGAATGATGGAGGCCCGATAGAGGGATTCTGGACCAATCTTTACTTCCGAACCTTTAACGAGAAGCTTTGCATCCGAACGTCTCTTGGAGAATTTTTCATAGAGGGACAAGGCCTTGCCGTGGGCTCCTTCCTTTTGCAGTTCATTCGCCTCGACAAACCATTTTTTGGCCTCAGCATCTTCGTATGGATCACGATTCTTAATGAAAAAGCCCGTCCCCGAAAAAGTGTATTCCTTTTCGTTCGTCTCTGAGTTGCGGGAAGGCGGAGCCCCCTGCAAAAGAACGAAAAAGAGGGGAGAAAGCCAAAGAAAACGCAATCGGAGAAAATTTTTCATCACATACCAAAAAGTTAGGTTAGAATCGAACAAGGGTTGAGGACCAAGTCAAGCCCGCACCGAAGGCGACGAGCAATCCCAGTTGCCCGGCTTCAAAAACTCCCTTTCGCATCGCTTCGTCCAAAGCGAGTGGAATGGAAGCGGCGGAGGTGTTGCCGTGCCTTTCCAAATTACAGAAGAATTTTTCCAACGGCAGTTCGAGCCGGTTGGCAAGGCTTTCGACAATTCTTACGTTTGCCTGGTGCGGAACGTAGTGATCGACTTGATGGGGCTCCAGTCCGTGAGCCGACAAAAGCTCTCGAGAAGCCGTTTCCATCACCCGAACCGCGGACTTGAAGATCTCGCGTCCGTTCATTCGAAGATAGTGCTCGCGATTTTCCACCGATTGGACGCTGGCAGGTGTTTTCGAACCGCCTGCCGGTTGGTAGAGCAGCGACGGATTGGCCCCATCGGCTCCGCATTGAAAACCAAGCAAGCGCGGCCCCTTCCCGGATCTACTCAAAACGGCCGCTCCCGCCCCATCGCCAAACAACACGCAAGTCGTACGATCCTTCCAGTCCATGATGCTCGACATCTTCTCAGCTCCTACGACGAGGGCATGCTTGTAACGGCCTGACGCGAGCATGGCGTCGGCGACGTCCAGCGCATAGAGAAAACCGGAGCATGCGGCTTCCAGGTCGAAGCATGCAATCTTCCCAAGACCAAGCTTATGCTGCAATTGACAGGCTGTGGAAGGGAAAGCCATATCCGGGGTGATGGTGGCAACAATCACCAGATCAATGGAGTCGAGGGAGACCCCGGCCGATTGAACTGCCTTTTGAGCGGCTTCGCAGGCGAGGTCGCTGGTGGACTGATCCGCAGGCGCCAGTCTCCTTTCCAGGATTCCCGTGCGAGATCGGATCCACTCGTCCGAAGTATCGACTTTTTGACTCAAAGCAAGGTTGTCGACGACGTTTTCGGGAACGAAGGATCCCATGCCCAATATGACGCTATGGCTAGATTCACTCATCATCGATTAAGCGAAGGGTCTTTCTTGATGGGATTGGTCGGTCTGATGATTTCATTTGATTCCCGAATATCATCCAGAACTTGGGAAAGCATGTCGTGCTGCACCAGATCCAAGGCAATCTTTATGGCTCCGCATATGTGATTTTGGTTGGATGAACCGTGAGCCTTGATGACGTTCTTCGTCAATCCCAACAAGGGAGCTCCGCCGAATTGCTCCGGATTTATCCGTTGCTTGAGGCTTTTGAAGGCTCCTTTGGAGAGAAGGGCTCCGGTCTTGCGTAAGGCATTGCGTCGCAGCTCCTCATCCAGAAAACTACGAATCAATTTACTCAAGGATTCACAAGCTTTGAGAACAATGTTTCCCACAAATCCATCGCAAACCACGACGTCCACGACGTTTTCGAAGATTTGAAAGCCTTCGATCAGTCCCGCGTAGTTGATGATGCTTCCATGAATGTCCTTTAGCATTGCATGCGTCTCATGAATGACGTCGTTGCCTTTCCCTTCCTCCGTGCCTATGGTGAGAAGACCGACCTTTGGCCGAACCAATCCCAAGGCAACCCTTGCGTAATTGGAACCCAGGACTGCGCTTTGAACGATATGGTAAGGTTTGGCGTGAGGATTCGCGCCTGCGTCGAGAAGGGTAAAGTATCGTTCCCGACCCGGCCAAATAGTGCACAAGGCAGGGCGCTCGACGCCTTCCAAGGTGCGCAGGCGAATGGCGCTGCCAGCCATCAGACAGCCGGTGTTCCCACAGCTTAGCAAAGCATCCGCCTCTCCTTCCTTCAGGGCATTCAAAGCGAGCGACATGGAGGACTTTTTCTTGCCCTTGATTCCGGCAATCGGCTTTTCCTCCATCCCCACAATCTCAGGGGCATGTCTCACGCTCACTTGGCTCGAAGATAGAAACGCGTCGGCCTCGACGATTCTTCCAAGAACGTCTTCCTGACCAAAAAGGACGAAATTCGTATTTCTGGGCGATACCTGAACGGCCTTCGATACACCGGCAAGTACTTCGCTTGGTCCCTGATCCCCCCCCATTGCGTCGATTGCAAGGGTAATCCGTGCCTCGGTCTTACTCATGCCGAAGCTGCGCCTGCAAATTAAACCTCTAGGTCGAGTACTTGTTTGCCGCGATACTGTCCGGTGTCGGGATTAACGCGGTGAGGACGAGACATAGACCCGTCGACCTCCTTGGCGAGAAGAGGCGCTTTAAAACGATTGGCTCCGCGTCTTTTGCGACTGCGTTGCTTGGAATTTTTTCTTTTTGGCTGTCCCATAGGAAGCTTCCATTAAAACATTTGTTTTTTTGATGGTCAAGACAAGTTAAGCGAACGGCCTCAGCAAAAGTAGAAATAAAAAATCGTCAGGGATAATAGGATTCGATACCACACGAACAAACCCAAGCCTCGACGGGTAAGGTATCCGACCAGCCAGTATACGGACAGACCTGCTGAGACTCCGGCCACCAAACACCCCCAGAGCACCGGTCCCAATTCAAGATTTTGGGACATCAGGTCCCATTTGGTCAGGCATTTGTAGCCCGCGGCAGCCGTCAAGGTAATCAAACCGAGAAGGAAGCTAAACTCCGCCGCTTTGGCCCGAGCCAAACCGACGAGATAACCACCAACTATCGTCATCATCGAACGGCTGGTGCCCGGGCACATGGCAATGCATTGCATGAATCCGATGAAAAACGAGTCCTTCCAGCTCAGGTCGTCGAGGGTTTTCTCTTCGCATCCCGACCATTCGCCTTGCGCCTTCTTCTTACGACGCTCAGCCCACCACATGAAAAGAGCGCCTACGAATAAGGCTACGGAAACAGGCAGCGGGGCAAAAAGCTTCTGCTCGATCCAGTTGTCAAGGAAAGGCCCCAGCAGAGCAGCGGGTAGGAAGGCAAAAAACAGATTGAGCCCCAAGCGCCTGCCACGCGGATCCAAACCGAGAACCCCAAGCACAACCGACCACAATTCCTTGCGGTAAATCAGGGCCACCGCCAAGATCGCCCCGGCTTGAATCACAATCAAATACGCGTTGAGGGCATTGTCGTAGTCTTTGGACTTCTCTACCGGAGACAAGGCATCTCCAGCCAAAATGAGATGACCTGTGGATGAAATGGGAAGAAATTCAGTCACACCCTCCACCAGTCCATAAACGGTGGCATCCCGGTAGCTCATACCAACCTCTTCGTTGCTTTCCGAAAGCGAAGGTTCGCTTCTCTCGTCGCCGAAGGATTGAGAGAAGAGAAAGAAGGCGGAGAGGAGGATGAATAAAAATGAATGTTGATTTAGCACTGCAGAGTTCTACAAGGTGAGATCGGAACCAAGCGCAAGAATTAAAATTCAACCATCATCTGCCAATCTCAAATCGAATGAATGATCGAAACCTAAGTGAATTAACCGCTCTGCTCAAGGGAAAGCCCTCTCTTTCCAAAGCGGAGATCAACGCATCGATCACTTGTCTCGTTAATCCAAGAATCGAAGAATCCCATAAAATCGAGTTTCTCGAGGCAATGAGCCAGAAAGGCGTGACGGAGGAAGAGTTTTCCAACTTCGTTCGAGATCTAAGGAACAGGGCCATCGATCCCGGACTCGAAGAATTCGCGGATCATGCGATCGACCTCTGTGGAACGGGGGGCGACAAAGCCGGCAGTTTCAATGTTTCTACCTTCGTATCCTTCATTCTCGCATCCTCAGGAGTCCCTGTAATCAAGCACGGCAACCGGTCGATAAGCTCGAAGTGCGGAAGCGCCGATTTGATCGAAGCCGTCGGCATCCCCCTCGCTCCAAACGCTAAAGTTCTAAAGAAAGGAATCGAAGAACTGAACTATGCTTTTCTCTTTGCCCCTCAGTATCATCCCGCTTTCAAGGAAATCGCTCCCATTCGGAAAAGTCTGGCTCAACGGGGCGTGCTTACCTTTTTCAACGTAATGGGTCCCATGATCAATCCCGCTCGCCCCGCCTATCAATTGGTCGGTACCTATGATTCGACCTACCTAAGCTCCATGGCGCGAGCTTTGGAGGACAATGGCGTGAAGGCGGGACTGATCGCCCACAGTCGCATCAATCGGGATGGCATTGGTTCGGTGGATGAACTTACTGCATGCGGTGAAAATATGGTCAAGGGATTCGGACATGTGAAAACAGAAGGCGTTGAAAATTGGCCTCCCTCAAAATGGGGCGAGGACTCATACCCGATAGGACATTTGCGGGGAGGTGATCTTCGGGAAAATCTGCGCATTATGAAGAGCATACTGAACGGAGACTCTCATCCCGGCTTGACGGCGACTATTTTAATCAATGCGGCCACGGCCTTCAAGATTTGCGAAAAGGTCAAAACTCTCCAGGAAGGCATGGCATTGGCGGAATCCATCATCAAAGAAGGAAAGCTCAAGGATTGGCTAACGCGAGCGTCCTCGTTTTCAACCACCCTATGAAATTTTTTGGAACCGATGGAATCCGGGGACCGTATGGTGGCGGCGTCATCAATGAATTCACGGCATACTGTCTCGGGAAAGCCATTGTGGAATTTCTTGCTCAATCCGGGGTTTCGGAAGGAAAAATTCTTCTCGGGCGGGATCCTCGTTCTTCAGGCGAAAGCATGTTGAAAGCTTGTGCCGGAGGAATTGAAGAGATGGGGTTTTCAGCCCTTGACGCGGGTGTGGTTCCTACGCCCTGCCTGGCCTATGGCGTCAGACTGTTCGGAGCAAAAATGGGCGTCATGATCACCGCTTCCCACAATCCCGAAACGGATAATGGGATTAAGCTTTTTACGCATCAATGCTCAAAGCTTTCCATTGATCGGGAGATGCAAATCGAGAATCTTCTGCAGACTCGTCTGCAATGCGGCGGAAGCTTCAAATCAGTCGCCGGGGCGTCGGTCGACTTGATCGACGACTATCTTTCCTACGTCTGCGGTTTCTTTCCCAAGCACTGCCTTGCCGGGATGTCCATATCAATTGACGCTGCCAACGGATCTACTTCGTCGACGTCGCCTGAGGCCTTTAGCCGACTGGGGGCAGCGGTCACCTCGGTCAACACAGGGGATGGGATCATCAATGATCAAGCTGGATCCGAATTTCCAAGCTGCGTTCAAAATTTCGTTCAAGCGAAAAAAGCCGACCTTGGCGTGGCCCACGACGGAGATGGCGACCGGTCCGTCTTCGTCGATGCCTCAGGTCAAACCATAGACGGAGACAAGATCCTCGGCTTTCTGGCGAAAGAGGCTCTCGATCATGGAAATTTGGGCCAGCGGGGCTTCGTCGGGACCGTTCAGAGCAATTCCGGCTTGGAAATATCCTTAAAATCAATCGGCGTCCAGTTTCACCGATCGCAAATCGGAGACCGAAACGTCTCCTTCCTCATGACGGAAAGGGGATGCAACTGGGGTGGGGAATCCTCCGGTCACATCCTCTCGCACGATTACCTGGCTACCGGCGATGGCTTGTTTGCGGCTTTGACCGTTGCATTTGCCTGCCAGCGAAATCAGAGATCGCTGGAAGAAATGACCGAATGGATAAGACTGTGGCCATCCAAATGCGTTTCCCTGCAAGTCGAGGAAAAAGTGCCCTTGGATAAACATCCTCAGATCCAAGAAGCCCTTGCCAGGGCAAAGTCGCAGCTAGGCCCGCAAGGCAGAGTGGTCCTCAGGTATTCGGGTACCGAACCAAAACTAAGGCTCTTGGCGGAAGCTGAAAATGAAAAGTTGATGAATGAAGTCCTCGCGGATATTTATGAAGTCTTACAAAAAACATTGTAATTTTTATCATTGTCGAAGAGTTATGCTATCTTAGAGATCAGTTACCCTGCATGTCCAACCCCTATGATTCAAGAAGTACAGATTGCCCAGCTAGATCCACGATTAATCAAACAGATTGAGGCAGCGGACAAGGCGGCGAACTCAGACTTCGCCTACTCTACGGAAATCTACTTCTCGATTCTCAAGCAGTATCCTGGATGCCTCGAACTGAGGAAAAAACTTCGTCAGCTTCAACTAAAGGAAGCCGGGCAATCGGGGAAGGGTCTTGCGGGAATCCTAGGTAAAGTTACGCTCGCTCCCTTTATGATCAAGGCCAAGACCGGAGAGGAACCTCACGAGGTTATGGAAAGAGCGGAAGGATTGATCGCCAAATCTCCGGCCAACGTCGCGGCTCATCAGATGCTGGCCGAGGCTGCCAGAGATGCAGGCAGTCTTTCGACCGCTGCCTTCGCTTTTGAAACCATAAGGAAAATTCAACCCAAGGACTTGGCAAACTTGAAAAGACTCGCCAACGTCTATGTGGATTTGGGAGCCACGGAAGACGCGATTGGCATCGGTAACCTGATCGTGAGCATTGATCCGCGTGACGGAGACGCCGAGGAAATCATGAAGCGGGCTTCGGTCGCCGCAGCCATGAACCGCGGGAAATGGGAGGAGTCCGAAGATTTCCGGACTCAACTGAAGGACGAGGCCGCGACTCAATCGCTGGAACAGGCCTCCAAAACCATGAATGACGCCAAAGGCCTCGAAGATTTGATCCGGCAAGCCTATGAAAAGGTTCAGCTAGAACCTGAAAATATCAATCATTACAAGCAACTCAGCGATTACTACCATAGATACGGCGATCTGGAAAATTCGATTGCATGGATACAGCAGGCCAGGCGGCAGGAAGCCGGCAAGGGGGACGTCTCGCTGGAAGAAAAGGAAAGATCCCTGACCCTTGAATACTACGACCATTCGATCGATCAATGGGAAGCCGCCTGCGAAACCGATGCTCAAAATCAGGAATGGAAGCAATCCCTTCAAACCGCCATCGCCAACAAAAGGCAGTATCAGTTCAGCCAATTGGAGTCACTGGTCCAGCGATATCCGAACGACTATGGCTATCGCCACGAGTTGGGTCTGCTGCTTTATGAGGAAGAAAGGTTTGACGATTGTCTGCAACATTTCCAACTTGCCCAAAGAAACGCAAAAGTCAGGCTGGATGCGATTCTCTTTTTGGGAAGGGCGTACCGGCGCAAGGGATTTCACGACATGGCCATCGAACAGTTTTCCATTCTAAAATCTGAAATCCAGGTTATGGACGACAGAAAGAAGGAAGCCATTTACGAACTCGCGTGCTGCCACGAGTCCATGGGAAACAAGGAGAAGGCATTCGAGGAGTTCAAGGCCGTTTACTCGGCCGACATCTCCTTCAAAGACGTGGCGGACAAGATCAATTCCTTTTACCAAGACAAGGCATCCACCGAATGACTATGGCGGAGAGGGCGGGATTCGAACCCGCGGTACCTTGCGGCACACCCGATTTCGAGTCGGGCACATTCGACCACTCTGCCACCTCTCCGGAAGGATCAACCTACAGGAGAGGCAAAAAGTGGCAATCACTTTTACCTCCGGAGCCGCAGTCATAAAAAATTTCCACGCTTGCTTGCCTTTCAATACTTATTTTGAATAGACGCATGCTTAAGTTATTTCACCTTCATCTGTCTTTGGGACTTTTGTTCCTTTGCTCCTGCAAGTCGGCAAAAGTCGAAACAGTTGATTTTTCAGATGGGTCTTACGAAGGCGAACTTAATCGCAAAAAGCAAAAACACGGCAAAGGATTCTTTCGCTGGAGCGACGGATCCTACTACAACGGGGATTACCTTCGCGATCAAAGACACGGTCAGGGAAGGTTCCTCTGGGCTAGCGGTGAAACCTATGAGGGTGCCTATGCGGAGGACCGGAGAACTGGAAAAGGCATTTACAGATGGACGGACGGTTCCGTTTATGAAGGTTCTTTTTTCAAAGGTAAAAGGCATGGAAATGGGGTTTTCATTTCCGCCGACGGCATAAGATACGAAGGAGAATGGTTGCATGACCTGCAGCACGGAAAAGGAAAGCTGTCGTTTCCCGATGGCAAGACCCTTTCTGGAGAATGGATCGAAGGAAAGTTGATTCAGTCCAATTCGTCACCCCCCTCCACTTCGCCTCAACCATCCATCAGCGCCCCGGTCCCGGTCATTGAATCCGTCGACGCTCTCGAAGCGGACAAGCCCGTCAAGGGGACTCCTTCCGCAGCCAAGGAAGAGCCCCTCAAAAAGAGCGCCAAAGCTTCACCGGCTTCACCGGCTTCCACTTCCAAACCATCTCTGCCAGAACCCCTCCCGGAAAAGGGTCCCGTCGATCCCACCGAAGCCACGCCTCCCTTGCCTCCTGCATCGGTAAGCTTGCCCCCTCCCCCTTCTTCGCCATCTCCGTCAAAGGCCGCCGTTCAAAAGATCGATTCGATCGATAAGGAGGCCAAAGCCATCCTCACGCCTGAGACGGCCTCGGTTTGGCGCGGTTCCGCCAAAGACGCCGAGTCACGATTTACCACCGAGTTGGTCAACGGTTTGGATACGATCAAGGACCGCAAGTCCAACCTCCCCTTCAGCGGGAAAATGCAGATTGTCAACGCTGAAGGTATTTTGGAAGGAGAGTTGAACCTATCGAAGGGTCTTCTGCACGGTAAGGAAATCTTTTATGACTCGAAGGGTAAGATCGTTGAGGAAAATCTTTGGAAAAACGGTCGGCGGGTAAATTAGACCCTTCATTCCCCGCCGAACTCCTCTCCTTCGGTGCAGCACTCCCAAAAAATTTATAAACGTTAACGATTAGCGATTTTTTTGCCTAAGCCGATCTTCTAAGATAGGAAGATCATGGTGAAAGCTTTCCACAATCAATCGAATTCAAAGACATCCCTTCCATTCGATCCGAACGAGTTTCCGAGAGAACTGAAGAGACATTACATTTCCTCTTCCGAGAGTGATATCCTTCAAATGCTCGATCAGATCGGGTGCTCCAGTCTGCAAGACTTGTTCGAACATATACCCGATTCTTGCAAGTTCAAAGAGGGAATGAATCTTCCCGACGAATTAAGCTACGAGGAAACCCTTGAAAAAATCCACGCCACAGCCTCCCTCACCAAGATAATACCCTCTTTTATCGGCGACACGCTTCCGGCTTGGGAGATCGACTCCATCGTGGATTTCGTCAGCACCCTCCGCCCTCTCAGTACCTCTTACACCCCCTATCAACCCGAACGCAGTCAGGGCACTCTCGTAACGCATTGGATTTACCAATGCGCCCTGTCCGCCCTGACGGGTTTCGAGGCGATCAACACTTCGCTTTACGACCGTTCCTTCGCCATTTTCGAAGCCATTACCTGCGCCATTAGAAGTGGAGGAAAACCCAAGAGGGTTCTCCTATCCAAAACTTTGTTCCCGGACGATCTCGAGGTTCTGCATACGCTTGCAAAAGAAACCGGAATAGAGTTCGAATATCTCGACTTCGACCCCGAGAGTGGCAAAATCGACCCCCAATCCCTTTCTTCCTTCGAATCAAACGCCGCACGATTCTCGGCTTTTGTCTTTCCCCAAGTCAATTCACTGGGAATCTTGGAAGAGGTCGATTTCCTGACTGACTTTTGCGCCGAAAACGCCATCCGTTCAATCGTTTCCATCGATCCCATTCTTCTTGCTACGGGGGGGCTCAAACCACCGGTCGCCTTCGGAGAAAAGGGAGCCGACTTCATTGTGGGCGATGCCCAGCATCTGGCTACCAAACCCAGTTTCGGGGGCCCCGGACTTGGCCTGTTTGGCTGTCGGTACAATCAATCAAACACTCGAGACGTCCGCCATACGCCCGGTCGTTTCATCGGAAAAGCCAAAGACCTTAATGGTCGTGATTGCTTCGTCATGGTCCTTTCCACCCGCGAGCAACACATCAGGAAGGAGAAAGCCACTTCCAACGTCTGCTCCAACCAAGCCTTTCTCGCCACGCTCGCGGGAGCAAATCTCTTGGCCAAGGGAGATCAAGGCTTGGCCGAAGGTCTCGCGACTGCCAAGGGCGCCCGTGAGAGATTTTTAGAAAACGTCAATGGGCTTTCTGGAGTCGAATTGGCGTTCCCCCACTCCCCCGCCTTCAATGAGGTAGTGCTTTCCACCGACCGCCCGACGAAGGAATTGATCAAGAAGGCAAGGAGCTACGGTC
>JAYOEB010000003.1:0-4179 GCA_038116775.1 Opitutia bacterium | reverse complement strand
GTCTTCACCTTGGAGTCGACGTCTCCGATCGTATGCAAACCAAATCGCATTTGCTGAAGTTGACCTTCACCGACTTATCGACTTCCGGAAACCTCGATTTGCTGAATGCCTTCTTCCGAAAGGAGTTTCCATCCCCTCACGACCGTCGAGCGCCCACCGTCCAGTCGACCCAATTGGTTTCCTACCTGCGATCGGACTCTCCGGCCCTACCCTCTTTCTCCGCAGAGGAAATATCACACTATTTTGAAAAACTTTCCGAATTGAACGTCAGTCCGGACGATGGATGCTACCCTCTTGGCTCATGTACCATGAAGTACAACCCCATGCTCAATGACTGGGCCGCCGGACTTGAGGGCTTTTCCGCTGCTCATCCCCAGATGCCTCTGGCGGATGGGCAGGGTCCGTTGAACGTTTTGTACCAAATTCAAGAATGGTTCAAAAAAATAACCGGCCTGCCCGGTGTCACCACCCAACCCGTCGCAGGGGCCCAAGGTGAACTCGTAGGGCTAAAGATGTTTCAAGCCTACCATCGCCAGAAGGGAGAATCCTTTCGACGAAAGATCCTCATTCCACGTTCGGCCCACGGAACCAATTTTGCGACTGCCGCCATGGCAGGTTATCCGGACGGAATCGTCTACCTCGAGGCTGGGGACGACGGCACCATCGACATGAAGGATTTTAGAACGAAGTTGGAGATTCACGGTCCCGAACTTTGCGGGGTCATGATCACAAACCCCAACACGTCCGGAATCTTTGAAAAGAACTTCCAGCAAATCGCCGAAGAAGTACACCATGCGGGTGGTCTGGTTTACATGGACGGGGCGAATATGAACGCTGTTGCCGGGATCGTTGATCTTCATTCGATGGGGGTTGACGCCGTGCACAACAACCTGCACAAGACGTGGACCATTCCCCATGGCGGAGGGGGTCCGGGAGATGCCATTGTGGCGGTTTCGGAAAAACTAGTCAGTTTTCTTCCCGGACTTCAAGTGGTGCGCAGGGACGATGGCAGTCTTGGCGTCCAGAGACCCGAGCACAGCATTGGAAACTTTCATCGGCACTGGGGAAATTTCGGACACAAGGTAAGGGCCTATGCATATTTGCTTAGACTTGGAGAAGAGGGAATCCCCCGTATGTCTTCCATCGCCGTGCTCTCGGCTCGGTATTTGCTCGAGCGCGTAAGAGGTCACTTCAGCACCCTTCCCGAAGAGGCTGGAAAATCCCCCCGCATGCACGAGTTCATTCTCACTTTGAGTGAGGAAGAATTCAAATTCCTGGAGTCCGCGGGCGTACCCAAAGGCAAGGCGATTCCTCAAATCGGCAAATTGTTTCTCGACTTTGGTTTTCACGCCCCCACTGTTGCCTTCCCGGAAATTTTCGGATTAATGATCGAACCAACCGAAAGCTTTTCCAAATCCGAGTTGGATCGGTTTGCAGAGGCGGTCATCGCCATCAAGGAACTCATCATGGATCACCCGGAAGTGTTGAAAACGGCTCCTCACTTTACTCCCATCGACCGGGTCGACGAAGTGTCCGCCAATCGCGCCCTGGTTTTGAGCGAGATCATTCATCATCTCCCACCTCTCCCCTTCAACCGTATCAAAAACTCGACTTTGTGCAGTTTGAGCATTCCGGAGATCAAGCGAAAGATAGTCGAGGCCAGTCGGGCTTTGTCCTGAGGATTAGTTTGACCCGAGCCCTTGCCTCGTTCATAGTGAATGTCATGAGTGAAGCACAAGAAAAGCCCCTCGTTTCCAAATCAGGCGTTGTCATCGACTTGCTGCTGTCGGTGGCGTTTTTTTTCCTCATGCGCGAAGTCTTGATTCCCCACGTTCCCTCACAGGATCCTCTTGCGGTGAACGTCGTATCGAGCATGACTTCCTTTTGCATGACTGGGGTTTTCTGGATCGCCGCAGGAATGTTGCGGGTTACCTGGGTGGACTATCTCAGAAGACGAAAGCAGTAGGTCCCTAGCCTCACTTCTCGACCAAGGACTCAAGATAGGGCTCCAATTGAGTTGATAGTCTTCCCCGTGGGTTTGCGGAAATTCTTAACCCGAGATCCGTCGCCTCTTCCGACTTAAGGCATCCCTCTCTTTTCAGTTTGGCGATTAGAGAATAATCCTTGTGGGGGATGAAGTATTGCTTCAAGGCCGAGCCGCAATCCAAGATCTCATCGACCGCGTTTGCCAATTCCCTCAGGCCCCGTTTCTTGGAGCAGCTTACGAAAATGGCCTTTCCATCGAGGACCCTGGCTCGAATTCCAGTGGTCTCGGAATCGACCAAGTCCAGTTTATTAAAAACGGTGACCATGTTTTTTTCACTGGCGCCCAACTCGTCCAACACTGCGAGGGTGGTCTTCATTTGCTCTTCGAAGCGTGGGTTGGAAAGATCGACCACGTGCAACAGCAAATCGGCAACCAAGGTTTCTTCAAGGGTTGCTCGGAATGCATCCACCAGACGATGCGGAAGTTTTTGGATAAAGCCAACCGTATCCGTCAAAATTACCTCTTTTCCGCTGGGTAGAGTTACCTTGCGACTCGTCGGATCGAGTGTAGCGAACAACTTATCCGCCGCCAGCACCTTGGAGCCGGACATGGCATTGAGCAAGGTGGACTTTCCCGCATTGGTGTAACCAACCACCGCAACAGTCTGCAGAGGAATTCGATGCCTTTTTTTTCGACTCGTCTCTCTCCTGACGGAGACTTGCCTGATTTCCCGCTTGGTGGAAGCAATTTTGTCGCGAAGCATCCTCTGATCCAACTCAATTTGGGCTTCTCCCTCCCCCCGCTGGGTCACTCCTCCGCCTCTTTGTCTGCCCAAATGCGTCCATGCCCGACGAAGCCTGGGTAACGAATACTCCAAACGAGCGAGCTGGACTTGCAAGGCCGCCTCCTTGGTTTGAGCCCTTTCGGCGAAGACATCGAGGATGACTTCATGTCGGTCTATCACCAAAACCTTACTCGCCTCTTCCCAATTTCTTTGTTGGCTTGGGGAAATTTCGTTGTCGAAAATAATGACGTCGCAATTCAAAGCCCTGACTTCAGTTAGGATTTCCTCCAGTTTTCCCTTGCCAAGCAAATGGCCGGGAAACGTCTTCCGCGTTCTGACTACTCGCTTGCCCAAAACGCAAACGCCAAGATTCAAGACCAGTTCCTGCAGTTCTTCGACAAGGGCTTGGGCTTCTTCGCGCTCATCTTCCCGCTTGATCACGGAGAGCAAAAAAGCCCGCTCCACAAGCTTGGGTTTTTCCCGAACTTCAAACATTCCGGCAAGGGTTCAAGGAAAAGGATCAAAAAGGGGTTCGGACTCAAAGGCCCGAACCCCCATGATAAGAATTATCTTAGACAAATTGCTTCAGCTCACCGCTGCCTGCGCGGCTGCCAAGCGGGCAGTCGGCACTCGAAAAGGAGAGCAGCTGACGTAATCGAGTCCTATCTTGTGACAGAAGACCACGCTCTTGGGATCTCCGCCATGCTCACCGCAAATACCAAGCTTGATGTTTCTTCGGGAAGATTTGCCCCTCTTGACGCCAATTTCCATAAGTTGGCCAACGCCACTTTGATCAACGCTGGCAAAGGGGTTGGCGTCGATAATGTCTAGTTCCGTGTAATTCGGTAGAAAACTTCCCGAATCGTCACGGCTCATTCCCATAGTGGTCTGCGTGAGATCATTGGTTCCGAAACTGAAAAACTGCGCGGTCTTCGCAATCTCGTCAGCCACCAAGGCCGCCCGTGGAATCTCTATCATGGTGCCGACCATGTATTTCACTTTCTCTCCTTTGGCCGCGAATACCTTTCGGGCGGTGTCATGAATCACCTGAACTTGAATTTCAAGTTCTTTGGGAAAGCCAACCAGGGGAACCATAATTTCCGGATTCACTTCAATGCCGGCTTTCTGTACCAAAATCGCCGCTTCCAGAATCGCCTGAGCCTGCATCTCCGTGATTTCAGAATATGAAATCCCGAGTCGGCAGCCACGGTGTCCGAGCATTGGATTGAACTCGTGAAGATCCTCCACCCTCTTCTTGATCGAAGCAAGGGAAACTCCCAACTTCTTGGCAAGATCCTTCTGGGCGTTCTGATCGTGAGGCAAAAACTCATGCAATGGAGGATCCAGCAAACGAATGGTGGCAGGTCGGCCTTCCAAGGCTTTGAAAATACCCTGGAAATCCCTTCTT
>JAYOEB010000002.1:38942-48760 GCA_038116775.1 Opitutia bacterium | reverse complement strand
ATGACGGAATCCACCCCATCTTCAACCGGTCCGCTTGTGGGCAAGACGATTGCCCTAGGCGTTTCCGGTTCGATCGCCGCTTACAAGGCCGCGGATCTAACCAGCGAATTACGCAAGGCTGGAGCGGACGTTCATGTGGTGATGACGGAATCGGCCTCCCAATTCATTTCGGCTCTTACGCTGGGTACGCTTTCCCGAAATCCCGTACTTACTTCCTTTTGGGATGAAGAAGGCTGGCAACCGGGGCATATCGAACTGGCGGACAAGATCGATCTCTTTCTGGTGGCACCCGCAACTGCTCAACAGGTAGGAAACTATGCCAATGGACTGGCTCCCGATCTATTGGGTGCGATTTACTTGGCGACCAAAGTACCGGTCATACTCGCACCGGCAATGAATGGAAAAATGTACGAGCATGAAGCTGTGCAAAAGAATCTGGAAACTTTAAAGGGCAGGGGAGTTGAAATCATCGAACCAGTGGTCGGCGAACTTGCCTGTGGATACGAAGGAATTGGGAAATTGGCTCCTTTGGAGAAGATCGCCAATCGGGTAATAAAAGAGCTTACCTAGATTTTACTGACCGAGGTTGTAGACAGCCTGAACCTCGGAATTGGTAAGCGTACGGTTGTAAATTCTTAAGTCATCCGTCAGGCCATTGAAGTAGGCCGTGCCATCTGGGCTTCTTCCGATATGAAGAATCGAGCTAGGTTTTTTTTTGAGGATTAAGGCATTCATATGCGCCTAAAACCTTGGCAAAAAAAACGCCCGGACGAACCGGGCGTTTGGTAGGGGTAAATTTGGGGTAAAGTCCTTAGGCTGCGTCGGGAAGTTCGCTGAGCGAGGTTTGTTTGCGTTTTACGCGCCGAAGCCTGGACCGACGGCGCAGACCCCGGTCCAATTTGTCCACGAGTTCGTCGACCGCCTTATGTATGCCATCGCTGGCGGATGAAATGGTGATGGTGGATCCTTTGAGCTCGAGGTGACCCTTGGCGATGAACTCGTTTTCGTGGGAAGACGACTTGGAGTCGTGCTCCAATTCGACGCGAGCCCGAATAATTTTCTCCTCATGTTTGAAAATCTTTTCCATTTTTTCGGAAACGAGTTTTTTATGGCCTTCTTTGAGATCGAAGTGAACACCGGAGAGAATCAGATTATTCTTCATATGCGTTGTAGGATTATGGTTTGGTTGTTTTTATGATTGCTTGCGCAAGACAAAGCCAATCAACTTCGCGCAGCTTTTATGAGAATGTCAAAAAAACTTTGCATTTTTTTTCAGCGTCCGCAATCGATCCCAAGAATCAACGAGTTGAATGAGTCGAGATGAGCATATCGGACCGCTCGTTGAAATGGAGGATTTCCTAAGTTGGGTTCTTCATGAAGACGACGACCTGCTGGTTTTGAACAAACCGGGATGGCTGGTTTGCCATCCTTCCAAGAACGGGCCCATGTCCAGCTTGGTTGGGGTAGCCAAGGAATATTTGCGGGTCGATTCGATTCATTTGGCCAGTCGCTTGGACCGGGAGACTAGCGGAGTCGTGCTCTTGGCGAAGCATCGAAAGGCGGCGAGTCATTGGCAGAAGGGCATTGAGCAAAAGCGGGTGAAGAGAAGGTACTTGGCGATTTTGCGCGGGGAAATGAGAGGGAGGAAAACGGTGAGCAATTATCTTGGCAATGACCCGGACAGTCCGGTTTTCGTGAAGCAGAAGGTGTTGCGGGAAAAGACGAAAAAGGCAAAAAAGGCGGAGACTTCGTTCGAACCTTTGCATGTCTCTCAGGGACATACTTTCTGTCGGGTCCTTACCTTAACGGGGCGCAAGCACCAGATCCGGGTTCATGCCCAGTGGATTGGGCATGAATTGGTGGGAGAAAAGCTATATGGGCCGGATGAGCGGATTTATTTGGAATTTGGCGAGGGAGGATGGCGGAGGGAATGGGCCCCATTGTTGGGAATGAAGAGACAGGCCCTGCACGGAGAGCGCTTGGGGTTCGAGCAGGAAGGGGAACCTGGTTTTTCTGCGGTTTTGGCCGATGATATGGTCGACTATTTGCATCGACACCTGAACCTTGGTCGGGCAGAGGCTTTGCAAATAAGCCAAGGCGAACCCCTTGGGTCTGACAATTTGGTTGTCTGAGGGGCAAGGAGTGATTATTCGGTAGCTTTCACCATGAGTTCGTCCTCCAGTCAATTGTCTCCCTTGGAAGCCCTCAAAGCGGGTTTTCGCAGGGCTTGCGTGCGCAGGCTCGTCGGAGACGAAAGTGGGGCGGTCCGAGTCCTCCGGGATGAAATCCCCGCCTTGGTCGTGGGTTGGGCGAAGGTAAGCCAGTTGGATCCTTCCGAAAAAAAGGCGAAACTGAAGGAATTGTTCGACGACGAATCCGCCCGTGCCGATGAATTGGCGACGGCCTTCGATTTGTTCGCGGGCCGATTCGAGGTCAGAATGACCGCAATCATCCGGGAGCAATTGGGGGCGGCGGCTGCCCGGTCGGCTCAATCGGAGAAGAAGTCTTCCAAGACGCTTGCCTCCGCCAAGCGGACGACGAAAAAGGAACCCGCTGACGATCTGGCCGAATCCGCTTCTTTGGCCCCCGGCGAGGATCAATTGCCGGAGAGCGAGGAATGCGTGGATCCGCCGCGGGGAATGGGCTTGAAGTTCGACGAAATCGAAAAAATGATCGACGAGGTGCTCGCCTTTGACAAGTAATCCTGAAATGTGAAAAAGGAGTGGTTGCATTTCACTTGTTTTTAGTCTCCAATCTGGTTTTGTAAATTTTTCGACAACAAGATGACAAAAGAGTCCATAAATGACGTAGAGGATGCTTCGGAATCCAGTCCCAAAAAGCGAAAGATGTACGTAGGGCTGGATTTGGGTACCCTTAATTCCTGCATTCTCACCAAGCTCAACAAAGCTGGTGCGGAGGAGAACGAAGGAATCTTGGTCCCAACCGTGGTCGGCTATCCCGAAGAAGGCATTTTGGCAGGCATCTTGCCGGGTAATTCGAAAATGCTCCACGGCGAGGATGCCTTGGCCAATGAGCTTCATCTCCGCTTGGTCAACCCTTTGAACGACGGCGTGATCCAGGACGTGGAGGCCACTGCCTCGTTTCTTCGCTACCTGCGGGAAAGGATAGATCCCGAGCGAAAGCACTTGGTTCATTGCGTGATTGGCTTGCCGGCAGGCGCGGACAACGAGGCCAAGGAAAACCTCCAAAAGGCTTCGAAGGGAGCCTTTGAGGGCATTCTCTTTATTCCCGAACCTTTTTTGGCCGCCCTGGGAATGAGGGACGAAAGCAAACTGGATGATCCCGACTACAAGGATCCCGTAAGTAATTCCCTGTTCGTGGACATCGGGGCCGGAACCACCGACTTTTGCATCGTTCAGGGCTACTTCCCCAAACAGGAGGATTTGCTGAGCATTCCTTATGCGGGGAACGAGGTCGACGTCTCCTTGGACAAGGCCATCCGAGAAGCTTATCCGGAGGTGAACGTGCCGCTTTCCATGGTGAGAAAGTTCAAGGAGAGTTATTCCTACGTCGGTGAGCTGGAGAGCGGAGCCCGCGTGAAAGTACCCGTCGAAGGCAAGCCCAGAAAGATTGAAATCGGCAAGCAAGTCGGCGAAGCCTGCAATCAGTTGCTGGAAGAGGTCTTCGATTCGATCAAGCGGATCATTGCCGTTGCCTCGCCGCAGTCCGTTTTCGATATGCTGCAAAACATCATCCTCACCGGCGGAGGCAGCCGAATCCGCAATTTTGATCAGGAGTTGCAGCGAAAGCTCGCCGATGACGGCTATGAAGATCCGGAAGTCAGAATTTCATCCAGGGAAAGTAAGCCATTCGTGGCGATCGGAGCCCTCAAGGTAGCCAAGGCGGCCCGCGAGGATCAATGGATTAATCCCTGATCTTTTCTTCAGACCACCCCGTTAAGGGTTTGGGCAAGTCTTTCCACGCTGGAGCGGAGCTTGTCCTTGATGGCGTCGTCATCCTCCCGTTCGCCGAACAAAATGTTCCATCCCTCGAGTGTGGTGTAATGGCTCTCTCCCTGAGACGGATAGTTCTCCATTCCCTTGGTTCCTAGTTGCCGAACGATTTGATCGGCAATTTGAATCGCTGCGGCCAGCTTGGGACTTGCTTTGGCCTCGGATGGTTGGTTGTGCCAATGAATGGAGTCCACCACTTCTTCGGAAATGTGATGATTCCACAGGTAGTAGGCACCGATTTTGGCATGATCCCAACCGACTAATTCCTTCTCGGCTTCGGTCAAGGCTTGGTTTGAATCGTAGTGTTTCTTGTAGACGCCGGCAAAGTGATCGGGGAAAGTGATGGCGAGGATTAGAATTCCCAAATTATGCAGCAGCCCGGCAACGTAATCCGCTTCTTTCTCGAACTCCTCATCGACGAAAGAGAGAATTTCACGGGTCAGCATGGCGGTTCCGATACTGTGCTTCCAAAAGTCGACCCACGGAAAGGCGGTGCTTTTCTTTCCGAGTTTGAATATTTCCTCGATGACGGGGGTGGCGGCGATCAAGTCTCTGATGCGATTGAGACCCAGAAACATGGAGGCCTCCTCAACCCCGGAGATACGTTCGCTTTCCTTGCTCCCGAAAAAGATGGAGTTGACCAAGTCCAATACGCGAGTGGTAAGGGAGGGATCCAAGCGGATGACTTCGGCAATCTGGCTGACGAAACTGTCTTCCGAATCCAAAAGATCGCAGAGAGTCTCGTTGATGCTCTTTAAGGAGGCTAATTTGGGGCACTGATTGATCCTCTCTATGAGAAGGAAGTCAGATGGTCTTTGCATTTGATCAGCCTGTCCTAACCATCTGAAATCGACGGGGGATTACCTAGTGAACAATACGCTGCCGGGGCGATGTGGAGAAAGATTCTTTCCTTCCTTGAAACACCGGTCGACGTAATCCGTGATGAGCTGATTGGTCGGGCTGTCTTTGTCAATGGAGAGAGACGAGCCCGAGGATGAAAGAATTTGCGTGCTGCCGTCCGCTCTTTTCTGGAAATAGATTTCAGTATGGGGGTTGGCTGAGATGAAGCTTTCGACTTCCGGATCCTGGAGAAGATCGGCCCGAAGAGAAGACAACGAACAGGAACTCTCTCCAATCTTGGTGACTTTATTGAGTTCGGTTGAAAAAGATTTGCTCGAGCCATTGAGCTGGGCAGGTTGGGGAGGGGTGATTTTTTCCACCAAAGCTTTGCCGAGGCTGATCACGTTGCTTGCAAGGACTGGATTCATAACGGGATATATAGCAAGATGTTTGCCAGATTTCAGATCATGAACTTCAGGCATTGACGCTCGATCAGAGACTCGGCGATTTGGATGGCGTTTAAGGCGGCTCCTTTCCACAACTGATCCCCGACGACCCAAAGGGCCAAGCCGTTGGGCAGAGCGTGATCGACGCGGAGCCTGCCCACACCACAGGCTTCTTTTTCGGCATAGGCTAGGGGCATGGGATACTTTCGCTCATTGGGCGAGTCGAAGAGTTCGACCCCTTCGAATTCCTCAATCGCCCTTCGGGCATCCGGAACGTTTACGGGTGATTCGAATTCCGCATTGACGGAAATCGAGTGAGCTCTCTTGACGGGAACCCTTATGCAGGTGCAGGATACGGATAAGTTGGGCAGTCCGAGAATCTTTCTCGACTCGTTTCTCATCTTGAGTTCCTCTTTGGTGTATCCATCGTCGCGAAAATCGTCAATGTGTGGAATAAGGTTGAATGCAATGGGGTAAGGGAAGGGGGACTCTTGCTCGAGCGATTCGTTGGGGTAATCATCCCCAAGTTCGTTGAGCAAAGTGGTGAGACCAAGGGCGCCTGCTCCCGAGACCGCCTGATAAGTCGAGGTGATCAATCTCTTAAGACCAAACCTTCGGTGCAGGGGGAACAAGCCCATGAGGGTAACGGCAGTCGAACAATTCGGGTTTGCGATGATACCCCGATGGGTATCCAATGCATCGGGGTTGATTTCGGGAATGACGAGGGGGACGTTCTTATCCATACGAAAGGCGGAACTATTGTCGATGGCGACGCAACCTTGCTTTCTGGCGAGATCGGCATATTGAATTGAAACTTCAGATCCCGAACTGAAGATGGCGAGGTCGAGGCCCTTGAAAGCTTCGGGTTTAGTTTCGATCACTTCCTCCGCGTTTCCGCAAACCTCCATCTTTCTTCCCGCCGACCGACCGGAGGCAAGCAGTCTCGCCTCGGCGAGGGGAAAATCTCTTTTTTCGAGAAGTTGAATAATTTCTTGGCCAACGGCGCCCGTAGCGCCTACGATTCCGATACGATATTTTTTCAATGAATGTAGATGGTTTGTATGATGATTACGTTAAAGCGTTGAACGCTCTTGGATTTGAGAAGACGAGAGTGGTTTTGATGGCATCCATCAAGATGCAGAAAATATTCGTTTTCCATAATGGGAAAAGCGAAAAGGAGTACCTGATGTCAAGTTCGAAGAATCCGCCATCCTGTCTGGAAAACTCTCTGGGCACCCCATGGGGGTTGCATGAAGTTTGTGAGAAAATAGGGGGTGGAGAGCCTTTGGGTACGGTTTTCGAGGCCAGAAAGTCAACGGGTCTGCGGTTTTCGGAATTTCCAGAGCAAGAGCAGAGAAAAAATCTGATCACCACTCGAATTCTACGCTTGATGGGATTGGAAAAGGACCTCAATCAGGGAGGGAAGGTCGATTCCTTTCGCCGTTTTATCTACGTTCACGGCACCAATCATGAGCAAAATTTAGGAAAACCGGCCAGTTCGGGTTGCTTGCAGCTTTCAAACGATGACGTGATTGATTTGTTCGAGCGTGTTCCCCTTGGTTCGCATTTGCTGATTCTACGGGATTTTCAGGTGGTTTAGCCAGGCAGAGCCCTTCATCGATGCGATGGTTGCTTGCCAAAGGTTTTTTCAGTTTAAGGTCTGTCTGGTTTCCTGACTGAAGAAGGAAATCGCCTTGACGATTTCCTCGAAGTCTTCGTCTTCGTTGGTTTCAATGCACTTGGTATCTGAATTCAAGGACTTGATGGTTCGCAGTATGCTTTCCTGCTCGAGACTTGGAGAATCGGAATCATAGACGACGACGTTGTAATTGATCTGGCGAAGCTGAATGAGGGCGTCGTCGTGATTAGTCGCTTGGGTAAGCAAATAACCTCTGTTTTCCAGAAGAGAGACCATTCGATTTCTTAATTCTTCGTTCTGAAAGTGTATCAGAATTGAAAAATTCCTGTTTTGCCGAATCAAGGATAGGATTGTTTCAACCTTGATGGGTTTCCTGAGAAAGGCAAAAGCGCCCAGCGATTTCGCCAAATCTTCCAGCTCGGGAATTGCATAAGCGGTGAAGAAGATGAATTTGGGGCGATGGGCACTCAATTCCTTGCTCTGCTTCAAAACCTCGACTCCATTGAGATCGGGCATTTGAACGTCGATAAGGACAAAATCAAAGTTTTCCTGCGAGCATAGTTCCAACGCCTCCGCTCCATTGGATGCGACCTTGGTGGCAAAGCCCTCGGCATTGAGGATTTCATGCATCGTTTGCCGGACGGCAGGGTGGTCGTCGACGACTAGTATTTTATTTCGTTTGTCTTGGCCATTCATATTTTCAGGTTAGTTTTTCCGAGGGTTGATGCTGCTGATGGGGTAAGGTAATCAAAAAGCAAGAGCCGACGTCCGAACTTGATTCGACCGCGATTTTTCCACCATGCCTTTCGATTAGCTCCTTGCATAACGAAAGTCCGAGTCCGATGCCATGTTTTCTTTTGGTAAAGAGGGGATCGAATATTTTCTCCCACAATTCGGAGGCGATGCCGATGCCCGAATCGATCACCCTGATCTCTATCGTCTTGTCTTTTCGACTGCAAAGAAGTTTGACGATTCCTCCATGAGGCATGGATTGTATGGAATTCGTAAACAAGTTGTTCAATATTTGACGAAACAACAGGGCGTCCACCTCAAGTTGGCCAAGCGCCGAATCAATCTTGAGCAAAAGCTCTACGTTTTGTGTAGGGTTGGAAAGGGCAAACGCATCTTGCGCAAGTTTTGATAGATCGGTTTGGGTAACTTTCAATTTCTTGCCCTTCGTCAATTCAAGCAATCTTTCAATCACCTCGTCGCTTTGACTGAGTTGCGAGTCGATGAGGTCCAGTTGCTGAATGGCCTTGGAATCGATGGTGAAGTGTTTTCTCAAAAAATACACGGCATTCCGAATCGCGGCCATCGGATTTCTTAATTCGTGGGCGATGTTGGAGGATACTTGCCCAACGCTGGCCAGGTTTTGTTGTTGGGTTAGTTTTTCGCGCGTCTTCAATAACTCAGTGTGGGTTTTCTCCCTCGAATTGATTTCCTCGACTAGTCGAGTGTTGGTTTCAGATAATTCTTCGGTTCTAAATCTGACTTGATCCTCCATTTCGTTATTCAATTTTCTTAATTTTCGGTCGGAATCATTTAGGGATTCCATCATTTGGTTGAATAATTTGGTCAGGCGGCCGAATTCGTCGCTGCCGAACTCCTTGACGCGCAGCCTGTAGTCTTTCTCCTGGGTGATTTTTTCAGCTACGGTCATCAGTTCCTTCAAAGGAAAAGTAAGCGAACTCTGAAACCAGAGGGTAATGAGGAGAACCACGAAGAGAATCACTGCCAGGGAAATAAGCCCAAAGCCTATCGACTGCTCTTTTCGAGTGTTTAGGTCGTTGAGGGATCTCTTGAGGGAGAAGTACCCCAGAGTCTTCGCGCCGGAACGAATTTCGGTGGTCAGGGCGAGGAAATCCTTGTTCCAGATTTCACCAACTTGCGGAAGGTTTTCCACTTTGGAAGCATTGGAAGAAGCAAAGAGAGCAAAGGAATTTTCAATTTCCTCATCCTGCTTGATCCAAAGATCAGCCTCAAGGATGAGAGGGTTATAGCAAATGGTTTCGATGATTTCGCCGGCGGTTGCGGAATCCTCGAAGAGAAGGGCGGGCGTGAGAGTGTTTTTGTAGGCATTTGCCTGGGCAACAAGGTTTCCGTAAACCAGTTTTTCGGAAAGATCGTACTCCTTCTTCAGGACGAAGTACACGCCCGCGCTGGGCAAAAGCAGGGCAATGAACAGAGTCGACAGCAAAAACTTTGCCCTGAAGGACCAAGGCGCGGCATGCTTGGCTAGTAAGGACCGGAGTACGGCTAATCCCTTCCTCGGTCTTGAGAACCAGATTCCTCTTGGTCCCTTTTGATTTGAGCGATCGCTTGACGGAGAAACTTTTCGGGAGATTCAAGCAGTAACTTCTCAAGCCTTTCCGATATGTCTTTTTTTCGGGATGCGCTAAGGCCGCTCAGGTCGGATAAGTAGACGTCGTCCGATTGAAGTTCGGATGGTTTGTCTGTTCGCCTGGCATGAGAAACTCGATTTTCGATTGCCCGTCTGACTCGAAGCCTGTCGTTTAGCTTTTTCTGTGAATCAAAAAAGCGTTGGATGAGCTCGGCGTCAAGATCCTCCTTGAAATGAAGAACGCAGAATGGTTCCTCAATCCTCTTGTTCAAGAGTTCGATCAAAGAGTCGAGCGAACATTGATCGCATTCATCAAGAACCACGAAGCAACGATGATGAAGATATTCTCCATTGCGCAAAAGCTGATGAGGAGAAAGGACTCTGCGTATCGAGAACTGATCGAATTGCTTGCAGTTTCTCCAGAGGTTCCATTTTGCGTCCTTGTTGGTAAGAACGACGAAGGAGTCCAATTCCACGCGGTCATCTCGTACGCTTTGAACAATCAGGCCCAAGTCTTCGGCGGAAAAATAAGTGCAAACTTCGCCTAGGGAGTCGTTTGTTTTTTGCATGTGTATAAA
>JAYOEB010000002.1:20951-38932 GCA_038116775.1 Opitutia bacterium | reverse complement strand
GGGTAGTTTGAATACGGTACAAACTTTGCCCTTTTAAGTCAACCATGGGCTTGTTTAATTTGAAGTTCCCTACCAAGGATAATTTTCGAGAAAATCCGGCAAATCATCGAAGACTAGGCAATCGTCCAGTTCACCAAGCTCAGTTTTCGAGTGGGTTCCCGTAGCAATCAGGGCACTTTTCATGCCTGAGTTGCAGGCGGTTTCATAGTCATAGGGGGAGTCTCCGACATAGACGGTTTCAGGTGGTTGCGTCCCAAGTTTCTCAAGGGCATAGTGGGAAAGTTTTGGGTTGGGCTTTTTCCATTCGGTATCATTGGCTCCAATGGTAAAGGATAGGAATTCGGAAAAACCGAGGAAATCGCAAACCGCTCGGGCATGCGGTCCGTGCTTATTGGTCAGGACACCTGCGTTCAGGCTTCTTTTCCGGGCCGATTGCAATACTTCGAAGGCGCCGGGAAGAGCGATCAAGCCATTGAACATCTCCTCCTCGAAGATGGGTCGCAGTCGTTGGAGGGCCTCTTGGGCTCTCTCAGTCCCGATAAGCTTGGTCATGGTTGCATCGGCTGCACCGCCCACCGCGCGTTTGACCTCGGCGAAGGATGGCTTGTCAAAGCCCATCTCCACCAAGACTCGACTGAAAGCGCGATGAATCGCTTCGAACTGATCGATCAAAGTTCCATCCAAGTCGAATAATAAAGCTTTGATTGACATTGTGGTTCCTTGGGGAATAGTGATTGATTTCAAGTGAATGAGTGAGGCAGCAGAGCAAAAAAACCTACGGATGCAGTCGCATCCTGCTCCTCCCTCCGTTTATTTCAATACTTTTTCGGATCAGGCGGAGTGTAGGTTTGGCGGTGACTGGACGGTCAACGGGGAAAGCTTAGGGTCGGTGGAGGCTAGTTGGAAGGCTTTTTTTGAAGAAAATCCGAAAATCCTTCGGGTTTCGTTCAAAGTCTCGTCCGATTTGGTATGGGATTCAAGGCTGGTTGCCTTCGTCAACGGAAAATCTTCCGTTCTGCATGAGAAGAAAATCGCATCCGTTCGAGAATTCCCCGAAGAAATTGAGAAAATCTTCAAATTAAGATCCGAGAAACAGACGAAGCGAGAAGAAAAGCCGGCGACTTCGCCATTTACTCCTCTGGGGGCAGTGTTTTGGGGATCGATTTTCTTAAGCTGCATCAATTTCTTTGGGGCTTGGATCATTTCGATCTTTAATCTTTTTCTCTGGCGCACTCAAATGAGATTCAAGGATTTCGTCCTTTGTTGCAGGGATTGCGGCGCCGCTGCATTGCCCATCGTCACCCTGATCAGTTTTCTCACCGGATTGACCATGGCATTCGTGGGAAGCGTGCAACTTGAGAAGTTTAATGCGAAAATTTACATCGCCGATCTTGTCTGCCTGGCCATGGTGCGTGAGATGGGCGCCTTGATGGTGGGAATCATAATGGCCGGCAGAACGGGTGCGGCTTTCGCAGCCGAAATCGGCAATATGAAACTCAATGAGGAGTTGGACTCTCTTCGAACCTTTGCGGTCTCGCCCATGGAATTTCTGGTGCTGCCCAGGACCCTCGCCTTGCTGGTCATGGTTCCCATGCTTACGATTTACGCCGACCTCATTGGAATGATGGGTGGTCTGGTCGTCGGCACGCAAGTGATGGATTTCTCGGTAAGTCACTACATCGAACAAACCCAAAGCGCAATTCTGGGAATGTGGGAAGTGTTTTCCGGATTGGTCAAAAGTCTGGCTTTTGGGCTGATCATTGGCTTGGTCGGGTGCTACAAGGGGCTTCATACGGGCAGCAACTCAGCGGCCCTTGGCAAATCCGTCACCTCCACGGTCGTGACTTCCGTTACGCTGATCGTCGTAGCCGACGCGGCTTTTGAAGTTGTTTTCAGTATGATGAACTTACGGTAGAACCGGATGAGCGAGACCTTGATTTCAGTGACTGATCTTGAGTTGAATTATGGAAATTCGACGATTTTGAGGAACCTTGATTTTTCCGTCTGCAAAGGTAGTTGTCTCGTCATTATGGGGCAGAGTGGTTGCGGTAAGAGTACCTTGCTCCGTTCCATGATTGGTTTGTTGCCTCCTGCAAAGGGGAGCATTTGCTTCAAGTCCTTCAACTTATGGGAAGAGAGCATCCAAAGGCGTCAAGGGCTGCTGAGCAACTTCGGGGTTCTCTTTCAAGGGGGAGCCTTGTGGAGCTCCATGAGTCTCTTGGAAAACGTTTGCCTCCCCTTGGAGTTGCATACGGAACTTAGCGACGAGGAGATCAAGGACCTGGCTAAATTCAAACTGAGCTTGGTGGGGCTTGAGGGCTTTGAGGATTTCCATCCTTCTGAAATCAGTGGAGGCATGCGCAAGCGTGCGGGTATCGCCAGAGCAATGGCTTTGGATCCCGAGGTGCTTTTTTTCGACGAACCTTCCGCTGGTCTGGATCCCATCAACTCGAGGCGTTTGGACAACTTGATCAATGACTTGAAGGAAAACTTGGAAATGACTTTCGTGGTGGTAACCCATGAACTGGCAAGTATTTTTGAAATCGCCGACGACGCGGTCTTTCTTGATCCGACCCAGAGGACCATCGTGGCCAGGGGAAAGCCCGATGAATTGCTGGCAAACGAGGAAAACCCGACCCTACGAAATTTCTTGCTGAGAAAAGACTAAAACTTTTATTGCAGGTCCTGAATTATCGGTTAATCTTGAGAGGGAATTGAATAAACGAATTAACAGACTTTTAGTTGGCGTTTTTTGCTTTGGGGCAGTCTTCATTCTTCTGGGGTTTGCCTTTTTTACCGGGAGTTTGTCTTTTTTGAGGGAAAACAACGAGAGGTTTGTCTTGGTTTTTAACGAAAACCTCTACGGTCTTCACGAAGGAAGCAAAGTCACTTTCAATGGCGTCCGCATTGGGAGGGTGGAAAGGTTTTATCTTGGGGAGGCATTGGAGGATGGTCCGGTTCCGGTGCAAATAGAAATCAATCGAAAATTGGTGCAGCGTCACATGGTGGAGGAAACCAATGAAATTTTTGATTCCAATGGCAACATCAAGAAAACGATCCTTCCCAAGTTAGTCGGGCAACTTAACCAGGAAAGCTTCGTTACCGGTATTCTTTACGTGAACTTGACGACCTCCGATCTCGATCCTATTTCGGAGGATATGGATCAAATGCACGGTCATCAGGAAATCAGAACAAAAGTTTCGATTTTCGCCGGCATAAGCGAAAGCCTAAACCTCGAAAAGCTCAGCAAGCAGATCAGCTCCTTGTTAGTCGTAGCCACGCAGAGATTCCAGGAACTCGACATGGACGACATTTCCTCAGAGTTTATTTCCAGCAGCGCTAGCATCCGTGAAACCTTGAAGCTTCTTCGCGAAAAATTTTCTCCCCTCGGGGACAGCTTGAACTTGAGTTCTCGAAAAGCGCAGGAAACCTTGACTAATTTAAACCAACTGACTCTGCATTTGGATTCCTTGCTCAAGCCGGGTTCCGATTTGAATTTCGAGCTGCATGAAACCCTAGGCGACGTATCGAGTATGGCGAAATCCCTTAAAAACCTAGCCGACATGATTGAAAGGAATCCTCAGGCTTTCATCATGGGCAAGCCCGTTCCTGACTAATGAAGCACATCTGCATTTCCGTTTTCTGCCTTGCGCAGCTATTGCTTGTCTCCTGCATATTGCCTGATTCCAGCCATAAGCCGTCCAAATTTTATCTGTTGAACTTCAATGGCCTTGATTCCAACTTCTCCGATGCCTCGGCCCCGAGTTTCTACGTGATGGAAGTCCGTCTGTCCAGGTATTTGGAAGATAACCGCATGGTTTTTCGACCCAATGACGAAATCATTGAATTCTGTGAGCTCGATCGATGGGGGGAACCTCTGTCTCTGGGCATGTCTCGGTTAATTTCTCAGATCCTGAGTCATCAGTTGGGAAGTCTGAATTATGGTTTCTTTCCGCATCGTAGAAAAATGGATTTCGAACATGAAGTAGAAATCACCGTAGAACGCTTTGAGAAAATTTCAGTCAACCAAGTTCGCCTAAAGGCGTTTTGGGAAATAAAGTCACCCGACAATCGCTTGGAGCGAAAGGTTTTTGATCAGGAATTTCAAATCGAAGGTGAAGGCAAAAGGGAAGAAGTGAAGGCTTTGGTCCTGGCGGTTTCGGCGCTGTCGGAAAAAATCGCGGAAAAAATGAGATCATCTTCAATCTAATGCTTCTGGAAATTTTATTTTGCATTCTCCTGATTCTGTTTTCCTTCCTTGCGATCGTTTTTTTAAAGAAAAGGTTTTCCTCTTCGGACTTTGAAAAGTTGGACTCCGAAATCGCTTCCGATTTCGAACTTGAGTTCATGGCCAATGCCAATGATCCGGAATCTCTGGATGAGTTGACGGAGTGGTACGAGGCCGAGGCTCAGGAGGAGGCAAAGAGGCTCTAGAGAGAGCTTGAGCAATTACTGGTTGATCGTTGACTAGGATTGAATATAGGTTGGGGGGATGAGAAGAGTTTCCCTATCTTTGCTTCTAATGTCCTCGGCAGTCGCTTGCTTGGGGCAAGGTCTCAAGAAAACCGATTGGTCGAATTGGAGAGGTCCGACTTACGATGGATCGGCATACCATGCCGGTTTGCTTCCTTCCTCTTTCAGCAGCGACAAAGCCGTCAAATGGAAAGTCGACTTGCCCGGTCCGTCCGCGGCAACTCCGATCATTATCGGAGATCGGGTGTTCGTGTCTTCCGTCGAGACCTCCACTTCGGGCGGGGCTCCCTCAAAGGGAGACTTGCTCGCTCTGTGTTATCACCGGGACGATGGAAGATTGCTTTGGCGTAAGGTTGCCGGAAGCGGTTACCGTCCCCGTGGCGATGGTTTTGACTACAAGCTCGATTCTAAGTCCAATTACGCAAGTCCTTCTCCGGTCTCGGATGGAAACAAGGTGGTGTTCTTCTATGGAAACGGAGATTTGGTTTGCTATCTTTTGGATGGAGCCGAGCAATGGCGCAGAAACATCCAGGAAGACTACGGTGACTTCTGCTTTCAGTGGACTTTTTCCGCATCCCCTACTTTTTGGAACGCTCGTTTGTATCTTCCCGTCTTGCAAAGAAACGAACCGGTGCACGGCCGCGGTGAACCCCAAGCCTCTTCCTTTATTCTTTGCATGGATCCCAAAGACGGCAAAACCATCTGGAAGCGCAACAGGGAGTCCGACGCCCGCAAGGAATCCTTGGAGTCCTTTGGGACCATCATTCCCAACGAGAATCAATTGATTGTCGCTGGAGGCGACGTCATTACGGGGCATGATCCCGAAGATGGAAACGAATTGTGGCGTTGGGGTACTTGGAATCCCGGACACAAGGAGGAATGGTGGAGACTGGTTCCGTCGCCGGTCTTTGGCAGTGGGTTGTTTTTGGTCTGCGCTCCGAAAAAAGCTCCTGTCTATGCGATTAAGTCCGGTCTGCAGGGCACTCACTCCGGTAACTCCGGATTAGCTTGGCAAACGAGTGACCAACCGAATCTTACCTCCGACGTTCCGACCCCCCTGCACTACAGGGAGAAGTTCTTCATTCTTAGCGACCTTAGGAAGGTATTGTGCCGGGTCGATCCACTGACTGGAAAAACTGATTGGACGGTCACCTTGCCGGGCAAGTACAAATGGCGTTCCTCGCCGACTGCCGGAGACGGCATGATTTTTGTAATGAATCATAATGCGGAGGTTTTGGTCGTATCCTCTCTTAGCGGAGAAATCCTGAATTTTGCCAAGATGGGTAGTGATTATGAGGATAACGTCCGCTCTTCGATTGCGATTTCTAGAAACAATCTGTTCATCCGCACAAATGAAAATTTGTATTGCATTGAGTAGAAATACCCTCCATTGTTAATAACTTTCTTTCCCATCCACCACACCCGCGCCGGGCGGTTCCCGCCAATCTACCGCCCGGCGCTTTTTTGTCTAGATTTCTTACTTCACTTTTCGGGAAAAATCACAAGCATGACGTACTTGCCATGAATCGCCCAACTCAACTTGTATTTTTCTTTTTTATCTCCTCAATGCTTCTGTGGGGAAATACCGGCAAAGTCAGCATTCTAAATCGCTTGGAGGAGCTTAAGTCTCGTTCCCGCGCTCATGAAGGTAGAATATCGGCTTTGTTGGCAAAGCCCCAGCCTGAGGGCCCAAACTTAAGCTTTCCTCCTGCTGCGAAGAGAACTCCGTTGCCATCTCCCAAAGTTCCCACTCCCGAGTCGGATATCCCTTTCGTCCGCCTACCTGACTTCCCGGAACCGCCCGCAAGCCCTGATGCCGGCTTCGTTCCCGATTCACCTACAAGAGACGAATCAGATGAAGTCTCCGAAGAGGATAAGGCTTTGTCTGCGGGTAAGGATTCCGATGATATCGACGAGGCTTACGCCGAGCTATATTCCTCCGACGAATCTCTGAGGAGAGAGGGGTATTATTTTGGTCCGTTGATCGGCTTTGCCTTTCCCGATGATGGGGCGATCAGATCAGGTGGGGTCATTGACTCCTTTACCAGTGACGGCGGTTATCTTATCGGCTTTCAAGTCGGCAAGGATTTTGGATCTGTGCGGGCGGAAGGGGAATATTCTTACATGGGTTATGACGGCAGCGGCAGCGTCTCCGTCGGGGTTAACAATTTGTTGGCGAGAATCATTCTTGAAACTGAAGTAGGCGAGGCCTTGGACTTTCGGGCGGGCATGGGCATGGGCTTTGGTTTCGTAGGCATTGACGGGGGTTCCTCCGGGGAACCCAGCGACGTTGGTTTTGCCTATGACTTCCTTTTAGGGTTCGGATACAATTTCTCGGACGGATGGAGTCTTTGCGCCGATTACAGGTATTACTTGTCCGCGGCCAATGACGCTTACGACCGGATCAAGTCCCACGCCTTGTTGTTTTCGGCGAACTTCGATATCTAACTGCCGGCGAGAATTTCCTCAAACTCTTGAGGCATGGGGCTGTGAAAGGCGAATTTTTTGTCTTTGATCTTCAAATTGATGCCGGATGCGTGAAGACAGAGTCTCTCGATGCCGGTCTTTCGGGCAATCTTTCGGTTGGCAGTAAAGTCGCCATAGGTTCTGTCGCCTAGGATAGGCAGTCTTCTGACTGCGGCTTGAACCCTGAGCTGATGAGTTCTTCCTGTATGAAGTCTTAGGCGAAGCAAAGCCAATCGATTCGGTCCGGAGGGAAACTTTTCGACGAAACATTCTGCTTTTGAGGGCATTCCTTTCCCTGCGATGACCCGTAGTTTTCCATTGGTCCGTTTTTCCTCCAATAGATCCGTCCAAATGCCTTTCCGCAATTTGTCGTTTGCGACGACAATGGCATGATAGGTCTTGTTTACGGCTCTAGCCTTGAACAAATTTTTGATTTCCTTGGCCAGAGTCCTTTCGTAGGTTGCAAGCATCAGTCCAGAAGTCGGGGAATCAAGTCGATGGGTCATATGCAAGTTTGAATTCGGGCTCAAAGCGTACAACTCTCCTTCATGGTCGTATTCCGCTCGAATGATTGTTCGAGCGTTGCCGTGATTGGAGTTGCCTTTGCTGGGATTAGGGTGGCTAAGCACGCCATGTCCCTTTTCGAGTACGACGATGCCGTCTTCGGTTTCCTCAATGATTCGGCAGTTCTCTGCGAGGGGCAACTCCTTCATTTTGAATTCAATAATAGGAAAAATGGATCGTTACCAGATCGGATGAACCGAAGTCTTTCTTCATTTCCTCCGACCATTCCCCGAAGGGAGCCCGGGAGGATATTGCCTGTCTGCAAAGATCAGAGGCCAAGCTATTCCCTTCCTGATCAATTCGTATCAGGGATCGAATTCTTCCATTCATTTCGAGCGTAAATTGAAGCGAAATTCTGCCTGGAAGCGCCGCTTTCCCAAGGTAAGGCAAAGAACCTCGAACGAGTTGCCCCCATTGCTCTTCGATCGCCTGCAGCATTTCCTGAACGTAAACGCCATAAGGATGAAATCTGCATTCCACGGAAATCGAGCCTATTCTTGGGGCTGGTTTGATTGAGTTAAGGACCGGACCTTGAATTACCTTAGGCGAAATTTTTGGACGAGAGGCAAAAACAGGCTTCGGATCCTTCGGGTTAATCTTACCAAGAACTTCATTCTCGGGAGAACCCGAATCGCCCAAAACGACGAGTTCCGAATTATCCGAGAGAGTCTTCTTCTCCGAATAGAAACCACTGGAAGCTTTTTCAAGCTTGGCTAAATTTGACTTGGAAGCATTTACGGACTTTGGGGCGCTCATTTGCCTATGGTCATCGATCGGAGAGTTTGCGGGATCTGCGCTCTTGGTGAAAAAATCAGTGATCTCCGGTCTGGGTGGAGGGGGCGAGGTCTGGCTCTCTGTCTCCACTATCTTCTGAGTCCTCTTCGTCCCCTCCACTGTGGGAATCTTGGAATTTAGGGGTTGGCAGCCTGTTGATCCTTGAAGGAAAACATTTCCGACTTATCCGGAGCATGGTCAGGGACGGAGGGGTTGGCTTCAATGAAGGTTTTGCTTTGAATGGGAGTTTCGCTCTTTTTCCGAATATCCCAAATTAGCTCGGATTCGCCAACCTGTCGAATGGGTCCGCCTTGAGGGAAAACAAAGCCCTGATTCGTCGTTAGAATTAGGACGCCAACCAAAATAGATGCGGAAAAACCACTCAAAAACGAAAGTCTTTCTCCCGAGTGAGGTTTGGGATGATTGCTTGCCGGAAAGGCTTTTTTTTCACCTCTTCTAATTTGCTTCAATGGATTTTAGGATTTGGCTTGCCACGAAGTGGTTGCCGTTGGGTTTTGTCTGAAGAATCGACGAATCTTGATCAAGAGGGGGCAGTCGGTCAATCCATGAACCCGCTTGGAAATTCTTTAGTTTCATTTCTTCCCCCAAATTTTCCTTGGTGATGAATTCTTTGAGGACTTCGCTTTCTCTAAAGTCATCGCGAAAAATTGCATAAAATCTTTTGTGGGCCGCCCAGCACTCCACCGTGGTTCCGTAGCCAGCTTTTCCAATGACCCTGGAGGAAGCTCTGATCAAGTCCGGAAAATGAAAAGGGGAGTCCATCGGCAGGTAAACGATATTGTTGCTTTTTTGCAGCTTATGGAAAGATCCGCAAAGCAGATAATTTCCCTCTGATTCCTTCAGAAGATCGATGAATGCGTATTCGTATGCTATTCCACCGGTGCATATGAGCGTAAAGTCCTCGGAGGGAGAAATTCCCATTTGTTTTCTAATGACGGCTGGGTCTGTACGAAACTCTCTGTGAACGGGCCTTGCCTTAGCTGAATGCTTTCTTGGCTTGCCGAAGGGTTCTACTTGAATTCTTAGGTTGGCGGACGAATTGATTTGGCGAATTCGATCACAAATGGGTTCATACTCCTGATGGATCTCTGCGAAGGGTTCATAAATCCAATCCCAGGTGAAATTCTCAACAAGCGTGCTTTTTAGGCCGATTGATTCGGCCATTCTGAGCCCGAGGGGCGAAACGTCGGCCACAACGTGAACCGCGTTTGATTGGCTCATGCGTTTTCGGATCGCATCGTCTTGCTCGCGGTCGCCCCTCAAAAAGATCCTCAGTTGAGCGATGGTATCCATATGGTTGAATTGAAATGGGTCGAGTTGAACCAATCCGACGTCGGTTTTCATTCGTTCGTTCGAAAACTCTACGCCTTCATTCAAGCTTTTGCTCCAAAAGGTCTTGCTCAGGTTACTGAATATGAGAAAGCCGAAATTCTGATCAAGCTCATGGATCTGATTGATGATGGCCGCGCTCCTCGTGGCATGACCCAACCCATGGGAGCTTACGAAATAGGCAATCGATTTGGAGCAACCCTTCAAGGTTCAGATACCGAATATAAGCTCGAGATAACTTTGCAACTGATCGGTCGGACGGTAGGCGCCATTCTTTTTTTCAATCAGTTTTCGGCAAGGTTTTTCACTTTCCTTCAAATCATAACTGAGAACTTCGATTTGTCCGTCCGAGGATTTGGGGTTTCGGGCGGGCTCGATTCGCAAGGGAATTCCAAACGGACCAAACGAGCAGTCCCAAGACAAGGCAGAAGATTTGAAGTTGGGGCAAAGGCTGGGATACCTGCGGGCAAAGAAAACCGGCCCTTTTGCCCTGATTCTGATTTTTACGACGGTAGGGAGGGATTGAAGATAGCCCAATGGATCTTTGAAAGATTTGTTCCGATACTCGGAGAAGAAATGAAGCGGATCGATTCCCACTAGGTTGAAACCACTGAAGTTGCCATGCCTGTTGGGAGTCTTGAACGACTTTGAGTCAAACCAGTTCTGAAATCGATCGGATAAGCGTAGGCCAATTTCGAAATGCAAATGCGAACGACTCAAGGGAATTGCAAAGGAGGAGGAGTTTCCCATTTTGCCCAGTGCCTGGGCCACTCGTACCTCGGTACCAATCTTAAGCTCTGGCAGGATCTCAGCGAGGTGAGCGTACAAAGTGTAAATCGCAGGTTTTAAGGAACTATGCTCCAAGACAAGGTATTTACCGTATGCGCTGTAGCCGGCGTTTTGGTTGAGGTATGAGACCTTTCCGCTTAAAGCGGCAAAAACCAAGTCCTGCGCCCGCCCGTGATTATCTCTTCGAATGGGAAAAAGGTCGACTCCCTCGTGAAATTTGTGTCCGTTGTTTCTGACGCATCCAAAGGCCCCTGAACTAAATTCCTTGTCGGGCCCGGTTTTCTGTAGAAAGGCGGAGTACCCAAGTCCTTGAGCGTAGGAAGGGTTTGGCGTTGGCCACGATAATTGAAAGGTAGGTGGGGTCTCGGCGTTTGCTGCCCAAAAAAGACAGGTCAGTCCCCAGAAGATGATAAGGGCGAATCTCACTTTCTCTTTTCTGAAAGTTCGGCTTGCAGGTAAAGAAGGGATTGAGAAAGTTGGGCGTGCAGAAACCTGGCCTCTTCCTCCTTCAGTTTGGGTGACAAGAGGAAGGGTAGGATACCGTTGGAAATGGTCGCTTCGATCGGATGGATACCGATGACTTGGTCATTGGAAACGAGCTGGAAGCGCCTTCCGAGGTTCATCGCCGTCTCCTTTTGCAGAAAAAAGGCGCTTCGACGGTCAAGCACGAGCCAAAGGGCGAAAACCCTGTCGTTCTCCTTTTCCGAAAGAATATTTTGCACCGTGCCCAGTTGAACGCTTGTCATGTCGTATTCTTCGAACAGAGGTATCGGGGATGCGCCTTCCATGTAAATCTTCGGTCTCATGGTAATCTTCGACTCATCGACTTTTCGATTTTTGCAGGACTGCAAACTCAAGACCAACGCAAGAACCCCTAAAACAAGTGTTAGTTTGGAAGTTGTCATCTTAAGGTTCTGGGTTTGAGTTTTGTAAATTACTTTACTAACGACTTGGAAAATAGGATAGATAGGGGAAAATTCGTTATTATTAAATTAACTAAAAAAGATCGAGGATTTTATGTTTAAGGACGTAAGGCAAGGCGTTGTTTCCGTTTTTATGGATATCCAGCCCAAACTTCTAGCAAGCCTGGGTACGGAAAAAGAGCAGGACTTGGTGAAGTCGCTGGTCTTTGCTCTCCAAGCTTTCCAAAGTATCGAATTGCCGACTTTGGTCACGGAGCAAGCGCCTGATAAGTTGGGTGAGACGATTTCTCCGATTAGAGACGAATTGCGAGGAGGAAAAGTGATTGAAAAGACTACTTTTTCGGCTTTTGGATGTGACTTGTTTTGCGATTACCTCAGTCATCATAAAGTCGATCACATTCTCCTCTCGGGCATCGAGACCTCGATATGCGTTTATCTTACCGCCCTGGATGCGAGAGCCCGTGACGTCGGCGTTACCGTCATCACTGATTGCATCGCTTCTAGAAGAGATGAGGACGGCAAGTACGCGCTCGAGGAACTTGGGCGAGCAGGTGTCCATTTGTTGGGAATTGAAAGCGTTCTTTATTCGATCATAGGCTCTTCGGAACATCCTAAGTTTAGAGAAGTTTCTTCCTTGGTCAGAGGCAGGGGTTCCTGAATGTTAGCCAGTACAACATCGGCGACTCTGCAAGGGGTTCAGGCAATCCGAGTAACCGTGGAGGCCAATGGCGGCGAAAGGGGAGAGCCCCGTTGTAATCTCGTCGGTCTTCCGGATGCCGCGGTCAAGGAGTCCATGGACCGGGTTTACTCATCGATGTCCAATTCGGGGTTCGCGTTGCCTCGCACTAAAGTCACGATCAACTTGGCCCCGGGTGATTTGAAAAAAGAGGGTTCTGCCTTCGACTTGCCTATTGCCTTGACTCTGCTTGCAGCTACCGGCAAGTCCGATTATTCCAAGTTGGGCGACTATCTGGTCGCCGGCGAACTGGGCTTGTCTGGTGAAGTTCGCAAAGTTCGCGGTGGACTCGCTATGGCGATGTTGGCCCGCGAAATGGGTATCAAAGGCTTGGCGTTGCCCCCTGAATCCGCATGGGAGGCTTGCTTGGTCGATGGAATCGACGTTTATCCCATCGCTTCCTTGTCTGAGGCATCCGACTTTTTTTGCGGACAACTGGACCTCCAGCCCTTGCGTAGGCAAGAGAGTCCTTATCTACGCGTAAAGGATGATTCGCCTACACTCGACTTCAGTGAAATCAAAGGGCAGAGAATTCTGAAGAGGGCCGTGGAAATTGCGGTGGCGGGCGGACATAATTTTCTAATGGTAGGTCCCCCGGGTTCGGGGAAATCCATGATCGCAAAAAGAATCCCCAGCATTCTTCCTCCGCCTTCTCTGGATGAATACGTCGAAATTTTGAACGTATTTTCAATTGGAGGCGTTTCGATGAACTCCAAAGGTTCTGGAATGGAAAGGCCCGTTCGCTCTCCGCACCACACCATCAGCGACGTCGGTCTTTTGGGAGGTGGGACGAAACCGGGTCCGGGAGAGGTTTCATTGGCTCACAACGGCGTGCTTTTTCTCGATGAACTGCCCGAGTTCAAGAGATCGGCCTTAGAGGTTCTTCGACAACCTCTGGAGGATGGAGTGGTGACGATTTCAAGAAGCGCCGGCAAGGTCACGCTTCCATGTCGATTTATGTTCGTGGCTGCGATGAATCCTTGTCCTTGCGGTTATCTGGGAGACGATTCAAACAAATGCAGGTGCTCGATTCCGCAAATCCAAAATTATCGAAACAAGATAAGTGGTCCGCTGTTGGATCGGATTGATATACACGTCGATGCTCCCACGGTCTCATTCGACGAGTTGAGATCGAAATCGGCAGGCGAATCTTCGGCGGATATCCGTAGGAGAGTTCTAGCTTGTCGGTCAATTCAGGACGAAAGGTTTGCCGGAGAGAACTGTAAATGGAATTCGAATATGTCGGAAAGTTTGGTCAAGAAGTTTTGCGCCGTGTCGGAGGAGAACATGGAGCTGCTCAGCGCCGCCATGAAACGACTTTCTTTGTCGGCTCGAGCCTTTGGCAAGATACTCAAGGTGGCTCGTACGATAGCAGATATGGACAGATCGAATATGATTGAAAAAAACCATTTGCTTGAGGCAATTCAATATAGAAGTTTAGATCGAATCTTACGTTAAAAGTTATAGTTTTTACTTGTAAGCAAAGAAAATTTTATAAATATAAAAATATGGATATTTCAGAACAAACGAGCATTAAGGATCTTGAGAAGTTAAAGCGTAAGATCGAAAAGCAAATCAAGGCCAATAAAAACGTAAAAGTTAAGAAGGAAGATTTTTATTCTTTGATAAAGGATGATCATAAAAAGCATCTGCGCAATGACGGTCGTAAAATTTTCAGGAGCGTCGTAGATTACCTGGAATGCTACGTCAAGGGGTTGCCCCCGATTGCGAAATCCTCCTTTTACGCTCGGTTCGGCATCGAAGGAAAGAGAAAGAAAATCACCCCCGAGTTAATCGCCGAAGTGAAGAGTCACCTTGCTGCCGGAAAAACGCTCAAAGAGGTCGCCGAGGTTACGGGGGTTTCGACCGCCAGCGCCCAAAAGATCAAGAAGGGCGATTACGGCAACTAGTCGTTGAGCCTCGAGTATTTTTTCCGTTGGTTCGAAAGATCGATGGCTCCTTCTATCTAAATAGAGCCGAGACCATTGACTATTTGTTGCACGCTTACTCCTTGAAGTGGTGCAACACCCGTTGGTCTTCGGGAGGCACGATCAGGATTTCCTTCGAGTCATCGAATGGCGCTCTTCGTTCGATCAGGATCTGCGCCTACAAAACTCCGGGAAGTAGGGTGGTCCGCGTCAAAAAAGAAGAACTTGACGCTTATTTCAACTGATGAAAGGGGGGCGTCTAGGCTCAAAAATCTTCCTCGTCGTCCGGAATGTCGAGGCGGTGCATGGTGGTGTCTTCTCCCTTGGAGTCAACGGTGATGACTTTGATTATCTTGCAGTCCTTCCCTTGGGCCTGAAATCTTTTCGGTTCTCCGTCAGGTCCGATGATTTGCAAAAGTCCGGGTTTTTTGTCGATTTCAACACACTCTAGAAGATCCTTTCCATTGTATCCTTCTTCGTGAGAGGTGGAATAAAGACCGTCCGGATGCACGAAGCATACGATTCTACCGTACCGGATGGTGGAGCCTCTCTTATGGCGAACGACGTCGCCTTTCTCAAAGGTCTTTTTCGCGAATAATTGTTTCCGAGGAGTGTACAGCTTGAGCTTGGATTTCTTGGCTCGAAAGGTTCTCATTCCATCGGATCCTTTTTCCAAAGGAGTGAGGTCGTCGGGGTGAACCTCCACGCACTCCATGGTGGGATCGCCTGGATCATCGGCCAAAATCATGAGGACTTCTCCACATCTTTTCTTGCCCTTCGAGGCGACCGTTTCCTTAACGTGATCACCAATTTCTATATCCTTTTTCTTTTTTTTCTTACTGATGGAGCTCATAGTGAATAATTATTTCATCGATCCCGTTAATGCCAGTCTTTTTTCGCGACAATCCGAACAAATGCAAAACTTTCCATGACCAAAATCACCAGGAACTGGAAGTTCGTCCAGATCGGATGGAGCATCCGTTGTCGCGCTTGAATCAGTGGAGGAGTTCGTTTTTTCCGCGTTCAAAGCGCGTTCCTTGCGCAATCTCTCTCTCATTTCTATCACTTTCTTACCCATTTCATAGCGAAAAGCGACGCATTGCTTGAAGTCGGTATTGGCCATTGGGATGGTAGCTTGCAATTTCGAAGCGATCGTTGGGGAAACGTAAAGCGTCTCACCGGATACTGCTTTGACCACCACCTCCTTACCAGCGGGATATGGAGTGGAAGCCATGATTTCATTTTGCTTTCCGATCAATTGAAAGACCACTCCTTCCCTGATGCTGACGTTGCTTAGTGGGAATACGCTCTGGGGAATCTACCGCCAATTGTTGACTGCTTGCAGCAGTTCGTCCGAAAATTCAGGTTGAATCGGGGATGGAGCAGGGGTCGGTTCAGGTTCCGGATCTTTTTTTTCGGGCTTTATTGGCTGTGGTATGATTTCGGTGCGGATTGGGGCAGGAGGAGGAGCAGTAGTAGGAGGAGGAGCTTTCGGCTCCTTGGGGCTATCCAAAGCGGAGGTTGTTTGTGAGTCGTTGGTGTCCTGAGTTTCCGGTTCCGTAAGGTCGAGTTCACAACCGACTAGGCAAAGTAAGGAAAAAGTGAGGAAGGTTTTTAAAAATTGCATTGATAGTGGAAGACGTAATTGAGATGTAAGAAGAACAAACTTTCAAATGAAATATATTTTTTGTGATCCGTAAAATAAATAAAAGATGAACTTTCTAGGACTTGCATACTTAAATCTATTTTTTTGGTCGATTTCACTCCTTGTCGGTTTACTTCTCAATAGCCTTAAAAGTCATCAGGTTCTCATTGTTTCCTTGGCCATTTGCGTTAATCTTTTTCTTTGCATACGCCATCGAAATTCAAACCTGGCTCTAAAAGCAGATGCAAAGGAGCAAAGCAAACGGAAGCAAGCCGTTATGAATGATTTGGACGAAGAGTTGGAGAGGAGAAAGAAGGAAAACGTTTTTTTGCGGAATTGAAATGTACAGAACTGCTCCGGTCACCACCACTCGTTTGCCGCCAGGCATACCCTACATCATAGGGAACGAAGCCGCGGAGCGATTCTCCTTTTACGGGATGCGCAGCGTGCTTCTCGCTTACATGACGCTTCATTTGATGCAGCCTGATGGAACGCAGGATTTCTTTAAAACCAAGGAAGCCGAAGCTCTGGTTCATTTGTTCGTTGGTTCTGCCTATTTTTTTCCTTTGATCGGGGGAGTTATAGCCGATGCCTTTTGGGGTAAATTCAAGACGATCATGCTTTTGTCCATTTGCTACTGTTTGGGGCATGCCTGCTTGGCCTTCATGGAAGCTTTTGGGGATACGCGAATTTGGTTGCTTGCTGGGTTGGTTCTTATTGCGATCGGATCGGGAGGCATCAAGCCCTGCGTGTCCTCGCACGTCGGCGATCAGTTTTGCTCGCAAAACAAACATTTGATTTCCAAGGTTTTTGGCTGGTTTTATTTTGCGATCAATCTTGGGGCCTTCGTTTCCGGGTTATTGACTCCTTTCTTGTTGCAAGCCAGAAGAGTGGAGGGATCCGTGGGCGAGGCAATTTATCCATACGTCGCCCCGATCGTCGGATCAAGGGAGATGGGGGAGGCAGTTTTCGGTCATCATTACGCTTTCGGACTTCCTGGCATTCTCATGGGAATGGCTACCTTCCTTTTTTGGCTGGGGCGGAAAGACTTCGCTCACATTCCACCCAGAGGAAAGAAGTTCTTCAGGGAAACTTTTTCTTCCGGCAATTTGCAAGTCATTCTTCGTCTCTGCGCCATTTTTTCCTTTGTGATCGTTTTTTGGGCCCTCTTTGATCAAATCGGAACACTTTGGCAAGTGCAGGCAAGATCCTTGGATCGAACCTTACCCGCTTGGATTCCTTTTTTTGGTGGAACCGAGATGCTTGCCGCTCAAGTCTCGGCGGTGTGGAATCCATTATTCATTCTGTTGCTGGTCCCCGTCTTTTCCTCCTTCGTTTATCCTCTTCTTGAAAAGTTCTCCGCTCCTTCTCCCTTAACGAGAATTCGTCTCGGTCTTTGGGTGATGGGCTTGGCTTTTGTAATCGTCTCAATCATTCAGATGCAAGTCGACCGTGGGGCGACACCGAGCGTAATGTGGCAAGTCTTCGCATGTTTCGTTTTGACGGTTTCTGAAATCTTAGTCTCGATCACTTGTTTGGAATTTGCCTACACGCAAGCCCCCAAAGTCATGAAATCCGTGGTCATGGCCTTGTTTTTATTGACCGTATCCCTTGGAAACTACTTCGCCTCGTTCGTTAAATTCCTCATCGTAGACGGCAACGGCGCTTCGCTTCTCCCGGGGGCCTCCGAGTTTTGGTTTTGGAGTATTTTAGTTTTCATCGCCGCCCTTCTCTTTAAGCCAGTGGCAAGCCGGTACGTCGTGACCGATCAATTTCAATAAAGCCGAATTCAAACGATTCTGAGATCTTTTACGATTTCACACCCTTCCAGCTTTCGAATCTGGTCCAGAAGATGTTTTTTCCTAAATGAAAGTTCCTGCCGGACCGGGCCGTTGGCGGCTCGTATGAAAAGTTTGCCGGTTTTATCGATTTTTTCCGGGGCGCATCTGCTCGACAACTTCAGACCGACTATTTTATACCAGTTTTGGGAGATGCATTGCTCGGGAGAATTTTCGCTTCCTATGGACCAATCGTCCCAGATTTTGTCGATGACCGAAGATATTGAATCCGCATCCGATAGAAACATGGTCTCGTCTGCGGGTGGCAAACCCATGAAATCACTCACCAGTTCTTGATTCAGTTTTCGCGCTCTTTTTCTCATATCGTTGATCCTAGGCCTCTAGGAAAAATTAACTTCTTTATCAGTGTCAATGATGATAAGAACGGAGAATGATTGTTAAACCTAGAATTAAAGGTTTTGTGTGCATAACGGCTCACCCCATGGGTTGCTATGAAAACGTAAGAGACCAAATTGAGCATGCAAAGGCAAATCC
>JAYOEB010000002.1:16549-20941 GCA_038116775.1 Opitutia bacterium | reverse complement strand
CGGTTCATCCACCGGTTATGGTTTGTCCAGCAGAATTTCAGCGGCTTTCTCCTCTGGGGCCGAGACCTTTGGCGTGTTCTTCGAAAGGCCTCCTTCGGATGAAAAACCTGCCAGCGCTGGGTTCTACAATTCAATGGCCTTTTCGAAATTCGCCCAGCAGGCGGGTCTTCCGTCCATCGACGTCAATGCGGACGCATTCTCCGATCAGTGCAAGGAGGAAGTCATCAGCAAAGCAAAGGCAATGGGGCCTTTCGACTTGGTTATCTACAGCTTGGCCTCTCCCCGAAGAACCGACCCAGTCGATGGAAAGACTTATCGGGCTTGCCTGAAGCCAATTGGATCGGTTTACAAAAACAAAACCCTCGACACGGACAAACAAGAGGTCAAGGAGGTAGTGATTGAACCCGCGACAACTGAGGAAATCGAAAGCACTGAAAAAGTAATGGGGGGAGAAGATTGGCGCCGTTGGACGGAGAGGCTTCTGGAGGCCGACTTGTTGGCCCCGAATTGCATAAACGTCGCTTATTCCTACATCGGACCTCAAGTGACTCAACCCATATATAGAAATGGAACCATCGGCAAAGCCAAGGAGCATCTCGAGCAATGCGGTCGCAAATTAGACGAATTGCTTGCAGGGGCTGTAAACGGGCGGGCTTTCGTCTCCGTGAACAAGGCTGTGGTCACCCAGGCAAGTTCCGCGATTCCAGTCGTTCCCCTTTACGTTTCAATTCTTTTCAAGATAATGAGGGAGGCAAATACCCATGAGGGATGCATTGAGCAAACGACCCGTTTGTTCAATCAATTTTTGTATGCGGCGGGTGGTGAGACGCCGCTGGACGAGCAAAATCGAATTCGCTTGGACGATTGGGAAATGGATCCCGCCATACAGGAAGAAATCATCAGGATTTGGCCCTTGGTTAATTCTGAAAATTTAAATGAATTAACCAATTTTCCGGAGTATCAAAGCGAGTTCCTGAAACTTTTTGGATTTTCCCATTCTCGAGTCGATTATGAGAAGGAAGTTGATCTCATAAATCCATTTTAACCTTCTCGACCCCATAAAGAACCGGCGAACGCTCGCTCTCGTTACCGAGATGAGCCACCGCCCGAACCCCTCTGTCCCTTATCCATCCTTCGATGGCCTTGGTCTCTTCCTCTCCGCCGGCGTGGCCTTGATAAGCGAGAATCGAAAGGATGCCACCATCTTCCTTGAGCCATTCCAAGGCTTTTTCCAAAGCTTTGCAGGTGCTTGCGGGACGAGTGATCACTTGCTTGTCGGAACCTGGAAGGTATCCCGTGTTGATCATGAAAACGGAGACTTTTTGGTTATGTCTCTCGGGTAGATGCAAAGGGAAACGGGAATGGCAATCCTTGACCAATTCGTAATTCCGGAATCTTCCTTGTTGGTAAAGTAATCGTTGCGTGTTGGCGATGGAAGAGGCTTGAAGGTCAAAGGCAAATACGCTTCCCGATACACCAACCGCATTGGATAGAAAAAGGGTGTCCCATCCGTTTCCAGCCGTCAAATCGACGCAAACGTCTCCTTTGCGTATAAACTTGGAAACCCAAAGGTGAGCCTTTTCGGTTAGTCTCATTGTTTGAAGAATTCGATGCCTTTGAACCTGGAAACGTTTGCGTTGCCAGGGAGTGGCGAATCCTCGAGAATGAACTTCACTAGTTTTGCGGCGTAAAAGGGAATAGTGCTCGAGCCCCTGGATCCAAAGCCGTTAAAGACGAACAAATCCGAGCGTTTCGGATGCGGGCCAATGATGGGCTGCCTATCGATGGTTCCGGTTCTGACGCCACTGAATTGCTTAGCGCTTTTCATGTCTTTCAGCTTTAAAAAGCTTAGCTCTCGAATAATTTGATTTATGCCTTCACGGGTGGGACCGGTTTCCAAAATTTCATGATCCCAAGTCGAGCCAGCCGCAAAGCTGGACCGGTTGTCCGGAATGGCCCAGGTGCCATTACTCGCCGGCATGGGCAAAGCCTGATTTACTTTTATGACTTCTCCGCGGACGGGAGCGAAGGGCAGATTCGAGAACCAGGGATTTTGATGAACGCGAAAACCTTCGCAAAAGATGGTTTTCGCAAAACTTCCGACCCCTAACGAATAGGGTTCCTCAATCCAGCAGTCATGAGCTTGGAGAAGATGCTTGGAGCAAGCGAGAAAAGCACCCACCTTCAAGCGAAGACATTTGGTCATGCCATAGCCAAAAGGGACCTCGAAGGAACGGCGGACGAAGTTTTCATCATATCCGTCGCTCGCCGAAAACGGAGCGATCGTTCCACGCTTCGCATGCCACAAGTCCGCCTGTTCCTGTGATTTGAAGACTCGAAGCAGTTGGATGTCCTCATAGATTTCATGCCCAGTCGTCTGACGTAGGAACTCGTTGATTTCAGCTATGGCTCCCAGGCAGGGGCGGATGTCCCCGGGGGGATTTAATTTGGGGCCAATCAAGGGATTCACCAATCCCGCGGCTACCGAGCTTGCCGCAAAGGGTAGACCGGCTTCGCAAACTTTTGCCCGGACACCATGCATTAGAAAAGTTTGGGCAAGAATGGCTCCCGCCAAGCCATGTCCGACTATCAAAACGTCCTTTTTCAAATCCCCTTGATGCAAATATCTTTCATCTTGCGAGAAAACTCTCATTAAGCGAGGCTGATTGCTCTGAAATCTAAATTTATCCTCATCCTATTACTGGCTGTCTGCGTTTTCGTCATCATGTACGAAGAACGTTGGGGCGTCGCTTCTAAAGGAGAAAGCCAATCAAGTACGCCGGCTTCCGAATCGGAGCCACAATCATTGGAGACCGGAACTCACTCGCTTGAAGATCTCGAGGATCCCTTTTTGCTTTGGGGAATGACCGAGCTTTTCGAAAATGAGCTTTGGGATGATTTTAGCCTTACTTTTTCCTCTCCTGCAGCGATGCGGCGATTTCTTGGGAATTTGAGCGGCACGGGGCTCGAATTGCGCGCTTCCCTGCCTTGGCTTTCGGTTTCACGATTTCGCGTCACGAATCCCGGACTTGCGCGAAGTACGCTTGCGGAGGAAGAGGAAATCGTTGCTCTTGAAGTCAATAGCCCCGTTTTCAGACCAAGGCTCCCAAGAATTTCCGAGGATTCCGTTGGGGAGCGATCAGCTAAGAGCGTTGGTGAATTACTCAACCTTCAAAGCGACAGAGAGGGTTGGGGTCTTGGCGTGAAGATTGCGATCATTGATTCGGGCATTGATTTTTCACACCCTTCGCTCTCTCATCTAGAGTACGAAAAAATCTCTCTTTTGCCGGGAGGCTCCGAACCCGCTGATTCGCTCGCTCATGGAACTGCAATTGCTTCGATTATTGCTGGATTGGGTGATGACTCGATGGGCATCGCCCCCAGCGCAAGCCTCTTGTCCATGGAAGTCTTGAATGCAAGGGGTGAAGGCGATGCCTTCAGCGTTGCCGAGGCGATTTTGACTGCGGTGGACAAGGGAAGCGCCATCATAAATCTCAGTCTCGGTGGATACGCGGAAAGTCAGATTCTTCGCAATGCGGTTGAATATGCCCGGGACAATGGAGTCGTGGTCGTCGCCGCCAGTGGTAACGATGGGGTACGGGGAGTTTCCTATCCCGCCCGTTTTGATTCAGTCATTGGGGTTGGGGCTCTGACAGCGGAGGACACGGTGGCGAGTTTTTCAAATTTTGGTCCAGGCATCGATCTGGTCGCTCCCGGAGAAGGAGTTTTGTCGGCTTGGTCTCAGGGGGAGTATGCCTTGATGGACGGCACTTCTTCAGCGGCGGCGTTCATCACAGGGGCCTTGGCGTCCGAGATTTCGAAAAATCCCAACCTGTCTCCTTATCAGGTCCGGGAATTGCTTTTCGAGTATGCGAATGAGATCGGCAAGCCGGGATTTGACGAACTAAGCGGATATGGAGCCCTCAACCTCAATAGAATCATTCATCGAAATTCGATTGACTATCATGACGCCGCCATCGTCGGCTACTATTTTTCGCCGGAAAATCTGGAAAACGCCAAAACCGTGGGTTCGGTCCCATTTTCAATAACGGTACAGAACCAGGGTTCGACTTGGATAAACGGAATGAATCTGAGGGTGCGATTAAGAGGGGTGACTCGAAACTTTTATTTTTCCAATCTCAGCCCCGGTCAAACGCGTAGCGAGCAACTTTACCTTGAAAGTGCGGAAGGAAAATCCGGCTTTGAGATTACCAGTGAAATCGAATTAGTGGGGCAGCAGGACCTAAACCTGAAAAACAATCTCCGGAAGAGCCGATTGTACTTGCCGGCAGGCGATTGACTCAGGCGGCGTCTCTTTTGCCGATCGGAAGAGCAGTAATCTTTGCTTTGGCCTTTCCCCTCACGACGCCCGCGGATATGACGACTTCCACG
>JAYOEB010000002.1:9428-16539 GCA_038116775.1 Opitutia bacterium | reverse complement strand
TCCACGGGTTCCGAGATAGCGGGGAGTTCATACATCACGTCGAGCATGATGTCTTCCATGATCGAACGCAGGGCTCGAGCTCCGGTCTTCATGAGGATGGCCTGTTCGGCGATCGCATGCACGGCCTCTCTGGTAAAACGCAACTCCGCGCCTTCCATCAAAAAGAGCTTCTGATATTGCTTGAGCAAGGAGTTCTTGGTGTTTTTCAAGACCTTGACCAGCTCGGACCGATCCAATTCCTCGAGAATCGAAAGGACGGGGAGACGTCCTATGAATTCCGGAATCAACCCATATTTCACCAAGTCCTCAGGTCGCACCTCGGCCAGAAGTTCGGAGGAATCCTTCGGAGCTTCGGCCGAATAGCCGAGGGTTTTGGAACCAGTGCGTTGCCGCACGATCTGATCGAGGTCTACGAAAGCCCCTCCACAGATGAAAAGAATGTTGGAGGTGTCGAGTTGGATGTATTCTTGGTTTGGGTGCTTGCGACCACCTTGCGGCGGAACGTTGCAGATCGTGCCTTCCAAAATTTTCAACAAGGCTTGCTGTACGCCTTCTCCCGAAACGTCGCGAGTGATCGAGACGTTGTCGGTCTTTCTTCCAATCTTATCTATTTCGTCTACGTAAATGATTCCGCACTGGGCTTTTTCGACGTCTTGGTCTGCGGCTTGCAGAAGTCTCAGCACGATATTTTCAACGTCGTCGCCGACGTACCCGGCTTCCGTCAGGGTTGTGGCGTCGGCGATGGCAAAGGGAACGTCCAGCATTTTGGCCAAGGTTCGGGCCAGATAAGTTTTTCCGCTGCCGGTCGGGCCGATCAGCAAAACGTTGCTTTTCTCGATTTCAACCTCTTCCAGTTCTTCGCTTAGAAAAGGCTTTGATCCGCTGCCGTTGTTTATTCCTAACTCAGCGGAGAGGCGTTTGTAATGATTGTGAACGGCAACCGACAACACCTTTTTGGCATGTTCCTGACCAATGACGTGCTGATCCAAAAACTGCTTGATGACCTGAGGCTTCTGCAGATTGAAGAAAGGCTTTCCCTGGGAGGGTTTCGATTTCCTTTCTTGTTCTCCCAGCTCGCGGTCGACGATGGTTTTGCAGACGCGAACGCAAGAATCGCAGATAAAGACGTTGGCGGGGCCGGCTATCATCTTCTTGACCTCTTGCTGCGGTTTGCCGCAGAAGGAGCAAAAGTTTATCTTGGATGGCTTGGCCACGATTTGCCTCTTTATTTATTTGTTCGGTTTTTGAGAGATTACTTCGTCGACGAGACCATAGTCCTTGGCTTCCTCGGCAGTCATGTAGTAATCGCGGTCGGAATCCTTTTCGATTTGCTCCACCTTCTTGCCGCTGTGCTTGGCGAGTATTTCGTTAATGGTCTTGCGCCATCTGAGAATCTCCTTGGCGGCAATGGAAATGTCGGAGGTTTGTCCGCCGGCTCCGCCGCTGGGCTGGTGAATCATGACCCGGCTGTTGGGCAAAGCGTATCGCTTTCCCGGGGTGCCTGCAGCCAGAAGTACGGTGCTCATGCTGGCCGTCATGCCAATGCAGTAGGTGACGATGTCGCATTGCATGAAATTGAGGGTGTCGTATATGGCCATGCCGTCGGATACACTGCCTCCCGGGGAATTGATGTAGACGTGGATGTCCTTCTTGGGGTCCTCCATTTGCAGAAAGAGAAGTTGAGCAATGATTGAGTTGGCTACGAAATCGTCGATGGGAGTTCCGATGAAGACGATTCGGTCTCGCAGCAACCTGCTGTAGATGTCCCAAGACCGTTCTTGTCGGCCTTCTCTTTCGTAAACGTGCGGCAGTGGTAAGTAAGCTCCCATAATAAAATTAGTGTGTATGATCTCCTTCAATTTCACAAACTTTCTCAAGGCCCTGGGATGCCAGAAGCTCAAGGGTCTTGTCGTGCAGGATGTCTTGCCTGAAGCGGTTGAGTCGAATCCGATCCTGAGAGAGTTCCTTGACGTACTGGGTCGGATCCTTTCGGAGCATCATGGCTTCCCTCGTCGCGGCTTGGGCAAGGTCTTCGTTCGTCACCTCCACCTTTAGTTCTTCTGCCGCTCTGCCCAAGGTTATGGTGAGTTTCACCCTCGCTTCGGCCTGGGTCTGCGACTGCTTCCAGAGATCCTCTCTCTTTTCCTCGATTTCTTCCTGCTTCGCCCCACTTTGCATCGCCCTTTGGACGTGACTTTGAAAAATGTTCTTGGATTCGTCCTCGACGGCTTGCTGGGGCAGGGGGAATTCAGGTAATTCCAAAATCCTCTGGGTTACCTGTTGCCGCTTGGCGTTCTGGTTCTCATGTTCCTTCCGAAGCTTCAGGTCTTTCCTTATCCTTTCCTTCAACTCATCCAGGCTTTCGACTTTAAGCGCCTCGAGGAAATCCTTGCTTTCGGGTTCCGGAGCCTTTTTTTCACGGACTTCATGAACTTCAAGATGATAGGATACCCGCTTACCGGCGAGAGGCGAAATTTCAAAGTCATCCTCAAACGAAGCTTCGATGAGAGATTTGTCGTCCCTGGCCATGCCGACGACTCCCTTGGCTATGGCGTCGACTCCAAGACCCTTGGCTTCCCCGGCCTCCTCCCAGGTATTGCTTTGCTTGCCGTACATGGGTTTGTCGGGGACGAGGTCGGCAACCGCCTCATCGCCGATCTTTCCTTCGTATGAACACTTGACGTAGTCGCCTGACTCGGCTTTTCGTTCCACAACCTCAAACGAAGCCCTTTGATCGCAGAGAGACTGCAGTTCCTTGGTTACTTCCTCCTCGTCTATCTCGACGGGATGAACGGTTAATTCGAATTTTTCGAAATCGGGAAGATCGAATTCGGGCTCGACGTCTATGGTCACCTCGACGGATGCGGGAGCGTCGGCCGTCAAATCCCCTGCATCGACCTTGAGGATCGAATGTACGCGAATGTCCTTTTCGGCAAGAACGGCTTCGTAGGCTTCCGTGGAAATCTTTCGGTTTAATTCGTCCCGGAGTTCGCGTGAGAATTTTTTGCGGATTACGGCGAGCGGGGCCTTCCCTTTTCTGAATCCGGGGATATTGGCCAGACGGCTGATTTCGCGGCAAGCTTGACTTTCCTTATTCGAGACTTCGTCAGCGTCGAAGCTGACGACGGCGATTTTACGGGCTGTGCCCGCCTCTTTGATTTCTAGGTTCACTTTTGTGGTATGGATGGTGTTGTCTCGGATCTTCCAAGGATCCGAAAAAACAGTATAAAAGACGATCAAGTTTGGTCAATTAGATTACCGCATCCTTCGTCTTTCCTCAAGGCAACCAGTTTGGAATCCTAACCTTGGCGAAAAGGGCTTCGTTCTTACGGAAGGTTTCCAGGTTCTTTCTTATTTGCGCAGGCTCGAGACCTTTTCCCTGAACGATGTATTCCTTGGTCTTATGATTCCTGCCGATTATCTTGTGGGTATCCTCGTTGAGGTAGCGAACGAGATGATCCTGGCTTTTTTCCGGTTGAAGCAAAACGTAAAGTTCGGAGGCTCTGAAATAAAGAGCGGGGTCGGATGAATGCCTTTCTTTTTCGACGAGGATGAAAAGACGTTCCGACCTGAAGCTTCCGGAGGTTTCGATCACCCATGAGTCCGTATGGCGATTCGATCCTTCGACGGAACCGTTGCCGTCGTGGAAAATGACGAGTCCATGGGGAATATCCCTCAGGACTTCGGGGGGAAGGGGAGGAAAGGGGATTTGAGCGGATGCGGTGATCCCGGAATCGAAATTGCCGGGTCTTTCCTGCATTTTTTTTTCTTTTTGCAGAAGGGCATAGCGGACCAACATGGAGGAGCAGGCGACTCCGATGGCGATCCCAATCCAAATGGTCGCTTTTCTTTCTTTTCCGCTAAGAGACATGAAAAGGATTCTGGCTTGGCTCGCGATGAAGCTTAGGGTAGTCAAAAGTCATGTTTAGATCAGTTGCTGAGATTAGAGTGCGGTATGAGGAAACGGATAAGATGGGCGTGGTGTATCATGCTAAGTATTTCAATTGGTTCGAAGTTGCAAGAATTCAACTTCTGGATGAAGTCAATCAACCCTACAGGGAATTGGAGGAAAAGGGATTTCTTTTACCCGTTCTGTCCTGCGAGGCTAAATTCAAGCGTCCAGCCCATTTCGACGATAAGCTTGAAATCGAAGTCATTGCAACCTTTCCTTCGCCGGTCAAGCTCAAGGCCGGCTACAGGGTCTTTCGTGGGAATGATGAGATTGCCGTGGGCGAGACGACCCATGCCTTCGTATCGAGGGAAGGAAGAATCGTCCGTCCGCCTCCATCGTTCCTGCGCTTGATCGAAGGATTGCCAAGATAGTCGCTTATCTTCGTTTTAGTCTTGCGAGAATTTCATCCGAAACCACTTCGGGACTTTTGCCGCTTGTCTCAATGATCAGATCCGCCGCCCGGTAGACTTCTTTCCGGGAGTTGAGAATTTTTTGGATTTCCTGCAAGGGGTCCTTTGCCTGCAGCAAGGGTCTTTCCTGAGAACTTGTGGAAATCCTCCTCAGCAATTGCTCGGGGTCGGCCCATAGGCAGACCACGATGCCCATGGCTTTGAGTCTATCCATCATGCCATCGGGAATGCACAGACCGCCACCGCACGAGACCACGGCCGGCAAGGGCTGAAGGGGTAGTTCTTCCTCGATGAATCTTCTCTCGGCAGATCGGAAAAAATCCTCGCCTTGGGATTCGAAGATTTCCGCAACGGTTTTTTTCGTCCTTGCTTCGATCCATGAGTCAGAATCAATGAATTCAAGTCCGGAGACGGACGCAAGGATTCGGCCCACCGTACTTTTCCCAGTTCCCATCATTCCCACAAGGAATATCGTGGAGTCAATTTCGAGCCGTTCGATCATCCGTCTTCGTCATATGCATTTGTAATGAGCTTGCGATAAGGAATGATAAATAGGATATTGGCAAGATGAGCAATGAGTCTTTTGAAGTTTCGGTGAAAGGAGTCATGCCAACCTCCAATGGTTGCGCGATCTTTCTTGGCAACGATCAAAAAACCTTCGTCATTTACGTGGACCCCGCGATCGGCAACGCGATTAACATGACGATTAATCAAGTTAAGAAAGAAAGACCTCTTACCCATGACCTGATCGGATTGATTCTGAAGGGTTTGGAGACTTCCATCGAGCGCGTCTTGATCAACGACGTCGATGAGGGCACTTTCTTCGCCCGAATAATTCTGCGAATGGAAAATGAGTTGGGAAAAAAGATCATCGAGCTGGATGCCCGCCCGAGCGATTCCATCGTTTTGGCCCTGCAAATGAAAAAGCCCATCCACGTCGCTTCTCGGGTCCTCGACAACGTCGAGGATATGTCTGAGATTCTCGAAAGAATACTTCGGAAGCAAAACTAGATCCTTTTCCTTACTAGCTTTCGCGTCGGGTTCTTAGGATGAAGTTGTGGAATTCAGACTGGCCGAGCGCCTTGGCTCCGATGCAGGACGTCACCGGGCTTCCTTTCATGCGAATTATTTCGAACTACGGAGCGCCCGATCTTTTTTTCACCGAATTCTTTCGGGTACACCAACATTCGCGTTTGGATCCGGAAATTCTCAGCTCAATCACGGATAACCCCTCGGGCAAGCCGATCCTTGCCCAACTGATCGGGGAATCCGTGCCGGACCTTCGTCGTTCCGTCGAAGAGTTGCTCGATTACCCCATTGCCGGAGTGGACTTGAATATGGGTTGTCCGGCCCCAAGGGTCTACCGAAAGAAAGTCGGGGGGGCTTTGCTTAAGGCCCCTGCGAAGATCAGAGAAATCCTTTTTGCCCTTCGTTCGATCATACCGACGAAACTGACCGTGAAAATGCGAATCGGATTCGAAGACGACCGCAATTTTGAGGAAATTCTACAAATCATCAATGATGCGGGAGTGGATCTGTTGAGCCTGCATACCCGAACCGTGCTGGGTGGATACCGGTCGCTTCCCGATCATTCCTACGTCACTCGGGCCATTGAGCTCTTGAAGTGTCCGGTCTTGCTCAACGGCAACGTGACTTCGGCTCACGCAGCCCGGGACCTGATGTCCTCGAATCAGGCGAATGGGGTGATGATTGGTCGGGCAGCCATAAGAAATCCATGGATTTTCAGGCAAATCAGGGAACTGCAGAACGGTCAAACCATGTTCCGTCCGAAAATGAAACACCTTCATCAATACGTCGTCGAACTTTTGGCCGCTCTTGGAAAGCCCGGCCTTTCCGATCCGAAGCTGGTTTCGAGATCAAAGAAATTTCTCAATTTCATCGGCTTGTCCGTATGCCCGAAGGGAGAGTTCCTGCACTGCATGAGGCGGACCCAGAACTCATCTGAGTTATTGCAGATATGCCGACGGTTCATGCTCGATGAGGAAAAGGAAGATTCGGATTTTCCCTTGGAACCTTTCGAAAACTTGGTGGCTCGGCCCAGTCAAGAGAGCGCCCATTGCTCGGCTCCCTTCGAGATTTTGCGCTCATGAGTCGTCATTCCTATTTTCTTTCCATCAAGTTTTGGGCCTGGGAATGGGGACTGCCTTTGCTTTGTTCGCTGTCGACTTATGGCTTGCTGTTGATCGCCCAACCGCCTCACCAGGTGCCCGAGGCCGCGTTTGTCTTCCTTTTGCCGTCGCTCATCTGGTTTTCATTCAAACCCAAACTCCCCAAGGTGTGGATTTCCTTCTTTTTGGCCGGGCTGATTTATCATCTGCTTTTGGTCGGATGGATGAGGCACGTCACGCTCGGCGGCGCCATGGTCGCCTGCGCTTTGCTGTCTCTGTACCCGTTGATTTGGTTCGTCTTGGCCAGGTTATTGATGGGCTTGGCCCTGAATGCATCTTTTTCCAGTCGCATGCTTTATCTAATTCTGATGCCATCCGCTTGGGTGGCCTTGGAATGGGGGAGAACTCAATTTACTCTTGGTTTCCCCTGGTGCCCGCTCTCGCTGACCCAATGGGATCGACCCATGATATTGCAGACCCTTCCTTGGTGCGGCTCATGGGCCCTGTCATTTTTTCTGGTTTCCTTCAATCTTTGCGTGGGTTCGTACCTACATCACCTATTGGTCCGAAGAAAAGCAGCAAGCGGCCGATTCTTCGCTTCTTTTTGTCCGGACTTCTAC
>JAYOEB010000002.1:7723-9418 GCA_038116775.1 Opitutia bacterium | reverse complement strand
TTTCTCTTTTGCTTGATGGTCGCTCCGTTTTTCCTGTCTCGAACAATTGATACTGAAGGAGAGGAGCCGCTGAAGCTGAGGGTTGGAATTTGCCAGCCGTATCTTCTGGACAAGTGGAAAACGGAAAAAGTTCATCAGCACAAGGCAATCCTCAAGAAGCAAACCATGCTGCTGGCCGCAATGAAGCCCGACTTGATCGTATGGCCCGAGGCATCGACTCCATATGCCTTGAATTTGGATCGCCAGTGGGTCGAGGAATTATCGAGGCAATCAGGGATTCCCATTTTCTTGGGCGCGGTCATTCGGGAAGAGCAGAACTCCTACAATGCCGTGGCCCGCGTCTTGCCCGATAAGGGATTCGATCCCATTTGGTACGCAAAGAGAACCTTGGTTCCATTCGGCGAATACGTCCCGTTTCCTTTTCGATGGATTCCAGGCTTGAGGAGATTGGTCGGTCCGGTGGGAAATTTCACCAGTGGAGAGTTTTTTCAGCCTCTGGATCTGCCGAAAAAAGGAAAAGAGGTGGTGTTCGGGCCCCTGATATGCTATGAGGACATCTTTCCCGGCCTAGCGAGAGATGCAGTCCGCGGGGGGGGCGATATCCTTTTCGTCACCACCAACGACGCGTGGTTCGGAGAAGAGGGCTGCGCCGAACAGCACGCCGCTCATTCCGTCTTGCGGGCCGTTGAAGTCGGTCGTCCGGTTTTGCGCTGCGGAAATGCCGGATGGTCGGGATGGATTGATCCTCTGGGATACCAGCGAGAGGTTCTTGAGGACGAAACGGGCAGCGTCTATTTTGAAGGGGCTGGGGTGGTTGAAGTCTCAACTTGGGCAAGCCGGGAAACTTTCTATCTGAAATTCGGTGATTTTTTCGCTCAGGGCTGCGCAGCCATCACCTTCCTCATTCTTTTTGCGTTGTATTGGAGGAAGATTCCCTTCTTCGAGACCCTCAAGTCCTAGGGAGGCGAATCGGCATGCTGACTCAATCCTACCAACTTGCCCAAAACATAGTTGATTTGCCCCGGGGAATGGGTTAGGTTGAGAAGCATGGTGGCTGGATCGGGTGTGCAAGTTGACTACAATTTATTAAAGGAAGAGCTCAAGGACAATCTTCCCACCTTGCCCGTTATCTTTGAGGATCTGTCCGTCATGCTCAAAGACCCGAACTCTCCCACCCATTCCATTCAGGAGATCATGAGATCGGACCAGACGCTTTCCATGAAAGTCCTGCGTGTAGCCAACAGCGTTAGGTATCGGGGCGAAAGGGAGCGCGTGACCGATGTGGGAGAAGCCATTGGAACTCTTGGCTTCGACAAGATTCACATGGTCATACTGACATCATCCGTCTTCAAGGCCTTTCGGGTCGAAAATGCGAAGAACCTGAATTATGACCCGGCCGAACTCTGGAAGCACAGCTTGGGCGTCGCCGTCGCCTCTTCCACGGTTGCCGAGCTCACCAACTTGGTTTCGAGGCAGCGGGCCTACAGTTGCGGTCTGGTCCATGACATCGGCAAGGTGGCCCGTTTGCAGCTCCATCCCGATCAGTTTTGCAGAGACGTCGGAGATGCCTTGTACGAAGAGATCGGCATAATAGAAGTGGAGAGAAAGAACAATTCTCCGGCTCACGATCTTTTGGGGGAAATCGTCTGCAAGGAGTGGGGGCTGAATCGCGACGTCGAGGCGGTCATAAGATGG
>JAYOEB010000002.1:4097-7713 GCA_038116775.1 Opitutia bacterium | reverse complement strand
ATCGACGTCGTCATGCTGGGAAACTGGTTGGCTCACTCCATGAATTTCGGATTCAGCGGGCATCGAGCCTCCAAGTCGCTGTGCTCTCTGGTTTTCGAAAGATTGAGTCTGGATCACGATCAAATCGATTTCTTCAAGCAGGAAACAAGGGAATCCTTCAAGGATTTCAAGAACTTCCTCAACTTAGTCGAGCGTTCAATCGTCTAACCTGATCTTATTGCCTTGCCATTTCGCAGGCTTTCTTCATTTGAAATACCTTAGCTCTGTTATCAACCTTCACTTACAAATCTAAGCAAATGTCTACAAAAATTGGAATTAATGGTTTCGGCCGAATCGGTCGTTTGGTTTTTCGTGCGCTCGTGGATCAAGGATTGTTGGGCAACGAGTTTGAAGTCGTTGCCATCAATGATCTCGTTCCTTCCGACAATTTGGCTTACCTGTTGAAATACGACTCCACTCAGGGAAGATTCAATGGCACCGTGGAAGCGCCCACCAGCGACTCTCTGCTCGTAAACGGGCATAGTATCAAATGCCTGGCCGTACGAGAAGGTCCCTCGGCTCTTCCATGGGGGGAGTTGGGAGTGGACGTGGTGATCGAGTCAACCGGTCTGTTCGTTGATCAGGAAAAAGCTTCCGGGCATCTTGCCGCCGGGGCCAAGAAAGTCATCATCTCCGCTCCTGGTAAAGGTGACGTCAAGACCGTTGTCTTGGGAGTTAACGAAGAACAGCTCGGCGCCGACGATCATATTGTTTCCAATGCCTCCTGCACCACCAACTGCTTAGCACCCATCGTCAAGGTAGTCCTTGAAAATTTCGGAATCGCCGAAGGTTTGATGACGACCGTGCACAGTTACACCGCCACGCAAAAGCCGGTGGATGGTCCGTCCGTCAAAGACTGGAAGGGGGGCAGGGGAGCAGCCATCAACATCATCCCGTCCACGACCGGAGCCGCCAAAGCCGTCGGGTTGGTTTTGCCTGAAGTTCAAGGTAAGCTCACTGGTATGGCTTTCCGCGTTCCGACCCCCACGGTTTCAGTGGTGGATCTGACCGTCAAAACCGAAAAGCCGACCAGTTACGAGGAAATTTGCCTGAAGATGAAAGAGGCGGCGGAGGGTCCCTTGGCCGGTATCTTGGAGTACACCGAAGACGAGGTTGTTTCAGCTGACTTCATTCACTGCTCGGCATCTTCGATTTTCGACGCCGGATCCGGCATTGGGCTCAGCGATACCTTCTTTAAGTTGATTTCCTGGTATGACAACGAATGGGGCTACAGCAACCGTTGCGTGGACTTGCTTAAGAAAGTCGCCAAGTTCGTCTGATATTCTCATTCCTCGCTTGGCCATTTCGTCTCCGTCGGTTTCGGATGGGGTAAAAACTTCTTCCTTATGATCAGAACAATCAATGACGTTTCTCTCGAAGGCAAAAGGGTCTTCGTCAGGGTTGATTTCAACGTACCTTTGGATGCGAAGGGTGAAATTACCGATTATACCCGCATCGACGCCGCCCTTCCCACGATTCGTAAGTTGGTCGACGATGGAGCCAGAGTAATTTTGGCCAGTCACTTGGGCCGTCCGAAGGGAGAGCGGGTCGAATCGATGAGTCTTCGCCCCGTCGCCCCGGCCCTTGCCAAGCGATTGGGCGTCCCAGTCATGTTTCTCAACGACTGCATCGGTCCTGAAGTGGAATCGGCTGCGCAGGGCTTGGAAAACGGTCAGGTCGCCTTGCTTGAGAATTTGCGTTTCTATCATGGCGAGACTGAAAACAATCCTCAGTTTGCTTCCGATTTGGCCAGATTGGCGGAGGTTTTCGTGGGTGATGCCTTTGGGACCGCTCACCGGGCTCATGCCTCCACATTTGGAGTCGCCGAACTACTACCCCTGTGCCTCTCAGGTTTGCTGATTGAAAAAGAGCTGGAGTACTTGGGACAGAAGACGAATCTGCCCGATCGTCCGTTTACCGTAATTTTAGGTGGAGCTAAGGTGAGTGACAAAATAAAGGTGATCGATAAGTTGCTCGAAAAAGCGGACAACATCATCATAGGCGGAGCCATGGCCTATACCTTCGCTCTCGCCAACGGACGAAAAGTCGGGCAAAGCTTGTGCGAACCCGACAAGGCGCAACTTGCTCTCAATGCGATTTCCAAAGCCAAGGAAAGGGGGGTGAGATTTCTACTTCCCGTCGATACCTTGGTGACGGACGCCCTTGATTTTGAGGCTGGGAAACTTGGTAAAACGCAAGTTGTGGAGGGAGATATTCCAGACGGATGGGAAGGGGTCGATATCGGACCCAAGACAATCGAGCTCTACGCCAAGGCGGTGGCCGACGCCAAGACCGTCCTTTGGAATGGACCCATGGGTGTCTTTGAGATTCCAGATTCCAGCAATGGTACCTTTGCCATGGCAAACGCGGTCGCCCAAAGCGACTCAACCTCGATCATCGGGGGCGGTGACAGCGTCAAAGCCATTAATTCCAGTGGCTTTGCGGAAAAAGTTTCTTTTATGAGTACGGGCGGCGGCGCTTCCCTCGAATTTCTCGAAGGCAAGGAACTTCCTGGCGTGAAAGTCCTGGATTCCGATTCCTAAAACCTTACGTCATGTCTAGGAAGTTTCTCATCGCCGGTAACTGGAAAATGAACAAGACCTCATTCGAGGCAGAGGATCTCATTGGTGAAATCAATGCATCCGTCGGAAACCAGACCACGGTTCAGGTTTGCGTTTGTCCTTCCTTTACCGCTTTGGCCAAAGTTTCGGAACTGGTTGAGCAAACGGAGGTATTCCTTGGAGCTCAAAACATGAGCGCCGAGCCTTCGGGAGCCTACACCGGGGAAATTTCCGCTGAAATGCTGAGAGATCTCTACGTCGGCTTCGTCATTCTCGGTCACAGCGAAAGAAGGCAATTCTACGGCGAAACAAACCAATCGATCAACCGTAAGGTATTGGCCGCGGTGGAGAACAACCTGAAGCCAATCTATTGCATTGGCGAGACCCTGGAAGAAAGAGAATCCGGAAAAACGACTGAGGTAGTCAGCCGGCAAGTGCGAGAAGGATTGACCAATTTTCCAAGTCATGCGACCGAGCATCTGGTGCTGGCTTATGAGCCGGTTTGGGCGATTGGCACCGGCAAGACCGCAACGGATGAAATGGCTCAGGAAGCGCATGGAGACGTTCGTGGCGTTTTGAGTGAAATGTTCGGGGAGGCGGCATCCGCTTCAGTGAGGATTCTCTACGGCGGGTCCATGAAAGCCGAAAACGCCGATGGCTTGCTGTCGCAGCCGGATGTGGATGGTGGTCTTATCGGAGGAGCATCTCTCAATGCGAGATCCTTCTGCGAAATCGTCGAATCGGCTCAAAGACTTAGCGTGTAAGGAAATAGATTTGCAGGGTTTCGTTGCGGCCGACGCCTACGTGTCCTGCAGTTCCCTCAAGGCATCCACTGGATGAGTTCCTGCCTTTACCTTAGCCCATACCCTTGCAATGCTTCCTTTGGAGTCGATCAGGAAGCTGGTCCGATGGATTCCGTCAAAAACCTTCCCCATGAATTTCTTTTCTCCGTACACTCCGAACGCCCGGGCGATCGCATGATCCTCGTCCAAGAGAAGAGGGAAGGGAAGGCTTAG
>JAYOEB010000002.1:0-4087 GCA_038116775.1 Opitutia bacterium | reverse complement strand
CCCTGATATCCCGAAAATCTTAAGGTCGAGACTTTTGAATTCATGATGCAAATCCCTGAATCCGCAAGCTTGGAGGGTACATCCGGGTGTGTTGTCTCTTGGGTAGAAATAAAGCAGATAGCTTTGTCCCATCAATCGCAGAGTCCCATGCTCCTCGCCTTGTTCGTCCCAGGTTTTGAAAAAAGGCACTTGGGTACCTTCGGCAAGGGGGTTGGCCTTATTCGACATCTTCCCAATGAGCAAAGGAGGCGGTCTTCCCAACAACCGAAATCAGTTCCAGGTCCAACGCCTTGGCCAGTGCCTGCGATTGATTGAGGCGCGTTTTTTTGTCGGCTGAGAAAGCAATCTTAATCATTTTTTCCCTAGCCGATATTTTTTTAGCTTCTTCCAAAAAAGTAGCGGTCATTCCCTTTTTGCCCATCCTTAGGTCAATCGTTCTGACCTTGAGAACGGACTTCAAGAGCCTGCGGCGTCTTCCCGAATTGGACATTTCAGAAGCCTAGGGTTGGAGACGCCTTAGCAAGTCAGAAGAGTTGGAACCTGCCGTGACCTCAGTGTCTTTATGGATGATTCTACCTTTCTTCGACACGACGAAAGACCATCGTCTTGGGGTTACTCCCCGATGGAGGGAAAACCGCTCTCCGTCGATGAATTTCTGAATTTCACCGCCCTCCGAAAACGGCACCCCGAAAATTTTGGCAATCTTTCCCTTCGGGTCTGAAAGCAAGGTGAATTCCAGTTGATTGACCTCTTTGAAAAGACTGAGGTTTTCGGGGAGATCTCCGCTTATCCCCACGACGATGAAATTTCTTTGTTTCCAATATTCAAGGTCGTCCTGAAAAGCGCATGATTGCTTGGTGCACCCGCTAGTCATCGCAGCCGGATAAAAGTAGGCGACGAAACCTTTTTTACCGAGGAGCTCGGCGTTGGTCCACTTGTGGCCTTGATCGTCCATGGCAACGAAGATTGGAACCGTATCGTTGGCTTCGAGGGCGAAGGACTTCAATCCGCCAAGAAAAACAAGTGTAAGGGATAGTCTTATGAGACGCATGGCTTAAAAAAATGGAAATCCCACGTCATTCACAAGCACTTACTGCATTACCAGGGTATTTCCCTTCCGTCTTCTCCAATGAAAACACCGGTTTTCTCCAATGGCAAGCTTGCCAGAGACGACAACGTCATTCGAACCGAATCTTCGATTTCATACTTGGCGTTCATGCCTCCCATATCGGTCTTCACCCAACCGGGACTGATGGAAATTACGGAAATGCCGAATGGCTCAAGTTCAAGAGAGATCTGCTTGGTGAGCATGTTGAGAGCCGCTTTGGAGCATTGGTAGGCCAAGGCTCCGCCCAATTGAGTGTCTCCTCTCAAGGAGATCGAGCCTAGCCTGGAAGACAGGTTTACCACCCGAGACCTTTTGCCTCCTTTCTGATGAAGATGCTCGAGAAAATGACGCGTGACCAAGAAGGCTCCAATTACGTTTACCTCATAAACCCTGGCAAAGGAAACCGGATCGACTTTGTCAAAGTCATTCCAATCCATGATTCCGGCATTGTTGAAAAGCAAGTCGAATTTGATGGAAGAACCAGAGAGCTTTCGGCTAGCCTCGAGGATCGAACTTTCGTCGCTGACGTCCATGTGCAAAGTTTCCAGGCGGTCGTGCTCTTTTTGGTGACGAAATAATTCCTTGGCGGTTTTCTCTTCACGATAAGTGGCCCAAACTCGATGGCCGCAATCCAGTAATTGGCGAACCATTTCCAGCCCCAGCCCTCTGCTTGCACCAGTAATGAATGCATTTTTCATATACTTATCCTGATGATAATTGGGGAAATCGGCAAGGGGAAGAAGTACGGATTTATCTTTAACAAGTCGGCAATTTAGATTTTGATTGTCATCCCATGGCAGAAAACAAGAAAACCGGAAAACCCAAAGCCGACTCGGCTCCAACCGCTCGAGCCAATCCGCAGAGGCGTGGTCGAAAGGACCGCCCTCGAAAAGTTTCTGATTTGCAACTTTCGGCAAAAGGCAGGGAGTCTGAGTCACGCCAGCAGAATTCCAAAGCAGCAAGTCAAAAATCCGAGAGCCGACCGCTTGCCAAGAAATCACCCACGCGTACCGTTCTCGATTTAGCCCAAATGAAGGGCAGGCAAATGATTGTCGGTCTTACCGCATACGACGCTCTCCTGGGAAGATTGGTTGCGGATTCGGGGGTTGATTTCATTCTTGTCGGAGACTCCGTAGGCACCACCTTGCTCGGGCATGCCACGACCATCCCGGTTACCATCAAGGACATGATACACCATACCGCAGCAGTTCGAAGGAGCAGGCCGGATTGCCTGTTGGTTGCGGACCTGCCCTTTGGTGAGGCCAGTTTGTCGTTTGACAGACTTTTGGAATCTTCCAGAGCCCTGATGCAGGAAGGAGGAGCGGACGCAGTTAAAATCGAGGGCGGGCGGGATATGGCCGACGACATCGAGAAGTTGGTGGCCACGGGGATACCCGTTCTAGGTCATATCGGACTATTGCCGCAGACCGTAAAGGCTATCGGGGGATACAGAAAATACGGCGTCGGCGCGGAGGAAGCGGAAAATTTGTACCGAGACGCGATTGCTCTTGAGGAAGCTGGTTGTTTCGCCGTGATTGGGGAGATGATTGAAGAAAAGGTCGCCGATGAACTTTCTCGTCAAATCTTGCCTCCATTCGTCGGTATCGGGAGTGGGAGCGGTTGCGATGGCCAAATTTTAGTCACCACGGATTTGCTGGGCTTGTCCAACGGTTCGATTCCTTCCTTCGTCAAACCGCGATTGAATTTAAACGAACTGATATCCAAAGCGCTCCACTCATACGTAGCCGACCTGAAGAGCAAAAAAGAGGAATAGGGAATGTTGAATTTTTGCGTGTTGGGAGCCGGCGCATGGGGCACGGCGGTTGCGGTTTATCTAAGCCGCATTGGTCATGTGGTTACCTTGGTTCCCCGGAGAATCGAACATGCCCTTTCCCTCTCCAGCGCTCGAGAAAACAAGGAATATTTGCCAGGAGTCTCCTTTGATCCGAATCTTCAGATTGGTTGCTCGCTAAAGCCATCGCTCATGGAGTGCGATTACCTTTTCTTCGCATGTCCCTCCCATGCCTTGCGGGAAACTTGTCGACAGGTCATATCCTCCGCCCAATCAAGCGCGGTCAGGTTGAGGGGGGCATTGGCCTTGTGCAAAGGCCTCGAACCACAGAGTAATCTTTTTGCTCACGAGGTGATGACGGGCGAATTCGGGGAAGATTTCTCATGCGGTTACCTAACGGGTCCAAGTCATGCCGAGGACATTGCATTTGGAAAGCCTGCGGCAATGGTTCTCGCCATAAACGGAAAAGAAGGCGAAAGAAAGAATTTACAGAGAGAACTGAATTCAGAGAATCTTAGAATTTATCGTTCCGATGATCGGGTCGGGGTTTCCCTGGGCAGTTGTCTCAAAAACGTCTATGCAATCGCAACCGGAATCTCGGATGGCTTGGAATTGGGGGATAATGCCAGAGCCGCCCTGCTGACCCGCAGCATGAACGAGATGATTGCCCTTGGGAAAAGTTTGGGCGCTGCCAGCGAAACTTTTTTTGGGCTGAGTGGTTTTGGAGATCTCGTCGGAACCTGCATGGGTAAGTGGAGTAGAAACCGAAATTTTGGTCTCGCGATTGCTAGGGAAAACAATCCCGCCAAGATCCTGTCATCTCAGAAAACGGTTGTGGAGGGTTATTGGGCAACCGAGTGCTTTTCATCGAAGTGTCGGAAATTGGGGATCGAAATGCCAATTCTAAACCAAGTGCATTCGATTCTTTATGAGAATAAGGATCCAAAAATCGCTCTTTTTGAATTAATGTCGAGGGACTTGAAGCCTGAATTTCGAATCGAAGATGAATAAAATTTTAATTTTTCAAAATTGATCTATACTAGGCTTGCGTGAATACCTCCGAAAGACCAAAGCTATGCCTCCCGAACGGAGAGAACAGGGTCCTGTTGCACTCCTGTTGCGCTCCTTGCGTAGGTGAAGTCAGTGAGACCATGCTTTTTTCGGGACTCACGCCCACGATGTTCTTT
>JAYOEB010000001.1:27083-49979 GCA_038116775.1 Opitutia bacterium | reverse complement strand
GGTGAGAAGGGCGAGGGAGGTGAGCTGACGGTCGAGCGACGATCTACGATTTTTTCTTCCTTGAGGTTTTTACCGACCCCATGCAAGCGTCTCATTTCTTCCGGAGAATGATAGATGATTTCGTTGGGGGTGATTTCCGCAACCTCTTGAAATCTTTTCCTGATGAAGGCTTCGACTTTTTCTCTGGTTCGGTTCGGTTCGATCGACAAGTGAAGGCGGAGTTGATCCACCTCCATCGGGTCGTCGTTGGCCTTGGCCAACTCGATTTGCCAACTGCCGATTGCATCGACGTCGTCGAGGATCACTTCCAGGTCATTGAAATCGACGAGCGAGCCTTTGATTTTATCCAGGTTCATCCTTCTTTTTTCCGATACCCTCGATATCCTGCCAAGCAAACGGGGTAAGATTCTGCCGCATGCAGGGCAGGGTTCCCAGGTCAGCCCACCTTCGGAGAGATCGCCGGTTCGATAGCGCAGGACGATCGATCCCCTGGCGTCAAGAGGAGTGTAGACGATTTCCCCCGGCGTTTCGAAAGGCAGGGGAGATCCTGTTTCGGGGTCGACGATTTCAATAAAGCCGAATTCCGGGGAGAGGTGATACCCCGTCGACGGTTCGTGGGGAGAAACGGCGCATTCGGTCCATGCTCCCTTGGCTTCGGTGAATCCGTAGGTCGAGAGAATACGGTGATTTGAAGAACCCAGTTCCTCGGCCAAAGCGGCGAGTTTGCGGCGCAACCCCGGGGGTGCTTTTTCTCCACCAAGGGCGATTACTCTAAGATCCTTCACTTCTTCTCCTGCTTCCAGAGCCCGCCGAAGCAGGTGGTAGACAAATGTAGGCATGCCCACAAGCACCGTGGGTTTGCTTTTGACGAGAAGTCTGAGGTTTCCGTCCGTACCCATGGTTTTGCCGCCTCCTGTACCAAGATGAAAGGCGCCCGCCTGATCGGCGGCATGATAAGTCAGCCAATAGGCAAGATGGGGAGCGTAGGGAAAAACGTTGAGCACCCGATCTTCGTGAGTGCACTTTCCGGCCTGCATGATCCTTCCTCCCATGACGTCCAAGTGGTTGACGTCTCGGCGCGTATAAAGAAAGGGAACGGGTTCGGCGGATCGACCGGTGGTGGAAGTAAGGAGAATGGGACGGTATTCCCGATCCAAGACCTTTCGAGCATTTGAGGGTCCGGTAAGCAAGGCCCTGAGGATGGTGCTTGGTCGGCGGCGCAGTCTATCGGCATCCGGTAGAATCAGAAAATCCCGAATGCGTCCCTCGGTCACTGCAGTGGCCAAGTCCCCTTTCCCGGTGAAGGGAATTTTCTTCAAGTCGTCCAATGTTCTGAAGTCCGCCGGTGACAGGCCGAGATGCTTGAACTTGTCCCGATAATAGGCGCAGTGAGGAAAGACTTGATCGCGAATGAAGCAACGAAAGGCTTTGTTTTGAAGGGCTTGGCCTTCCATGGCCGATCGCTTGCCCCAAGGGGGATGTTTGAAGGAGTTCATGAGAGAAAGGATGGGTTGGGGGTAGCGGTTTGAATGGTGGTGAAAATTTGGGGAAGGGACTTCAAGGCGGCCCGACGGCCTAATTCGATGAATCTCTCGGGTTTGTAGAATTCATACCATCGGGAATGAAAGCTGTAGGCATTGATGACGACGTCCGCCTCTCCAAGGCTCTTCGACAACCTGCGGGCCTGCCCAACTTGGACGCAGCGGTCCAATACCTGGAGGCCGCTGCCGAAACTGAAGGGATTTAAGCTTTGATTGAGAAAATTCAAGAATGGATGCCTTTTGGCAAAACGACGACGCAAGGCCTTTGATTTTTTTCCGTAGTCGTTCAATTCCCCGGGTGGTATCATGACGTTCGAGGCGATGACTAGGTCCGCCCCCATTTCGTAAAGCTTTCTTACCGGCAGAGGAGCCCCTATGCCTCCGTCGACGTAGCTTTTGTTCCTGATCTTCTTAGGTGCAAAGATTCCGGGCAGCCCACAGCTTGCCCGAACGGCTGAGGCCACGTCTCCTTGCTCGAACCAGATGGTCTCAAGGTTCTCCAAGTCGGTTGCAGAGACAAACAAGGGAATTCGAAGTTCCTTGAATTTGGCGAGCTTCAACCTTTTGCGAAGGCTATCCTCTACAACTTTTCCTCTCAGCAAGCCGCGAAGTGGCCAGAGATTGGGATCGGCCAATTTCAAGGCTCCTATCAGACCACTGTGCTCCATGGCCATTTTTTCCATCTCGTCGGGATCGTATCCCTTTGCCCACAAGGCTCCGACGTAGGCTCCCATGCTGGAACCGGAAATCATATCCGGAACGATTCCATGTTCGGCCAGGACCCGGATTACCCCGAGATGAGCCAAGCCCTTGGCTCCTCCGCAAGATAAGGCGACGCCTATCTTAGGCTTGCTAGGGTTTGAAGATAAAAATTGGTTTGCAGAAAGCCCGGGAAGCGAGGTCTTGCGGCGTTTTTTTCTTTCTCCCCGGATTTCGGGGAAACGAGTTTTAATGCCGTTTCGACTATTCCCCATTGATTGATAAGACTTTCTATCGTCATTCCGGTCACGAGGATCGGTAGACGACATATCCTACTACCAATGGTATGTTTTTGCAAAAAAATTTTAGTTTTCTGCAAATTTAGTTTTCAATGCAAAATTGGGGTGAAAGGAAAAAATCTTTCCAGAGCGCTTGAAGTTGCTCCAGCCAAGAAATCGATTTAGTTGCCGGGTCCTCTTCCCTTGAAGGTAAGTTCGGCCACGCCGGACTTATCCAAGTCTCCAAGGCCGGCGGCCACCATCTTTTGGTATTGAGCGAGCGTTGCCCGGGCCAAGGGAACCTCGATTCCCGCTTCTTCCGCGACGGCGATGGCGATGCCCGAGTCTTTGGCCGCATGTTCGGCGGAGAAGTAGCACTCGTGATCCCTTCCGAGCATATCTTCGGCATCAGTCTCGAGAACGCGTGAGTTGGCTCCGGTCTGGGAGAAGATTTCGCAAAGCATTTCAAGATCCAGCCCGAGGGCGTCGCCAATCCCAAGTCCTTCGGCGAGGGCGGCGGTGTTGACGTTCATCACCATGTTGACGAGAGCTTTGACCTGAGCGGCCCGTCCGGCTTCCCCCACGAAGCGCAGATTGATGCTGAGATCGTCGAGTAAGTCCTTGACGCTTTCGAAGACATTCTTTTGTCCGCCTATCATCAGATAAAGGGTGCCTTCGCGTGCTTGGGTGATGCTGGAAGCCATGCATCCTTCGAGCGTGGTGGATCCGTTTTCGGCGGCGGCCTTCTCGAGTCTGACGTGCATGGCGGGAGAGAGGGTGGCGCAGTTGATGAACAGGGTACCGGAGGCGTTTTGAAAAAGGTTGTCCTCCGTTCCGAAAAAGATGGATTCCATGGCGGCGTCGTTGGTTACTACGGTGATCACGATTTCCGACTGGGCCGTGACTTCGGCGAGGGAGGAGGCGTGGGAGCAACCGATTTCACCGGCGAGGGCGGCGGCAGCCTCCTTATCGAGATCGTTGACGCAACTGACTTGATAGCCTTTGTCCTTGAGGTTGCGGGCCATATTGGCGCCCATGCGGCCAACGCCGACAAAGCCGATTTTTTTGTCTTTGGAATTCATAATGGGAAGTGGTTTGTGATTTAGGGGTTAGAAGATAAAAGACTTTACCTTTGATGAATGGCATGCTGAATTTGTCGAACATATTTTTCAGAGTCGATCATCTGCGAGCCCTATCTCTTTAACCCTACACAAAAAACCCTAACAGAAAATATAGAAATTATGTCTAAAATCGTTCCTCTCATCAGTTCCGGTACCGCCGGGCCCAACGGTGTGCTTCATCTTCCTCGCCTTTGGCAGAAAGTTTCCTTGGAGGCGGCCGGCAAGATAGCCGACGGTTATCCGGGCATTGGGGCCGGATATGACTCCATGGTCATCGACGCTCTGGGATTGAGCGCCGACGCCGTGCGTTCTTTCATCACCGATTCCAAGCCCACCTATCCTCAGTTCGAGGCATGGATCGCCGATCAACCCGGAGTTAAGCTGGACGCCGAGACCGTCGGCAGCCTAAACGCATCCATTACCGGCTATATCCATGACGACGCCACCCGTCAGGGCATTCTTTCGGCCAATGGTTTGGCTGATGGGGACCCCAAGGATGCAATCAATCTGAACAATTTGGACGATTGGTTGGAGTTTCACGCGGCTGAAATCGCGTAAGACAAGAGAAAAGCACATTCTTTTTCCGAAAGCCGGTCCATGTGACCGGCTTTCTTTTTGAAAGGGGGGGGTCGACAGGGAATGGGATTGCGATCTTGCAAGCGTGTAGAGCTTGGAGTAAGCATGAGCTATGGAAGGAATAATCACAAACTCCCATGGGGAAACTCTTGACTACACGTTTCACGATGCAGGTTCTCGTACGCGGGACCTACTGGTCATTGGTCATGGCGTTACCGGAAACAAGGACCGTCCCTTCGTGTTGGCCCTGGCGGAAGCGGTGGCGAGCGAAGGACTTTCGGTTCTACGCTTTTCCTTTGCCGGCAACGGTGGCTCGGACGGAGATTTTCGGGATTGTACGATTTCCAAGGAAGTGGAGGACCTGAAGGCGGTGCTGAACGCGGTGGAGGCGAATGGTTACAAGGCGACTTATGCCGGGCACAGCATGGGCGGTGCGGTGGGCGTGTTGGCCGCGGCAGGGGACGAAAGAATTCGTAATTTGATTTCCTTGGCGGGAATGGTGAATACCCAAGCTTTTTTCGATCGTGAATTTGGAGAGGAAATTCCCGACGAGGGATGCATGTGGGATGAACCGGAATGTCCTCTTTCGCTCAAATTTAAGAACGATCTCTACGAAATCGGATCGGTGGCGGGCAAGGCTTCGCAGGTTAAGGTGCCTTGGTTGCTGGTTCATGGAGATGCGGACGACGTGGTGCCGATCGAGGACTCACGGGAAATTTTCGCCCTTGCCGAGGAACCGAAGAAAATCGTCGAGATTCCCGGTGCGAATCACGTCTTCTCGGATGCAGGAGAGGAAGCGATGATAGAAGCGGTGATTTCCTGGTTGGGCGAAGTCCTTGCCTGATTCGAAGTTTGACCCGAGCATTCCTTGGACTGCGGGATGCCTTTCGGTTCACGAATTTCTGATTTCCCCCGAATAGATTCATTTTTTCGGATTCTCTTCGGCGGGAGATTGCCCCAAAGACTTCGGAATTGCCGATTGCCTGCATGGAATCGGCGGTCAAGGAGGGTAGCCAATCGTCTTCCCTTCGAAATGGATAGGCGTACGGTAATGCCTAATGCCTTTAGGCAGGGTAACCGATCGGGCCGAGCGGGCAGGACAAAGCGGCGGCAATCCCACGAATGATCTGAATCTCGGGTGGAGAAATCACCCCGTCGTGTTCGGCGACTTTCGAACATGCCTCGAGGAAGGAACGTTTGGCAAGAGGAGTCATTTTTGATAATTCCGAGAGCGCCTCTTCCATGGCCGCCAATCCACATTGACGGACCGATGGCAATTGGACGACTGCGGAACGCTCTAGCGATTGAAATCCTTTTGCGTAGGCTTGATCTGCGTTTTCCGGATTGCCTCCGTAATGAGCAATGGCTCCAAGAAAAATCGAACAATCGTGGAGTCGACTTTTCAAAGAGGTTCGGCCATGGAGGGCTTTCGCGCCGGGCGTGGCTTTTTGAGAAATCTGATATTGGATGACTTTTTGAACGCTCCATTCGAAAAGATCAATTTGTTCGTCGGCTCGAATCAGGGATTCGATCAGTGATTGAAAACTTTTGATTTGAGGTTCGGAAAAAAGGGACAAGGTAGACGAGCATTCTTCGATAAGAAGATACTTGAGTTCTTCATCAAGTTGCCGAATTTCAGGGAGAATCTTGATGGTGAGGTCGATGGTTGCCTGATCGGTAAGGTCGAGGACGCTTTTGGCTTGCTGATCGAGAATGGAAGCATTGGAAGAGTCGAACAGGAGAGCGAAGAAAATGCATCGGCACTGAGCGGGTTCCTTGGCCAGAGTCAAAAGGGTGGGAGAGAGCCGGCGGATCATGGATTGCGCATGCCGCAGGTTTCGTTGGTTGGGGCCGCCTAAAGATTCATGGAATGGCATTGGGGAAGCATTCGAGTCCTTCATGGAGCGATTCGGATCGTTTTCAGAAGGATGGTCTTTGGGGGAAACGGAGACGGAACTGGAGGCAAAGCCACTGGCAAGCATGGAGTCGGATTCGATGGTTTGCGAAATCTTGTCGGTTTGAGGATATTGGTTGCTCCAATTGGGTTCGATCTTGCGAATGCGAACGGGAAGCGGAGGGTGGGTGGCGAAGAGGCTTGAAAGGGCGGAGCAAAAAAAGAAATGACTGTAGTCCCCGGCTAGACTGGACTTGATCTGCGAGCCGGCTGAAAAACCGCCTATGCGCTTGAGGGCTCCCGATATGCCGTCGGGATTACGGGTAAATTGAACGGCCGAGGCATCGGCGAGAAATTCCCTTTGTCTGCTGACGGCCGCCCGGATCAGGGAACCGAAGAATCCACCCACCAGTCCGATGACGAAGAGAACCAAGCCGATGAGGATGAGAGCCGGAGTTCCATCCCCGTCGCCATTGCGGCTTCTGCTTCGGCGTGATGAGAAGGCGATTCTCATCATGATCTCTCCGACGCGTGAGAGGAAGATGATGCCGAAGATAATGCCGCTGAGTCGTATGTTCAGTCTCATGTCTCCGTTGAGAATGTGACTGAATTCATGGGCGATCACGCCTTGAAGTTGATCGCGGTTTAGTTTTTCGGCGCAACCACGGGTTATGCCGACGACCGCATCCGCAGGAGAGTACCCTGCGGCAAATGCATTGATCCCTTTTTCCTCCAAGAGATATACCGGAGGAACGGGAGCGCCGGAGGCAATCGCCATTTCCTCAACCAAATTAAGAATTCTTTTTTCCAGCGGCTCGGAAGTGTTGGGCTGTATGAGTTTGCCTCCGAGTGACTCGGCGACGACCTTCCCGCCTCCTGACAGGAAAGCGATTCTGCACAGACTGGCGAGACCCACGATCAAGATGACGCCAAGGGCGATTGGAGCGAAGAGTTGGAATGACCACGCTGACTTGGAAAGCTCAGGATCCTGCAATAGGAGGAGGGAGAAAAGAGCATAAACGCAGCCAATGATGCAGAGAACCGCAAGGCAGAACAGCAGAACCAGTTTCTTGGTTTTGCCGCGGGCTTTGTCCTGTTCCGCAAAAAAATCCACGGATATACTGGGATCGAAGAAAAATCGAAGCCCTAGAACCGGACTTTGGGCGCCTTCTTGATTTCATCTCCGTCGAATTCAAGCAGAGCGGCGTTCTGGCTGTGCCCGAAGGTTCCGGCGAAAATAACTGGAGGGAAGGTTTGCTTGTAGGTGTTGTAGGCGGTGACGGCATCATTGAAAGCTTGTCTTGCAAACGCCACTTTGTTTTCCGTCGAACTCAACTCCTCCTGCAGGTTGGCCATATTCTGATTGGCCTTGAGATCTGGATAACTTTCGGCCAAAGCGAAGATTTTCCCCAGAGCGCCACCGAGCAGACCCTCGGCTCCCGCCAGTCCTGCGATCGCCCCGGCGTCCCCGGGGTTGCGGGAGGCGCTCTCGAGCTTGGTCTGTGCCTGATTGCGGGCCTGAATCACAGCCTCCAAAGTTTCTTTCTCATGAGCCATATAGCCTTTCACGGTTTCAATCAGGTTGGGAATCAGGTCGTATCTTCTCTGAAGCTGTACCTCGATTTGTGAAAAGGCGTTTTCAAACCTGTTCCTAAGGGTTACCAGCTTATTGTAGATGCCGATAACGACGAATACGGCGATTAGAAGCAGAACGGCGACGGCTATGAGAGTATGGAGCATTTTAGAGGTTTCCTTGTTTGATGAGTGGAAAGGCTAAGCTTGCGATACATGAAAATGAATAATGCTGGGATCAGTCAAGCGTTCTTGCCGATTAAACCCGCGAAGCGAAGCGCAAGCCCACTGCCAAATGCAGGGATGGAGAGGACAGCGGAAGTCGGCGTTAGTGATGGTCGGGATCTTAGGAATTCACGAAATGCTTGATCGGGTTTGCGAATAACTCATGCTTGGCAAATCGCGGATTAGAGATTGAGCTAGGAAGTTATGAAATCAACGGAAGAGGAGGTACTCCAACTTTTTGAAAAGACGGGCGCATTGCTTAGCGGGCATTTCGTTTTGCGTTCGGGACTGCACAGTGGTCGTTTTTTTCAATGCGCTCAGCTTTGTCAGGATATGGCCGCGGTTACGGAAATGGGACGGATGACTTTGGAAATGTTGGATGGCCTTGAATTCGATACGGTGGTGGCTCCTGCAATGGGTGGTTTGGTAATTGGGCAGGAGATTGCCAGACAGGCCGAAAAACGCTATCTTTTTCTGGAGAAAGTGGAGGGAGACCTGGCCCTGCGACGCGGTTTCAGAATTCGTAAGGGAGAGAAGGTTTTGATCACCGAAGACGTCGTCACCCGAGGCGGACGGGTGGAGGAAGCCCTGCGGATCGTACGGGGTCTTGGAGGAGAACCCGTTGCCGTAACTGTGATCGTGGACCGCAGCGGAGGAGCTTATCCTGATTTTGGAGTGCCTTTCAAGAGTTTGGCAGCCCTAAGCTTTCCGACCTATCCGGCAGATCGACTTCCTCCGGAGTTGGCTGAGATTCCCATCAGCAAGCCGGGCAGCTGAAACCTCGCCCGGAAAGCAAACGGATGTGAAATCCTACCTGAGGCGAATGAGATCAAGCGGGCAAGCTTCGCCCCGGCCAAGTCGTAGGCACGTCTTATGGTCGGCCCTGGGAGGATTTCTCGGCATCCTTGCCATTGAAAGGCTTGGCTTTTTGCTTGGCTTGACGGGCTACGGGCCATTGTTTTTGATCGGATCTTTCGGGGCCTCGGCCGTCTTGATCTATGGGGTGCCGCAAGCGGAATTTTCACAACCTAGAAACGTCGTGGGAGGACATGTGATATCGGCCTTGATCGGGGTCTTGGTGTTTCAGTCTCTTGGGAACGAATCGATATGGGCTTTTCCCCTCTCGGTTTCTCTGGCGATCGTGGCACAGCAAATGACCCGTACCGTTCATCCCCCCGGGGGGGCCACTGCCTTGATCGCCTTGCTTGGTGGTGATCCAATCCATGAGTTGGGATTTCTCTACCCCTTTTGTCCCGTGATGCTCGGTTCTTTGGTGATGGTAGGGGTCGCGGCGCTGGTGAACAATCTTTCCGGAGACGGCAGACGCAGTTATCCGGTTTATTGGTGGTAGTCGGAAGTTCTTAGACCAAGGGAAGGACGAATCCACCGAGTCCAACGTCGGTAGCCGGCTTGATTTAGGTGAAGATTGTCTGGATCCCAAAGCCCGGGGATAAATTGCTCGTCTGCCTTGAGAAGAGTGGGGGTTAGGTCGATGAAGGTCATCCGCGAATCTCTCAGGCAGAGATTCTTTATTCTAAGATTGAGCGATTGATAATGATTCCATTTGGAAATTCTTTTCGGAGAAGGCTTGCAGGATAGGTAGACGAAGGAAGAAGCGGGCAGATCGTTTTGAATTTTTTTCCAAAGTGTCTGAAAATCATCCAAAACTCGAGAGACGGGCTTTCCCGCCCAAAGATCGTTTTCTCCGCAGTAAAGTACGATGCGATCGGGATGATATCGTTGGAAAAGCCTTGGATAATGGTACAATACGTCGGAAAGATGGGCTCCGCCAAAACCACGATTGAGCGCGGTGAGACCTTCGAAGTCGCTTTGCAAAGTCTTCCACCTGCGGATGCTGGAACTACCCGTAAAAAGGGTCAGCCCGTCTTTCTTCCAAACCGAGGACTCGGTGTCTTCGCGATCAAAGTTTAGAAAATCCCCGGAAAATCTTTCTGGGTCCGGGTCTTTGAATTGTGCAATCGAAGGTAGCGTGACCAAGCAAAGAAAGTAAAAGTAAAAAAAGAGAGAGTTCATTTGGATCCGCCGATCAGGGATGAGGGACTGCCTTGTCGGGATGGGGTTCGCTGAGGCTGGAGGCAAGGGCTATGACCGCCCACGCAGTTCCCCAATATGTGGAGGTTTCCTCGAAGTTTCGCATCTTCTTTTTTTTGGTTCCTCGAACCAGCCAAGTCCCGTTCGGGCTTTGTGAACTATTTAAGAATTCTTGAGCTTTGGAGATCGCTTCCCGGTTTTTGGGATCATTGATCTTCTGCAGGGCGTAAAGGGCCAGTCCGGTGCCCAAGGCATCGCTTGAGTCCCGGAGCAACCAACCCCAGCCGCCGTCCGAATTTTGAGATTTCAAAAGAGAATCCAAGGACGACGAAGTCTTTGAGCCCCCGATTCTTTCCGAAAGTAGTATGCGCAAGGCATACCATTCGACGCTTTTTGCGGGTTTGTCCGAGTCAAGGGCATAAATGGATTCCGGGGATGCGTTTTCGGGATTCGACAAGGCAATCCACATAGTGGAGACCATATCGGTTTCATGGGGTGGTCTCTTTTGTTCGGGTAGTTGTCCGCCTGCTTTCCAAGTGCCGTCTTTTCGTCGATCCTTGGAAAGGATCTCATGCAGTTGGGCTCTTTTCTTATGGGTAATCGAGGGCAGCCCAAGCAGGAGTTGGGCGACCCCCTCCTTGTTCGATCGACCTATGCTCTTTCCTTCCTTTGCCTGACGGAGGGATTCGTCCACCGCCCAGTTCTTCCATTCTGCAAGCTTTGGGTTCACCTCAAACCCCTTGCTTTTCGATAGGCTCAAGGCCCAAAGCATGGAGTTGACTTGATGACAGGATACGCACTTTTTTTCCCGTATCCATGCTTCGCCTTTATTTTCCAAGTAGGGAATGGCTTTTTGAATCGCAATTCGCGAAGCCTCCTCACCCGACGCCAGCGAAGCGAAAACGAAAAGAAGTAAACGGAAACTGTATTTTTTCGTCTGCATTTGCGGAGCGCGAGGCTTTCCTTACTCTCCGTCGACCATACGACCTAATCCTCCCAGCAAGGATCCCTCGCCCTGACTTTTCCCACCCGCCGAGGGGGCATGCTGAAGGACACGGTCAGCAAGTCTGGAAAAGGGCAGGCTTTGCAGCCAAACGCAGCCGAATCCATGCAAGGTAGCCAGAAACAAACCTTCTCCTCCAAACACCATCGACTTCAGTCCTCCCGCCAACTGCACGTCGTATTCGATGCTTGCTTCGAAAGCGACGATGCAACCGGTATCCACCCGAAGGGTTTCGCCCTGCAGTTGTTTGCGGACCACGGTGCCACCCGCATGAACGAAGGCCTTTCCGTCTCCGGAAAGTTTTTGCAGAATAAATCCTTCCCCACCAAAAAAACCAGCCCCCAGCTTTTTTTGAAATGCGATGGAAACGCTGGTGCCGAGGGCAGCGCAAAGAAAGGAGTCCTTTTGGCAAAGTATATTGTTTTGATGTTCTCCCAGTTCCACGCAAATTATCTTTCCTGGGTAAGGAGCGGCGAAGCTCACTCTTTTTTTGCCCGCCCCTTGGTTGGTGAAGTGAGTCATGAAGATGGACTCGCCCGTAAGGGCTCTCTTTCCTACGTCCAGCAATTTGCCGAAAAGACCTTGATGTGGTTGGGATCCATCCCCCATCTTTGCTTCGAAGATAATGTTTTCCTCCATGTAGTTCATGGCGCCGGCCTCGGCGATGACGGTCTCGCCAGGATCGAGTTCAATCTCCACGATTTGCATGTCATCTCCAATCAATTCATAGTCTAACTCATGGCTTTTCATAACCTACATTGAGTATGAAAATGTGTTTTGGGCGCAAACTTGATTTTTGCGGATCATTCAAATCCAGGGGCCGCGCTTCACTTGCGGTATCCTAGGGTTGAGAGCTTTCCTTCGTACGCGAAATTGGAAAAGAATCGGTTTGCGCGCTAGTTTGACGGGTTGAGTCGTAAAAAGAGATATTCCAAGATGTTTTCGGGATTGGGAACCTCTGTGCGATCGGCTTCTCGTCGAGTTTCTTTCGAAGATGCGATAAGCTGGGCGATAGAGTTTTTGGTAAGAGACGATCGAATTGTTTGGTATTTGTCTTTGATACAGCGGTTTGCGTATCTTCGGCTACTGGAAGGGAAAAGAAGGATTTCCCGTAAGTTACTCAATAAGATGAACCGCAAACTTAGTGGTTTTGAAGAGGCAAGAATAAAGGATGACGTTGAGCGTTTCTCCGAAAGCCTCTGGGAGCATTTTGCTAGCGTCCAGGCAGTCTACTCGAGTCCATTGATGTTGGATTATCGATTTCACGAGGAGTCTGAGGGAAGACAGAGACCGAAATCCGTCCGCCAGATCCTGCAGGACTTTTCTGAAATGGAGAGAATGCTCGAGGAAAAAGGAGGTGGAGAGAGATTTTGCAACGATGGAGAAGCCATCATTCGCTTTTCGGATGGTTGGGCATGGTTCGTCGTCAAGGAGGGAGTTTCGAGGCAAGAGGCCATGGCAATGCGACATTGCGGTAACGGCGACGCAGACGTCCGAGATTTGCTTTACTCCTTGCGTGAGCCCGTACGCAAACCACATGGTGATTTTTGGAAGCCTCACCTTACCTTCATTATTCGAAACGGGTATCTCGGAGAAATGAAAGGCTTTGCAAATCAGAAACCGGCTCCCATTTATCACGAATACGTAAAGGAGCTATTGCAAAGCGAGGGAGTCAGGGGAATCAGGGGAGGGGGCTATCTGCCTCAAAATAACTTTCAATTTCTGGATTTGGAGCCCGCCTCTAGAATCGAGGTCTTGGAAAAGAAGCCATCTTTTGACTTTGACCTTCTTGGTGACCACGGAAAAAGCATTCTCCGGGATTTTCCAAGAGGGGAGTGGAAACATTTTGTTCACGCAAATTGTCCGGAGCAGGCCATGAGTTGTCTTGGATTGCAGGGATCAGAGGAACCCGAATGGTTGGCTTTTCAAAGTACGATCAAAACTGCAAGACTGGAACGTTGGAATACCTCGGTCTTTTGCGCCTACGATCGCGGATGCGTCGGCAAATTGCATTTTTTGAATGAATGGACGAGCGGCGAAAGCCTTGCCAAAATCCTCAAGCATCCGATGGTTCGGATAATCAATGAAAGTTTGTTGGTTCCTCAGTCAACCTGGGACAAGGTTTTGGAAAAAAAAGAGTGGGAAAGCCTGATGATCGAAAAGCCCGGCTTTTTCCGCAACACCCCCCTCTCCTTGATCTTTGAGAATTTTGGTTGCGCGGAAGGAGTCGTCGAGGTCATTAACGATCAACATGGACTGAATCTAAAATGGCTTTCCGATGGGGTTGAATTGCTGGCTTTTTCCTCCGTTCGTTCCTTTGCGAGGCGAACTGGAGTCGGGTCCTTGATGCGAAAAAGCCAAAAGCTCGCGAACTTGCCGAACTCCCACTGTTCCGATCTTTTCCGTTTGGGATGGTTGACTTTCCGGAAGCGACGATGCTCCTTCAGACCCTTTTATCTACATCTTCATCAGTCTGCGCTGGCCTATCTTTTTCTAAATTTGGAACTAAGCGGCAGGGTGACGCCAAAGCAATTGATGAAGGAATTAGTCTACCGATTCGGACCTCCCGATATATTCGAACCATCTGGAATGATGATGGTCGCATAGAAAAATCCAAGACGTTTCAGTCATATGAAGACAGGTCGTTGATTGGGGTAATCGCATGAGCAGCCAGAGTGAGACAAAAGATTGAAATTCAAAAGTTGCCACTTAAGTCCTGATCTATAGAGTATTCTACAACACTTTATGCCGAGATAGCTCAGTTGGTAGAGCAACGCATTCGTAATGCGTGGGTCGTCGGTTCGAATCCGATTCTCGGCTCCATTTCACATGAATAAAATCTTCCGCACAGGAAATGCGTAAATTTCTTGTTTTGCTGGTCTTGGCAATTGCCCTTGGCACTTTGTATTTCTTGTTTTGGTTTGTATTTGAGCGTGAATTGATTCCTCATTCTTAGGCGGGCCTTACTCTTGATGTGGATTGACCCAGACGCTTCCGATTGTCTTCGTTGACGGAATGCTGAAGACGGTATTTGCTCGGAGTCGCCATTACTGATTCACGAAAATCACCCATGTTTCATTTCCGATGAGGGGAAAGGCCTTGCCCCTTTGGGGCTGATCGCGCTTGATCTTTTGTTTTCCTGCGGATAACCAAAAAGTATTTTTCATGAAATTCATCCTCTTCTCACTTTTGCTTTCTCTCTTTGGATGTACGGATTCCGCAGAGCCTAAAAAAAACCACGATCAAGACGAGAACGCCCTGGGTAGGCGCGAAAAAATCAAGCTTTTGGAAAGCGAACTTGAATCCTTGCGGTGGGAAAATTCCAGGCTCGCCCTAAAGATTCGTACCGAAGATGGAAAACGTCTTGTCCGAGATAAGAAAACCGGGTTATGGCATTTCGACGTGGAAAGAGTCCCCTACACGGGTATGGTCGTTGAGAAATTTTCCGACGGCTCGCCCCGTGCGGAAGCAAGCTTTTTAAAGGGAAGAAAAGATGGAATGGAACGGTTCTGGCATGCCAACGGCAGCCTCAAGGAGGAAAGTCATTGGTTTGACGGTCAGGCCGATGGAATAATGAGGATTTGGACTGAAAAGGGAGCCTTGGAAAAAATCTTAAGATACAAGAGAGGCCAATTGATCGAGGTGATCAAAGAGTGAGCGCCGCTTTTCAATAGGGAAGTCGTAACCCGCGGGGAAGGCTGACGGGACCGATCCATACCGGGCGCTCGCAAAAAATGGGGAGATCGGGTAGGGGTGGCAATACGGGGTCTGAGTTGGGCCGCAAGTTCGTGATGACTTCGGGGATCATTATCTGGTAGGCTTGAAGCGGGGAGCCATAAGCAAAGGTAAGGAGAAGGTCGTGTCTTTGATTGGGTCTTTCGGTGTGGTGATAGTCAAGGACCCGAACGGCGCCGCCCGCTCCCTCCAGATCAGGACAAAAGTAAAAAAGTCGATCGGGCGTAAAATCATCAAATCTTATCAGAATATCGCTTTGCCCAGAACCGTTCCCGAGAATCCCTTGGTTGTAGGCGAAATCGGAATCCTGAGGGTCGGTTCCGATCATGAAGGCCTTGGCGTAGGTTTTCTTATCCAACCGAAGTCGGTAATCGAGATTGCGGTCGATGTACAGGGTCCTGGAACTGGTACCGTTTTCGTCCAAATCAGGGTCGCCCTTGACCACGAACCGACCGTTTTGCCAAGAGACGGGAAGAAGAATCTCGATGGCAATGAGCTGGACGGTTTTCCATTGAATGTCATAGTCGGCGGCGCTCTTCAGTACGGGCAGCATGGCCTGCTCGCGAATGAGTTCGGGGGTGAACCGGGAAAGGTGTCGCCATTCGCTTCTCCAGTTATGCAGGAAGGCAAGGTTCCATCTTTCGTTGGCGGACTCGGCTTCAGGGGGGAAGGGAAGCGTGTGCAGGGAAATCAGGTCGTTGCGCAGGGTTTGGTTGCGGATGTTTTGGAGAAGAAACCTAAAGTTTTCTTCCGAAAGAGAAAAAATGGACGAGTCGTAGAGACTTTGGAAGTTTTGGGTTCTGAAAGAATCGAAAAGGATGCGTCCCAAGGCTTCCTTCGGATGCACTTGAGCCGAAAGTGAAAGCGCGGAAAGGGTCGAAAAGAGAAAAACCGACGTCGCTGCCCGTGTGAAATAACGCTTCATGCTCCAAAAGAGTATTGAATTCTCAAGATCCTACAAGCCGGAAGAACAGCAAAAATTTAGTCTTTTTTTCTAATTTATTGAATCTGGATCATGAAATGCATGATCCAGACAATATGAAAAGAAATCGATTACTGGACAGCAAGCAACTGGAAGCTTTCGAGGTCTTGTGCTCGACCGGCAGTTTTACGGAAACCGCGAAAAGATTGTTTCTCACTCAATCAGCCGTCAGTCATTCCATGAAATCCTTGGAAGAGGAAGTAGGCTGTCGATTGATTCGAAGACTCGGTAAGAAGTTTTCGATTACTGAAGCCGGCGATCGCTTGCTTCGGTTCGCCCGACCTTATCTTTCGGAGATGCAATCCCTCAAGGAGGAGTTGAACGGCTTTGAAAAATTCGGATCTGGTCGTTTGCGTGTCGGGGCAAGTCCGCAAGCTTGTCGCGTTTTGCTTCCCCCCATCCTTGCGGAGCTTAGGAATGCTGATGTCCAATGCAGGTTTGAGGTGGTGGTTGAAGATACTCCCAAGTGTCTGGAACTCCTCGGCCTCGGCGAAATTGATTTGGGGATAACGCTGGAACCGATTAAGAACTGCGAGATCGAATTCATACCTTGCTTTACCGATGAACTGAGAATGGTCTTGCCGCCCGAACACAAATGGGCTCGGAGAGGCAAGATTGATTGGTCGGAGGCGTCGCACGAAAATTTTATTCTCCATAATCGGTCAAGCTACTCCTACGGAATCTTGCGGAGCTATTTGGAGGAAAAGGGAGTACGGCTGAACTCGATGATGGAAATAAGCAGTCCGGACGTAGCCAAGGAACTTGTCAAAGTCGGCATGGGAGTTAGCGTTATGGCAGGCTGGGCGGTCGAAGAGGAGCGCAGCAAGGGTGAGCTTACGAGCATGTCTCTGGGAACTCCAAGATTGGCCAGAACATGGGGTATTTCTCTTCGGAAGGGTAGGGTGCTCAACAAGGCGGAAAGAATTTTCATAAAGATAGGAGAGGAATCCGGTTGTCGAAGGATGATCAGTGGTAAACGCTGAGATCAACCCCGATGGTTGTTTTCTTGCATGTCATTGAGAATCCATGCAAAAAATAAGGGCATGAATCGAATTCAGGCTCTCTTCATCCTGCCTTCGGCATTTGCTTTCATTGCTTTTGCTTGCATGGGTCAGGACCGTTCCATTACTGGAGATTCCAGAAAATTCAGGCTGTGTCCGGTCAAAGAGGTCAAATCGTCGGCGCCGCCGATGGATTCGGGGAGATTTGGTCCCGCACTCCTAATCGACGGCAAGCTGCCCGACAACGGATGGCGTTCGACATGGACCTCTTGGATGAAGAAAAACCCCTCTCTCGTCTTCGATTTGAATGGCGTTCGCAGAATTGGCATCATTCGAATTTATTTTCAGGCATGGGATCGGGTCCAAGAGCTTTCCAAGGTTAAGGTCGAGGTAAGCCTCGATGATCAAAAATATTTGCTCTTCAACGAATATGTGGGATTCGTTGCCGAAAAAGAAAAGGGTTCTTGGGCGGAAATCGACCTGAAGGCAGTCAAGGCCAGATATTTTAGAATTACACCGAGTTACGACGGATGGGGAAACCAATGGGGCGAAGTCGAGTTTTGGGAGATCGTGAACTGAATAGGTCGCCGAGAAGTTCTTTCAATTCGTCGATGGAGTGAACGACCAAAGCCAACCTCCCCATCAATTGTCCCCGCAAACGCATTTGCTACGGGCTCAAGGATTTATGGAACTGGAGATGTTGGAGGAAGTTGAAGTCGAGTTGAGAGCGGTTTCCGATGAGTTGCCATGGTCCAAGCAAAAAAGAATGCTGCTTACTTTTTTGTACCAAAAACAAAAGGATTGGCCGAAGATGCAAGCCATCGCCAAAAGCCTGAGGCATGATTTTCCCACCGAAGAGGAGTGGTGGGTGTCAGAGGCTTATGCCGCCAGAAGAGCGGATTCCATCAAGGTGGCTCGTTCGCTCCTGTTGGAAGGACTGGCCTTGAATTACGGAAGCGCCGTCATTCGCTATAACTTAGCTTGTTATGCGAGTCTTTTGGGAAGTCCGGGAGAGGCGATGGATTTTCTCAAGGAAGCGGTCCATCGGGAGGAAAAGTACAAGGCGCTGGCTTTGCAGGATGAGGATTTGGAAAGGATGCACCAGGCATTGATTGAGATGGGATGGGGAGAAAATCCGATTTGATCAATTCCCGACGGTCCGGCTTCAGTCTGTTGGAATTGCTGGTGACGCTCGCGATTGTTGGAATTTTGCTGAGCCTTGTGATCGTGGGATTTTCCTACGCCCAAGAGAGGAGCAAAGCCAAGAAAGCTCGAATTGAACTAGCTGTTTTGACAACTGCAATCAAAGCTTATGAAGCTGCATTTGGGGATTTCCCGAACTGTCCCAATAAGATTTGCACTTCGGGAGAGTGCCTCTTTCTATCCATGATTGGATTTCATAATGCGGAGGGTAACCTGCAAATCCCACCTCTTCCTTCCTTTTTGCCGATCCATATGTTTGGCTTTGAAAAATCCTCCTACGACCTGGCGGAGATGCCCCCTTTTTCTCACGATGAAGGAGAAAAACTGAAACTGTGGTTAGCCAAGACTCTGGAAAAAGATCCTTGCTTTCTTGACCCCTGGGGCAATCAATACCAATACCTATACGTCAAGGAAGAAGACGGGGCTTACTTCAATCTTTTTTCATTAGGGCCCGATGGAATGACCGGCGGGAAGTACTCGGCCGACGATCTGTCGCCAAGGTGAAGTCTTGGTGCCCAGCTCATCCTCAGGGAGTTCAAAATGCGGAGGAGCCTTGATTGATGAGACGGTTGCGGATAACGCGGAGCGGTTCGTTCTCCGAGCTCTGTGGGTTGCTTTCAAGTAGAAAGTCAATGTCGGCGAGAGCCCGCTCGAAATCACCGAGAAGATATGCGATCATCGCTCTCTGAGCTCTTGAATATCGGTCTTCCGGAGAAATGGCCAAAAGAGTGTCGAGGTAGCGGATCTGAGAGGTCTGATCATCTTCCTGTTCCGCTGCCTGGAGAAGATTGCGAAGCATTCGCCTGATGATTTCCTTTTTATTGGAGGGTTGGAACTCTAGATCTTCCAGGGCAATCCCCGTGAGTTCGGCGGCGGCGGCGCGATCGATGATTTTTCCGCCGAACGCATCAATGATGATTTCTTTTTTGGAAGATTTTCGAGCCTTGTCCTTGGGGGACCTGGTGGATGGATTCGGCTCTTCGTAAAGGGCCAGAAAGCGTCCGGGAAGACCAAGGCCCGAAACCTCCAAATCCAAACGCTTGGCCAGCTCGATGAAAAGAACCGACAGGGTGATCGGCAACCCCTCCCTGTCGTCCATCACCTCGTTCATGTAACTGTTGGACCGGTGGTAAAAGTCGAGCGTGCTGCCATGAAAGCCCATCTCGACGAAAAGTTGTTGGACGAGTATTCTAATCCTTTCCCCACCATCGGCGTTCTGAGGAAAAGTCGACCCGATTCGTTCTGCGATTGCATCGGCTTTTTGCAGGTACGAGTCTAAGTCAAAATGCTTGTTGTCGAGCCTGGCAATCAGCAAAGCGGCCTTGAGCAAGTCGATTGACTTTTCATCTTCGAAGGATAGGGAATCAACCAGTTCGGATATCACCAGTCTTTCCCTGACTTCCTCCGCCAACTTTTCAACTTCAGCCGCCCGACGACTTAATTCAGTGGACAGATCCTGCAGGATTTGAGGGGCGGTTTTTCCAATTTTCAAGAGTTCTTGCATGTTCTCGGCGGACAGGCTTTTTTCATGAGACAAGCCTTTGGTGAGTTTTCTAACTTGAGCAACCGACTTGGGGCTTATCTGCAGATTTGAAAATCTTTCGGCAAAGCGAAAGTTCCTGAAAAAGGCGGTGGGTTCGCGAAATTTACACAAACCCACGATTCCTGCGGACATTTCCAGATCAATGACGTCGATGACGAGCTGGTTGTTTACGGAGCAAAGAATGCGGCCGTTTTCTTGAAACTTCACATGTATGCGGTTCCATTCCTCTGGTCGGTAGTATTCGCTTTCAACCGTCTTGAGAATTTTCCAGTTGTAAACGCTGGGACCGTCGAAACGGGTCAGGCGGAGCGAACCATTCGTGGGATAAAACCCATAGTGTTCTCCTTTCTCATTGGAGCAAAAGACCAGGCCCGCAGCTCCCCCATCATCCTCTAGTCTCACTTCGGCCTCGATTTCGAAAGGAGCCTTGATGAAACCTTTTTGGCGGTGACAAAGCATCCGACCTCCAAACCCCTTGCCGAATCCGACTGCCCGCAACTCGCCCGCCCGTTGCTTCCAAGAGCCCTCCATCATGGGCTTCCAAACGAATTTGTCCAAGGCTCCTATGGTAAGCCATTTTTCGAAGGGGATCGGCTTTTGCTCTTCTTGAAGAAGAATTTTAAGATCATTGACCGGAACGCCAAATCCCATGGCGCCTCCCGACTTGATCGAAAGGACCGCGACGACCCTGCCATTCAAATCGATCACCGGGCTTCCACTGCTGCCGGGTTCGATGGGGACGGCGACTTGTATCATGGGTCGACCGTCACCCAATTCCAGTTCTCTGACGGCGGCGACGACTCCCCGGCTTACGCTGAAGGAATATCCCAGTGGGTTGCCAATGGAGAGAATGGTTTCTCCGGGATTCAGGGAGTTGGAGTCTCCGAGGAGTAAGGGGGGGGATTCCTTGTCTTCAATCCTGAAGAGAGCCAAGTCGCGGGCACGGTCGACGGCAACGATACTGGACGGTTTGTAGGAACTGCCGTCGGCAAAGCGGACGACGAAGTCTCGATGATCTCCGATGACGTGAAAATTGGTGGCGATCAGACCCTTTTCCCCCACCACGACTCCTGTTCCTCTTCCTCCCTCCCTGCAGGTGCGGTCAACGCTTTCAATGAGCGCAATCGAAGGTTTGACGGAAACGGCAAGCTCTTGAAACTCCAAATCGCTGCTGGCAACCGCCTCCAAGGTGGATTGATTCAAATCCTTGCCTTTGACGGACGAAAATCCTGGAAACGACAGGGGGAAGAGCACTGATGGGAGGAAAGCGACAAGCAAGAGATTTTTCATCTGTTTACGACTTCAAATGCAAGCGATTAGACGAATAATTGCAAACGAAAGGTTTTCGCAGTGGATTGATTGGAAGAGTAAAGCGGAATTTCTACTCCGGATCGGAAGGAAGAGATTGGAGGTATTGACGGTAGAGTTCTTCCGTCTTCTTTTGTCTTTCCGATACTTGCTCTTGCAGTCTTGCGACTTCCCTTTCCTTCTCGGCAAGGGAAGCTTCGGCGGCCTGAAGCAAAGTCCTTTTGTCGTCCACGACCCCCGGAGCCTTGCTTTCCAAGTCCAGGGTTTCCTTGAGTTCTTGTTCCGCCTTTTGGGCTTCCCCCGAAAAGGTTTCCAAAACCTGGTTCTCTTTTGTGATTCGCAACTCAAGCTCCTCCAGGCTCTTGCGTAGAAAAACCAGACTTTGCCGAAAGCTTTCTCCTGCATCCCTTAGGGAGACGCTACGATTGGTTTCTTCGGATAAGGCGGAGAAGTCGTTTCTGATTGGTTCGGTCTTCTGCAGGAGTTGCCGGGCGCTCGTCAGTTCTTGATCAAGAGCTTCGAGATCTTTTTTCTTGGCTTGGACACGACTTTGCTTCGAATGCAGTTCCTCCCTTGCTTGGTTTGTCCTAAGAGGGAGTTGACGAAGAGCTTCCAATGCCGAATCCAGTTCGGACTCCGCTTTCACAACCTCTTCGCTCGCCAACTCGAAATCCGCTTTCATAGAGGAGAGATCGTTGCCGTATCCTTCCAATGCGGCCAGTTCGAGGTGACGGGCCGAATTGATGAGTTGGGCCTGCCAAAATTGCTTTTCCCTTTCAATGATTGCAAGGTTCTCTTCGGCTTTTTCCATGGCGTCGATTGGAGCCGCCGCCGCATTGGCGGCATCGTGGGCTTCTTTTGCGAGCTTTTCTACCCGAGCCGAATTTTCTTTGATTGATTTTTCAAGGTTTGCCGCCAACTGGTTGGTCGAGTGTAGCAATACGTCCGTATCCTTGAGGCTTTGCTTGCTTGCGGTTTGTCTCTTTTGGAGTTCCTCGATGCTGATGAATAGCTTTTGCCTCTCTTTTTCGAGGAGATCGGATTTGTTTTTCGATGCAGTGAGCAGGTTGGTGGTTTCAGTCTTCGACTTACGAATGGATTCGAGCTCGACTTTGTCGGCGGACAATCCGTCCCGGAGTGATTTGAGCGCTACAGTGGCATTTGAGTCTTTGTCTTCCTTGGCAATTCCCCGAAGCTTCGTCTCAAGATCGGAAATCGATTTCAATTGTTGCTTCTCCTTCGTGATCAGGCCATCGAGTTTCATGGTCAGCATGCTGCGGTTGGACTTGTTGCGCATCAGTTCTTCATCCTTTTTCTGTATCTTCGAGCGCTCTGCGAGAACCAAGGACAAGAGACCTTCCGATTCCTTGATCAGACCTTTTTTCTTTTCGGTGAGGGCCGAGCATTTTTCTTCGGTAACCGACAGTTGCTCTTGGCGCTGATCGAGCAGACTTTTTTCTTGGGAGACAAGCAATTGAGAATCCTTGATTCTTTGCTTGAGCGGAGCAACCTTGGCTTGTTCGTTGGTCAGTGTCTTTCGAGCGTCGGACAAGCTTTGATCCAATGCATGGATGCGATCTGGGATTGAGGGTGGGTTCAGCAAGAAGGAACTTCTTCTTTTGCCATCCTCCGCATCCCAAAGACTGAGTTCGCCAAGCCAATCGGCGGCGGCGACGCTGGAGCCATCGTGAGAAAACCTTGCCTCCACCACGATATCCTGAAAATCCTTGAGGACCCGCATGGACTGACCGTCGAAATTCCAAAGCTTCACGCTGCGATCCCTGCCGGCAGTGAGGAGGTTGGACTTGTCGTCGAAATGGGCGGAGAGGACGCCCCCGGCGTGAGCAGTCCAAGACTTGATCTGCTTACCGTTCATCATTTCCCAGATCCGAACCGTAGCGTCTTCCGATGAGGACAACAAAACGTTGCTGTCCCGTCGCCAGCTTAAATCCGTGATTTCGCCTTTGTGGCCGTCCAGTGTGTAGAAGGGATTCCCCGTCTTCGCTTCCCAGAGGTGAAGACCGCCGTTGCGGTCGCCGGTGGCAAGAAGCACGCCATCTGGGGAAAAAGCCACCTGCGTGACCCATTCCGAGTGCTTTTTGATTTTGTAGAGAACTTCGCCGGAGGTCAGGTCGAAGACTTTGACCAGTCGGTCGGTTCCTC
>JAYOEB010000001.1:24747-27073 GCA_038116775.1 Opitutia bacterium | reverse complement strand
CAACCAAACTCTGATCCGCCGAAATATCGGCGGACAGAATGGAGTCCCGCTCTTCTCCAAGCGTGAGAACTCTTCTTCCGCTTTCAATTTCCCAAGCAACGACCACTCCGCTCTTGCCGCCACGCCCTCCGGACGCGAGCAGTAGTTTGCCGTTTTGGCTGAACTTCAGCGACTCGACGAAACCCTCAGGAAAGGGAAGGATGCCCAGCAAGCGAAGGTTTTCCGAGTGATGCAACAGCACTTGTTTCTGTCCGGCCACCGCGATGAGGGGTGACCATGGAGCGCTTGCCATTGCGGCGGCGGCAAAAGGTCTGTCGGCAACGAGGTAAGGTTCAAGATCCAAGTGCTTGGGCATGGGAGGGTCCCCCTCAGGCTTGCTTATCTCCGAGCTTTGCAACGCAAGATTAGGGGAGTTGTTTTTCTTCTTTATTGGTTTTCCGGAAGCGGAGGGAAGCATACCTTGGGCAACCCACGTTTCTAGGATGCTGAGTTGAGAATCCTCGATTCTCTCTCCCCGGGGCGGCATGAATGGTTCTTTTAGTCTTGCCGGCAAGAGATACAGGAGACTGGAGCCGGATTCCTCGGGGACAGCGACTTCTCCGGAGCTGCCCCCGGCGAGAATGGCGCTGAGGTTGGTCAGATCGAGACCGCCCCTGGCTTTGTCCGGGTTATGGCATGAATTGCAGGATTGTTCGAAAATGGGCAAAACGTCGTCCTGAAAGTTTGGTTTGTCCGAAGCGGGAAATCCGCCGGAAACCGCCATGAGGAAGGTGGTGGCTATACCTGCTTTGGTCATATCGTTATGCTTGCCGGTGGACGATGTGCTGCGGATCAATGATTGAAAATGAATTCCTTGGAGTTCAGAAGAGCCCAGAAGACGTCCTCGAGTCCTTCCTTGGGGTTTTCCAAATCCAAGGTGGCCAAGAGTCGTTCTTTTTCGGAATCTTTTGGATTTCTAGAGAAGCATTTCAAATACAGTTCTTCGATGATTTGCTCGGGTTTCCTTCCTTCCTTTAGTCTTTTGGAAATTACCTGACCCTGCGGAATTCTTTTGTTGGTGGTGTCTCCATTGAGAAGATGGAGAGCTTGGGACAAACTGGGTTCCATGACCACCTCGCAGGAGCAAACACTCTCTCTTTTGGCCCGCCCGAAAGTAGTGAGGAAGTAATTGCTGAAGCGACCGTCGGCAATCTGAATGGCTTTGGCTCCAAGGGGAAGACCCTGGAATTTATTTTTGGTTTCCGTCGCTTGGGAAATGACGTCGAGCAAGACCTCGGCTCTGATTCTTCTCAGGTGGGCCCGGGCAAAATTTCGGGTGTCCGATTCATTCGACGGAGTGATCTTAGAGGAGAGTTGATAGGTTCTGGAATTGCAAACGTCTCTGACCAGTTTTTTGAAATCGTAGTCGTAACTCGTAAAATTCGCCGAGAGTTTGTCCAGAAGTTCCGGATTGGATGGGGGGTTGGAGATTCTCACGTCGTCGACCGGTTCGATGATGCCTTGACCGAAGAAATGAGCCCAGACGATATTGGCGAGATTTCGGGCGAAAAATGGGTTTTTGGGAGACGCAAGCCACTCTGCGAGAACTTCTCGACGGTCGGCTCCACTTGGGATCTCCGGGGTTTCGTCGCCAAGAAACTTGGGGTGCATGGGTTTGTTGTGGACAGGATGATTGATTTCACCGTTCTTACGGTTGTAGATGATGTGCTCCCTTGGATCCGCTCCGGTTTTCCTTCCGATCTGACTGAAGAAAGAAGCGAACGAATAGTATTCGTCTTGGGTCCAACGGTCAAAAGGGTGGTTGTGGCATTGGGCGCATTGGATGCGCATACCCATGAAAACCTGAGCGACGTTTTCAGTGACCTTGAGGTTGTCCCTCTCGACTTGGTAGAAGTTGGTGGATGGACTGGTGAAGGTTCCTCCCTTCGAGGTTAGCAAATCCTTGACGATTCTGTCCATGGGAACGTTGTTCGCGATCTTTTCCTTCAGCCAATTAAAGTAGAGTAGGGTGGCCTTGTAGCTCATGCCCTGATTGTCGTCGGTTTTTATCTGCAGCAACTCCGCAAACTTCATGACCCATAATTCGGTGAATTCCTTCCTATCGAGCAAACGATCGATGAGGACGGATCGTTTGTTCTCGCTAGAATCCGCTAGAAAGGCCTTGGTTTCATCCGGTTTGGGGAGAAGTCCGACTATGTCGAGATAAACTCTGCGGATGAATACTTCGTCGCTGCACAACCCGGAAGGAAGCATCCTGAGTTTGTGCAATTTGTCGTGAACCAACCCGTCGATGTAGTTGTTTTCGGGAAGTTTTGGACGTTGGTAT
>JAYOEB010000001.1:8249-24721 GCA_038116775.1 Opitutia bacterium | reverse complement strand
CACTCCGACTGTAAAGACGTCGAATCTGGCGGTGAGGAAAGCTTCTCCGCGAGCGCCCGCGGTGGCCTTGCCGTCTTCATCCACCGAAACTGAGGGATCATTGCTTGATTCAAAGACCGACAGGGGAGTTACGTCTCGAGTGGTTCCGTCCGAGTAATGGGCGAGAACCGTCATCCGTAGAGTCGCGCCTTCCCCCTCGAGCAGAGCGGAAGGAGGAAAAAGTTCGATCCCGGTTGCCTTGGCAACCTCGTCCGGATCATTCATCGCCCCGTTCTTAAGCCAACCGACAAGGGTGCGCCAATGCCGCGAATCCTTGGAGAAAAGTTTGCCTCCGGTGTGGGGCACGGCTCCCGTTGCCTTTTCTACGAGCATGCTTTCTTCGGGGATCGCCAAGTTAATGCGCCGAGTGCCCTGTTCCCGGGTAATTCTGTAATGATCGCCCTTGGGGTCATAGCCAAAGAGAGAGAGCATGAAACGGTCTTGTCCGCGGGCGGAACCATGGCAAGAGCCGGTATTGCACCCCGCTTTCATGAATACGGGCATTACGTCCAGGTTGAAGCTGATCGGTCTGGGAATCTCGGCATCGGTCACTTTTAGGGGAACTTCGACCTCCAGACCCCCGAATGCAGCCATCAATTTGGTTTCACCGTCTTTGAGGGGGTGCAGAACCCTGTCTTTGAGCTCAGCCACGGAAGCATCCTTCACCCAAGCCGCCGACTCGAAGGTTACGTCGCGGGTGACGTCGTCCGAGTAGGTGGCCACGAAGAGAACGGAATTGAAGTCTTCCCGGGTAGTGAGACGGATGCTCGGAGGATAAGCGGCAAGAGAAACTAATTTTTTGTTTCCGGATTTCTCGCGAAGAGTGATTTCCCTTTGCGAAACTTCCTTTAGCTGAACGCCTTGGGGCCAAGAAGCTCCGGCGGACACCCAACCCTTGAGAATCTCTTTTTGCTTGGAGCTTAGAGGTCCCTCTTTCGGAGGCATGACTTCATCGTCATCCGTGGGAAGATGGATTCTCTTCAAGAGTAGGCTTTGCCCGAAATCTTCGGCATTAAGGGCGGGACCGGAGTCACCCCCTTTGAGAGCGTTTTCGAGGGAATCCAAGCGTAAGCCGCCCTTCCGTTCGGTCTTTCCATGGCAACGCACGCAGGAGACTTCAAGGATTGGACGTACCTCTCGATGAAAATCGGGTAGCTGAATTTGGGCAGGCGAGAGCACTTGCAGCTGGGCGACGGAATCGGGTTGAGTGGATGGATCTCCCGGGGAAGAGCCTGAGACCGCCTCTCCGGTCGAGCAAAGAGCAAGGAGGTGTAAAATGGAAATCGTCAAACTCATGAGATTCTCAATTGGCCCTCTCCTTGGCAATCAGACGGAGTTCTTCCAGTCGGTTGAGAGGCTTTGCTTTTTTCGCGACCGGATTCAAGGCCTCTTTGGGAGGCGGGTCTGGGTTCGCGGCTTTGGGCTTTGGAGGTGGGTTGTCCAAACGAATCTGCCCGCCGTGTCCCACGGAGTGGGTGATCAGATTTCCCGCATAGGGCACCCGAACGAAGCAGAAAAGATTTTTGGTCAGACCTGCCCGCGCCTTTTCCTCGGTTGCTACGGGAAAGCGAATTTGGCTGGCATTGGAATCGAACTCAACTTGATCCGATTCGGAGAAGGGAGGCAGACCCTTGAGTTCCGCTTTGGCGAGACCTTCAAAGGGTCTGTTGATGGAGAGGTCGCAAATCACTTCGCCCTTCCGACCGCGTTGGATCGCGGCCATGTTGATCTTCATGGAAAGATAGGGTTCTTCGACGATCAGTTTGATGAAATCGGATGCGGCGAGCATTTTACCACCGCCCTCGGCCGCCGCTTCACCTTGGAGCGCGATCTCCCAGGTTCCGATGGGGGTTCCTCCATTGGCTGTCAAGGGGTAGTAGCCAATCGAATCCTTGGCGGGAATCCTAAGGCTGCTCTTAGCCCCAATGCCCGGAGGCTTGGAAAGTAATTTGACGACGATTTCCTTGGAGAAGTTGGCATCTCTGATCACTTCGACCTTAAGGCTAAGGGAACCGCCGCGTACGATCGGAACGGCGGGTGGATGAAGTCTGACTCTGAAGGGGACGGGCTCGACCACGGCGATCGGCATAACCTCGAAGGAGGATTCGTAGTAAGTCCGGTTGTTGGGGGGGCCGTAGACCCAGTCGACCTTATGATGGTATTTGCCGAAAAGAGTGCGGTTTTGATCCTCATCGCGATGAGTGATGGCGAATTCGGCGAGGGATTGATTCAAGGGGGCTTCCGGAGCGGCGGAAAACAAGACGGGAATCGAAGTAAAGCTCGAAGGAACATGGGGAACGGAAACGCTGACGCCCTTGGGGAGATTGCTTGCGATGAAATCAAGGGCTCCGGAGAAGTTTTTGCGAGAGATGGTAAAACTCGTGCCGGATCGATTTCCTCGGGGCACCGGGATCATTTGCCGGCTTTGGGAATCCCGATTGGCGAACATGGGAATGGATGCGCTTATTTCCGCCTCCATTTTTTCAGTTTCGATACGGTAGGCATGAAGGGGACCGCCACGACCTAGGTGGTCGGTTATCCGCAGAATATACTCGCCATCCCGATTGAAAGTATGAGTGATCAAACTGTCGGGTCCGTTGTTTCCATCATCGTTTCCCCGGATGGACTTTCCGTCTCCTTCGTACAAGTTAAGCATCGGGTCGAGAGGAGAACCTACGGAGCGAGCGTGAGCCCTAATGTAATAGCGATCGCCTTTCTTCGCCTGAAAGCGGAAACAATCGACGTCGCCGTCTTTCTCGATGATTCCATCGAAGGCAAGAGGAATGCAAGATTCCGTACGGGTGGCCTTGCTAAGCGAGTCGTTGGGTTCGACTTCGGCGATCGATGGAAAGCGGGAAAGACGAATTCTGTTTGGGCTGGGAGAGCGAGAGCCTTCCTCCTGATGATGATAGGCAAGGAAATCACGGCCTGTGTCGGGCAAACGAAGGATTTTCTTGAAGGGACCTTTGGGGTCACCGAGAAAAGTGAATTCAACGGCTTCGCCAATCTCGCCTCCTGCAGGCGTGACCACGAGCGGGCGAGGAAAGGATCCCACGTGCAAGCGATAATGGTGGGTGGGGTTGCCCTGATAGGACGAGTCCCTCATTTCGATGAAATACTTGGCGGTCTTGGGCGCCGTCACGCTGAGCGTGGAGTCTTGAAGCAGAAGTTCGGAATCATCGCAAGCGGCAAGCTCGAAGAAGTTTTCGTCGAGTATGGCCACGAAGGGGTCAAACAAGGGTCCCGACAAGCGAATCGCTTCCACCTCTACGCTGATTCTTTGGCCCTCGGTTGCGTTGATCTCAAAGTAGTCGACGTCTTCGTTGAGGGCGACGCCGTTGATCGTGGAATTCATCCGAATCACCTGAGCGTCTTCCAAGGACGAGTTCGGTTCCTTTTCCTCCACGCCGGGAAAGGGACCAATCCAAAAGGTGACCAACTTGCTCATGCCCTTGCTGGTTCTGACGCGGAGTTCGTGCTGGCCGATTTCGGCGTCAGGGGAAATTTTGAAGGAAGCCCTTAACGTCTTGGAGTTTTCAACCTTCAGGCTTTGGGTCATGATGCCCGGTTTGTAGAAAAAGATCTCAAGGGCATCCTCAAGACGCTCCCCGGTGAGGACGACTTCCTGGATGCTTCCGAGTTGCCCGCCTCTTGGGATCAAGGAGCTAATGATTGGCTCGGTTGCCCCCGAAAAAATCGTCGAAGAAAAAAAGAGCAACCACGGAAGCTTCATGGGTCTAGTTGCGAATCTTCAACCCCACGGAAAACGTTCATGGGCGACTGGAGAGGAGGCTTGGAGAATTAGGCGCAAAGTTCCTTGATTACCTTGCCACCGTCAACGATTTCGATGGGCCGATTGCCCGGAGCCATCAGTTCCTTGTCCGCCACGATCCCGATGCGGTCGTAGACGGTCGTGGCCAAATCTTCAACGGATAGGGGGTGGTCCTCGGGGGCAGTGGCAAAAGCGTCGGAAGAGCCGTAGACTTGACCACGGGTGATCCCACCGCCCGCGAGGGCAACGCTGAAGACGCGAGGGTAGTGGTCTCGACCGTTGTCTTTGTTGATTTTTGGGGTTCTGCCGAATTCGGATGACATCATTACGAGCGTGCTGTCCAGCAATCCCCTTTCATCCAAATCCGTGATGAGCGTGGCGAATGCCTTGTCCAACTCAGGAGCTTGCTTGTTGAAGCCGGCATCGATGTTTTGGTGCATATCCCAACCGCCGTAGGTCAAAGAAACGAAACGAACTCCGGACTCGACCAGGCGGCGAGCCAGAAGCATTCGTTGGCCCGCTTGGTTCTTTCCATAACGTTCCTTGACTTTTTCGGGTTCCTTGGACATGTCGAACGCTTCTCTGGCCTCTTTCGAATTTATCAGGGAATAGGCTTCGGAGTAGAATTTGTCCATCGCCCCGAGGGCGTCGGATTTTTCCATACTCCGAAAATGATCGTCGACGGTGTCGAGGAGGGAACGTCTCTTCGAGAAACGGTCATTGGTCAAATTCTCTGGAATGCTCAGATCCCGCACCTTGAAGTCCCCTTTGGCCGGATCGGACCCCAAGCCGAAGGGACCGAAGGATGAACTCAAGTATCCGCTTCCCGCGAATTCGTTTGGAACGTTCGGCACGCAAACGTAAGGAGGAAGATTTTTGCGACCACCGAATTCATGCGAGACGACGGAACCAAAACTTGGAAACTTGATCGCCGGGCTGGGTTTGTAGCCGGTAAACATATTGTGCGTACCTCTTTCATGAGCGGCTTCTCCGTGAGTCATCGAGCGGCAAATGGTTATTTTGTCCGCTATCTTGGCGGATTCCTTGAAATTCTCACTGAAATGAACGCCAGGAATCTTGGTTTTGACGCTGCCGAAAGGACCCCTGTACTCAAGGGGCGCGTAGGGCTTGGGATCCCATGACTCCTGATGAGCCATGCCTCCCGGAAGGTAGACGTGAATCACGCTCTTGGCGGGACCTTCGACGGACTTGTAGAATTTTTGAGCCCCGTGGGCTTTGATTCGAAGAAATTCCCCCAAAGTCAGGCCGAGGCCACCGATCAATCCCACATGCATGAATTCTCTCCTCGAAAAGTGAAGAGGAAAATTGGAACAAGTTGAATTTTTCATAGGCAAGGATCCGTGTTAGAAGCTTATGACAATCAAATGTATCCACAAGCAGATTTTATCCCTTTTATTTTTCAAAACACGGTAATTTTTCTAAAAGGGAATTTTTCGAAATGCTCAAATCCGACAGGACGGAGTCGATGGAGTCCCTCGCCAAGAATAAGCTAGGCGGACAGAATGGAAGGCCGCCCATTGAACGTCATCATGCAGCGTCTTCCGCCGAGTCGGCATTCTCCTCGGAGGCAGCGTCCAGATGCAATCCTTCGTCGAAGGATCGAGGGAGTTCCTTCTTGCTGCGGATACCCATGGCTTTCAGGTCTTCGACCTGACGGACCAGATTTCCCGTCCCCGTGGAAAGTTGCTTGACCGCTTTTTGATGAGCTTCCGCGGCTTTTCCGAGGGCTTTGCCCATATCTTCGACGCTGCAGAGAAAGCCCACGAACTTGTCGTAGAGCAGACCTGCCCGGCGGGCGATGTCGTGGGCATGCTTGTTCTGTTTTTCCAGTTTCCACAGGTTCGCCACCGTCTTGATGGTGGCCATGAGCGTGGAAGAGGTGACGAGGACGATCTTGCGGTCAAAGGCATACTGATAAAGATCAGGATCCTGAGAGAGGGCGGCCCCAAAAGCAGGTTCGATCGGTATGAAAAGGAGCACGAAGTCGGGGGCGTTGATCCGCTCGATTGCGGAGTAATCCTTCTCGGAGAGTTCGTCCACGTGTTTTTTCAGGGATTGCAGATGTTCCTTGAGCGCCTGTCTTCTTTGCTCCTCGTCGTCCGCTCCGATGGAGCGCTCATAGGCGGTGAGGGAGACTTTCGAGTCTACCACGATGGCCCGGTCTTCAGGCAGGCGGATGACGGCATCCGGCCGCTGGCGGTCAAAACTTTCCTGCATCGAAAACTCAAGTCCTTTGACCAGACCCGATGCCTCGAGGGTGCGTTCGAGGATGACTTCTCCCCAATCTCCTTGTTTTTTGGAGTCTCCCTTGAGGGCGGTGGTAAGGTTTCGAGCATCTTCGCTGAGTTGGGTCTGAGCCTCCTGCATGATGGTTAGGAATTGTTTGAGCGAGGCATGCTGACTGAGGTCCTTTTCGTGGATATCCTCCACTTTTTTCCGGAAGTTTCGGATGTCCTTGTCCAGAGGTTCGAGAAGGGACTTGAGGTTTTCCTTGTTGGCTTGAGTGAATTTGGCGCTCTTTTGGTCGAGGATTTTGTTGGCTAGGTTTTCAAACCTTTCCTGCATCTGTTTGGCCATTTTTTCCTGTTCGCCCATCTGAGTCTCGAGTTTTTTGCAGAGCTCGTCGTTGAGGGTGGCTTTTTCGATGCGTTCGGCATCGGACTTGCGTAGTTCCGCACGCAGTGAATTCTCCACTTGCTGAGCCCGCTGAATTTCCTCTTTGAGAAGGCGGTTTTCGGCAGCGAGGGAATCCCGGATCTCGGAAGCGCCCCTTTGTTTGACAAGGCACGCGACCAAGGCTGCCAATCCCAGAGCGAGCCCAGCCAGTCCATATATCAAGACGTCCACGGCCAAATTTGTGAGAATGCCCGGATAATTGTCAAGCCTTGGCGGAGACGGACGTCCCGACGACCGTCTCGAATCCCTCGAATTCGGGATGACCCAAGTAAAGGTGACCGCGGTTGCCGGCTCCGGCGTGGGCCTTGCGGAAGGCTTCGGACTTGGTCCAGGCGTTAAAGTGTTCCTCCGATTCCCAAAGAGTGTGGGAGGCGTAGAGAATATGATCCTCACGCTCGGGTCCTTTGAGAAGATCGAACCTCACGAATCCAGGCTCGGACTGGAGGTAGGTGTTGCGGGTCTTCCAGATTTCCTCGAATTCCGACCCCCGATCCTTGACGATACGAAAACGGTTCATGGCGACGAATGACATATGAAGTAAGATGGAGGAATTGGAGATGAAGGCAAGAAAGGACGTTCCGCATAAAGGGGATGCCATAAGGAATGATCTGGGTTTGGTTTCTAGAATTCCGTTGCCATCTTCTTTCGGCTTATGCATTGGAATAGGCATGGATAAATGGAAGATTGGGTTTGTCTTGTACTGCGCTGCGGTGCTCTACCTCTCCAGTATGAGCCCTGGGGATTTGCCCGAGAGTGGGGTTGCGGTGTCCGACAAAGCCTTGCATATGGTGGAATACGCGATCATGGGCATTCTGGCTTGGGGGGCCTTCGGACGAGGCGGAGGAGGTTTCCCCTGGGGTTTGCTTTGTTTTTGCGTTTGCTTTGGGGTGGGAGACGAGTGTTTTCAGGATTGGCTTGATCATGCCCGGACTCCCGACGTGTGGGATGCGGCGGCGGATGCCGCCGGGGCTTTCATCGGACTTTTGCTTTCCATGGTCTTTTGGAAGCGATGATATCAAAATCAGAAATCGCGGACACTCTGTCTCGCAACGATTCTCCCTTACTTGGAACTTCATGAAAAATACGCCAAAGAAACGTTTCGCAAATCCTTCATTGAGCCGTCGTAGCATGTTTAAAGGTCTAGGGGGCGGAGCCGCTCTTGGGGTCTTGGCCGGCTCAACGAGCCACGGCTTGGAAAAGGGTGTGGGTAGAAGGGGAGTCGTCAAAGGAAGAATCAGGCAGTCCGTGGTCTCTTGGTGCTTCGCCAAGCATTGGTCCGTGGAAGAGACTTGCAGGCAAGCGAAGCGTTTGGGTTGCTCCAGCGTCGAGCTTATTGATTCCAAGCATTGGCCGACCTTGAAAAGCTTCGGCCTCACTTGCGCCATCTCGGGAATTCGGGTGGAGGGGAGGCCATTCGTGAAGGGTTTCAACAATCCGGAGTATCACCGATGGCTGAGTAAGGCGACGATGCGGGCAATCGACGAATCCGCCGAGTTCGGTTGCCCTAACGTCATTGCCTTTACGGGTTACGAGGAAAGCTTTTCCTTGGAAGAAGGAGCCGCCAACTGCGTGGAAGGCTTTAAGAAAGTGGTGGGCCATGCCGAAAGGAAAGGGGTAGTGGTTTGCTTGGAGATGTTGAACACCCGCGACGGGTCCGATCCCGACAAGGGACATCCCGGATATCAGGGAGATCACATAGACTATTGCTTGGACATAGTCAAAAGGGTGAGTTCTCCGAATTTGAAACTGCTTTTCGACGTCTACCACGTCCAGATTATGGATGGGGACGTCATTCGAAGAATTGGGGAATGCGGCGAATTCATCGGGCACGTACACACGGCTGGAAATCCCGGGAGGGGCGAACTGGACGCCAGCCAGGAAATCAATTACCCGCCCATTATGAAAAAGTTGTTGGAAATAGGGTACGAAGGGTTTGTGGGGCAAGAATTCATTCCCACTCGAGACCCAGTCGAAGGTCTTGCGGAAGCCGTCGAATTGTGCGACGTTTGACCTGAGTGGACGATTCGCTTTCTTTTTTTGTGAACCGCCTATGATAATCGAGGGTCCGGAGCGGAGCGGAAAAAGAATGCGGTTCGTCGATCTTTTTTGCGGGATCGGGGGGTTTCGGCAGGCCCTCGAGGAACTCGGTCACGAATGCGTTTTCTCCTCCGATCTCGATAAGGACGCTCGCCTTACCTATGAGGAGAATTACGGGGAGTCGCCTAGCGGCGATCTTACTCAAATCGTGGCAAGCTCCATTCCCAGACACCAGGTGCTTTGCGGAGGATTTCCTTGTCAACCGTTCAGCATTTCGGGGAATCTCGGTGGATTCGAAGACGCAAGAGGAACGATGTTGCACGAGATCCTGCGCATTGCCCGTCACCATCAGCCTCAAATCCTGCTTTTGGAAAACGTGAAGAATTATCGCGTTCATGAAGCGGGCAAGACTTTGGAGACCACGCTCCGCCTTCTGGACGAGGCGGGTTACGATTCTTTTCACGAGGTGCTCAATGCCTCTCGGTTCGGCGTGCCGCAAAAAAGAGAAAGAATTTATTTCGTGTGCCTGCGAAAGGATCTAAAGGTTTCGGAATTCGCCTTTCCCAAGCCCAGTGATGACATCGTTTGCTTGGAGGACTCGTTGCTCCCAGTCGGAGATCCGAGACTGGACGGACTTTTCATCGAGCGAAAGGACGTTCGAATGTCTTTGGAATTGCCGAAATCGCCGGAAAACAAACCCCTGCGCATTGGTACCTTGGGGAAGGGAGGGCAAGGCGAGAGGATTTACAGCGCTTTGGGCCATGCGGTGACGCTTTCTGCCTTCGGGGGAGGCGTTGGGGCCAAGACCGGAATCTATCTGGTGCCTGGGGGCATTCGTCGTTTGCATCCCGAAGAGTGTCGGAGAATCATGGGTTTTCGCGAAGGATTCCGGTTGCACCCAAGTCAAAACGTAAGCTTCAGGCAATTCGGGAATTCGGTGGTGGTGCCGGTGATCAGAAAAATTTTCGAATCCGTCGAGGATTGTCTTGAGAAAAGGAATCTCGAAGCGGCCTGAAACTCAAAGGCAATCATCCGCCCAATGCTGAAAAAATCCGCCAAGAACACGCTGTTCTGCCTACTTGGTTGCGCCACCGGCGATCTTGGGGCCATCTTTGCATTTCAAGCTTATCATCTGCCTTCTTCCATTCCTGAGAATTTGTGGAATTTGGTTTGGGTCGTGGCGATGTTGTCGGGAATTTGTACGAGCATTCTTTTCGAAACGCTGATCTTGTGGAGACAAATGGGGGGGAGGCAGGCATTTGCCACGGCAGTGGGAATGAGCCTGATTTCGATGATTCTGATGGAGTTGGCGATGAACCTCGCGGATTATGCGATGATGGGTGAGCCTGCTGTTTCGTGGTCGGTGCTGCCGTATGCCTTGGGGGCGGGTTTTCTAGCCGCGTGGCCCTACAATTACTGGAGACTTGAAAAGCATGGGAAATGCTGTCATTGATCCTCACGATTCGGTGAGCGACTGGATTTCTTTTCCTTGATCTTTCGAGCCTTTCCCTTCTAAACTTCATTCCCTGATGAAGCTGTTGCACCGAGAAGACGTATTGGAAGCAGGGTACGACCTGCCCAACACCGGATTATGCGCCAACATAGGAGCCGCGGAAATGGAAGAGCTCCGTTTCGGAGGGGAATGGATCCTTGCCGAAGACGAGACGCTGGTGGCCGATGGTCACGAGCAGAGGTATCTCTACATGGTGGTCGCGGGCGAAGTGGCGATTACCAAGATCAACGATCAGGGCAAGACTCAGCAGATCGCTGCCTTGGGTACGGGGGCGGCCTTTGGCGAAATGGCCTTTCTCAGCGGTGGGGTGGCTTCCGCCAACGTCCAGTCGATTGGAGAGACCATCCTCTGGCGCTTGGATCACGAGCGACTTCTTGGATTCATCGCAGACCATGGTGTGGCCGGTGGACAGTTGTGCCTCAACGTGGCCAGTATTCTTTCCGGCCGGTTGGTGGAGGGAAACAAGAAGGTTGTGGACATGGGGAAGGAGCTGCAAGCCTCGCTCGCCGAGTTGCAGAAAGCTTCGAAGGCAGATGCAGGCAAGGATCAGGCTCTTCGTCAAATGCAGGGCAAAGTCGCCAACATGCAGAACGCCTTCAAGGGCGGAGCCGTAAAAAAGTCATCCAATCTTTTCGCCATCGCAGCCTCGGTGGTTGCGGTTCTGAGTACCTTGGGCATGGTTGGATTGCTGGTGTCGATGGATGATTCCGCGGCTCGGGAAGCGGTCACGCTCGCCAAGCAAGTCGAGAAGTTGGAGGCCAATGAAGACTTTTATCTCGGATTGAAGAAAAAACTCGAAGACGAAAATCAAGAACTCGTCGACAAGGGCAAGTCCTTGGCCGCGGAAAAGGAAGAACTGGCTTCCACGGTCTCTCGTTCGATGGAAGACATTCAGGACTTGAGAAATCAACTCAGACGAAAAGACGATGAATTGTCCCAAGCCAAGGATGACGTAGTCAGAGCCCAGAGAGCGCAACCGGCGGCCCGATTCGAAGAAAAGAAATCCGCCGAGCCCATCGTCGCCAAATCATTGGTCGACCAAGCCCTTGCCTGGTCGAGATCCCATACGACGTTAGTGTTTCCTCTGAAGGTGCAGATTCGGGAAAAAACAGTTACGCTCCAGGATGCGGATCAAATGGTTAAAATTCCCGTACAGGTCGGAAAGACAGTCCGGGCCAAAGGATACCATCCTCAGTCGGCGGAATTTTTGGTCGTCGCCCAAGAGAACAGTGATAAGTTTCTGGCAACGATTCGTTTGGGGAATTCTAACTTCGTTGATTTGATCGTCCCCAAATTTCAGCGACACAGCGAAAATGCCGTAGACAAGGGACCCGTAAACCCTTTGCTAGTGGCCCCTAGATCAAATGCCCGCAGCCAATCGACGGGCTCTGCGCCCGCTTCGTTCAGCCCCTCAACGGTCTCCAAACCTACCTCCGAAAACCCGAATTCCGTGAGTTCCGCATCCTCATCCACCCCCGCGGTCCTTCGAGGCAAGCCAAACAACCCCCAGCAACCCGAGGACATGCTTGGCTCGATGGAAGCCGGATCGAAGGGTAAGGAGGCGGATACCAGCGATCACGGTGCCAACTGTGTCTGCAAGGATTGCCGGGCGAAGAAAGTCGGCAAAGGCAGTTTGTTTCCGGATTTGTAAGCCAACGGAAGCTGCTCCCGTCAAGCTCCCAGCAAGTTCTGCAGGACAGCTCCCGCAACCGCTGAAGCGGCGGCGATCAACCAGTAAGCCTTGCGGTTGTTCCAACGCACGAGCTTTTCCCAGCCCGAGTACCAATAGACGGACACTTCTTCCCCATGACGAAACTTTTCCAGGTCCGACAATAAGTCGGTCACTTTCTGGTAGCGTTCCTTTCTGTCTCTCTTGAGGGCCCGAAGGCAGACAGCTTCCAGGTCTTTGGGGATTTGTTTTTCAGGAACCAACTCGGAGGGAAGGGGGCAGGGGCATTCGAGAAGTTTTTTCTTAATTTCAATTACGTCCTCTCCTTCGACGAAAGAGCGAAGGGTGAGCATCTCAAAGAGAATGATGCCAAGGGCAAAGACGTCGGACCTGGCGTCAACGCTTTCATCGCCCCTGGCAATCTCGGGGGACATGTACATCGGGGTGCCGTAGTGCCTGCCTACAGGGGTGAGTTGAAGATCTTTGTTTTCCGGTTCTGCGGAAATCGCCCGGTCGATTATGGAGGCGGAACCGGAAATTTTCGCCAATCCCCAGTCCAGCACGTAGACTTCTCCGAATTTGCCGATTATGACGTTCGCCGGCTTCAAGTCCCTGTGGATGACTCCCAAGTCGTGGGCGTAGGCCATGGTTTGGCAGACTCGGATGAGAATATCAAGCAATCGGGGGAGGGGGAAGGCATCAACCACTTCCGGCACTTCATGAGCGAGATCGAAAAGAATCTTTCTCAAATCTCGACCATCCACTTTCTTCATGGTGAAATAGAGCTGTCCTTCTCGGTCTCTGCCCAATTCGTAGACCGGTAAGGTACCCGGGTGTTGAATATTGGCGGTTACCCGGGCCTCGCGAAGGAATCTTCTGGTTTCGATTTCGGAATCCCTGAGATCTTGATGCAAGGTCTTGTAAGCGACGGTACGACTTAGGTTTCGGTCTCTCGTCAGGAAGAGTTTTGCGGTTCCACCCTCCGCCAGAGGTGAGAGTTCGTCGTATTTCAAGGATCCGCTCTTCCAAGCGGTTGGTAAGATGAGATCAGTCTCCCCTTGGTCAAGATGAGGTGTGGATTGCTCGGATCTGATCATTCAGAACAACTTACACAACCTTAGGCTTTCCCGCAAGCGATCGGAACCCATTATCCGACGGCAGAGATCTTTTGGCCGAGATGGGCAAGGTTTCTTTCATCGGCCATCTTGACCTGTCGATTTCTTTCCCTTAGGCGCTCCTTCTTCTCAGCCGTAAGGGAATCATGACATTGGGGGCAGGATACGCCCTCTTCGTAATCTGGGGATTCGAGGTCCTCGGAAGACAGGGGCCATCGGCAGCCATAGCAAATCTTGCTGACTCCTTCGCGAAGACCATGGACTACCGAAACCCGGTGATCGAAGATAAAACATTCTCCCTGCCACTTGCTTTGTCGAGGACTGATTTTTTCAAGGTAATTCAAAATGCCTCCCTTGAGATGGTAGACTTTCTTGAAGTTGTTTTGCAGCAAATGCGAAGATGCCTTTTCGCAACGAATTCCACCGGTGCAAAACATGGCCACTTTCCCGTGTCGCATGGGATCCAGGTTTTCCTTGACGAATGCATCCCATTGACGGAAAGTCCGGGTGTTTGGGTTGAGGGCTCCTTCAAAGGTTCCCAGGCTCACTTCGTAGTCGTTGCGAGCATCTATCAAGGTGACTTCGGGATCCCGGATCAGGTCGTTCCAATCTTCGGGGTCGACGTATTCGCCCACTGCATCGTTTGGATTTACGGATGGATCTCCGAGGGTCACGATCTCATCTCTTAGAAAGATCTTGAGACGGTAGAAAGTCTTGCGATTCGAAAAGGATTCTCGCGTTCCCAAATCGGAAAACCGTTCGTCTTGCTTCAGGAAACGAATGAATTCACGGACGTTTTCCGAGGTTCCGGAAATGGTGGCGTTTATGCCTTCCTTCGCGAGTATGACGGTTCCCAAAATCGAGAGATCCCTTCCCCGTTCCTCCAGCTTGCTTTTCCAATGCCTACAATCCTCGAAGGAGACGAATTTGTAAAAGGTCAGGATCGATTGCTTGGGCTTTTGCACCTTGGAGAGATCGAGGGGAGAATCTTAGCGGAGTTGGCTTGCCTGGGAGAAAACCGAGTGAAGCCAAAAACTCGCCATCAAGGAAGCCCCATGGGGACTGGGATGAACGCCGTCGCCAGCCCAGTGATGGGCTGGGGCGAACTTAATCGCCTCGTCGAACATGGATTGAAAGGGCACAAAGACGGCTCGATGCCTTTCGGCCATTTTTCGAGCGACCGCCCGATACCGGTCGAACTCGGGAAACCATTTGTCGTTGACGGCCCCGCACTTCAGGACAAATGGCTCGCAAACCACCAGTTTGATATTGGGGAACTGGCCAAGGGTTCGGGCAAGAAGGGCGTCGTAGTCCTTTTCGTAAGTCTCCACGGTTCCGTCATAGTTTCCGTTCAGTCCATGCCATATGTCGTTCACCCCAATCAGAATGCTCAGGAGGTCCGGCTTTAGGGAAAAGCAATCTTTCTCCCATCTATCAGCGAGTTGGTGTACCTTATTCCCGGAAATTCCACGATTGTGAAGCTGGAGTTCGAGGTCGGGGTTCTGAACCAGAAGGCTGGAAGCGGCCATCCAAGCATATCCTTTTCCAAAAGCTTCCTGCTGGTTCGGAACCTCCTGCTTCTTGTTTCTGCCTGCGTCCGTGATCGAGTCACCTTGAAAAAGAATGACCTGCCCTTTTTGCGGAGCCGAGAGGGAAGGGTGGGGAGGGAAGGAACCGGAGGGCGCGGCGCCGAGGGGAGAAAACGCCGAGGAGGCTAGGAGAGCCGATGCAATGGCTTTCCTTCGAGTCATGGACGAGGATTCGTTATGCATACTTTTTCTTTGGAAAAAATGATTGCGAAAGCAATGCGGAAATTTACCTGAGGAGAAATCGATTACACTTTGAAAGCAAACTCAATTCGTATATTAGAGGGGAATGAACCCCCAAAGGAAAATTACCGAACTTCAAATCGAATTACCCCCTGCGCCGACGGCGGCAGGACTTTACAAACCACTTCTAACCATTGGAGGCTATGCCTATTTTTCCGGTCATTTGCCTTTGCGAAGCGACGGAAGCATGATTACCGGAAAAGTGGGGCGCGATCTTACCTTGGAAGAGGGTACGCTTTCCGCCCGGCAAGTCGGGCTCAACGTTCTTGCCACCCTGCTTGCCTCATTGGGCAGTCTTGACCGGATATCGAGGGTAGTCAAGATTCTGGGCATGGTCAATTCTTCTGAAGGATTCCATGAACATCCAAAGGTGATCAATGGGTGCAGCGAACTTTTCAAGGACCTCTGGGGCGAAGACGCCGGGGTTGGAGTGAGGAGCGCCTTCGGTGTCTCGGGATTGCCTGGAAATGCATCCGTGGAAATCGAGGGCATCTTCGAATTGCGCTAAATGGGCACTTCGAAAAAAGTTGGCATTCTCATCGGTTTGCTGGTGGCGGGTTGCATGTGCTTGTTTTTGTTTCATGCTTCTATACTTCATCAATTCGCCAATTTTTTTCAGGTGGGAAACGCCTCGAAGGGAGCAGATGCGATCGTCTGTCTTTCCGGGGGCAAAATTACCCGGGTGCCCCACTGCCTTCGTTTGTGGAAGGAGGGGTATTCGGGCAAGCTTTTCGTAACCAACGAGAAGGCGAAAAACGCCGATTTCGCCGATTTGGAGACCGGCAATTTGGAATTCGCCGAAGCCGTCGCAAAAAGAATGAATCTGCAAGCGAAGTGGGGAGTGTTGCCCTCCAGGGACGAGGCGGCGAGTTCCACCTTCGATGAGGCGGCGGACGCCTTGGCCTACGCTAAAAACGAAAAATGGAAGAGAATCATCATCGTCACCGATGAATTCCATACCCGCCGCGCTTTACTTGCATTCAAAAAAGTATTCAAGGGGAGTTCCATCGAGGTAGAGGTCGCAGGAGCCCGGAACGAAGTCTTCAACGCCAAAAATTGGTGGAAGACGGACTCTGGCATTTTAGCCTATCTCTCGGAAAGCATAAAATTACCGATCTATTTTCTCTGGAGTTCGGAACCTGAATGGGTGGAGAATCTTTAGTTGCCCTAAACTTCTTCAGGGACGAGATAAGGCGCCCGGTAGTCTCTGGTGAGAAGATCGTTGGCTTCCGGGTCTCCCTTGATGGATTCGGTCTTGGCATCAAATTCCAAGTTTCGCCCGACCAGGTAATCGGTTTCTTCTAGATTGAGACCGTTTTCCTTGAGATGTTCCTGCATCCTTTCGAAATACTCGTAGGCTTTTTTGTTTTCTCCAAATCTTTTGTTTTTCCTATTAAACGATGATTTCTCACCAAGTCTGTATGAAACGTTGGCAAGGTGACAGAGACCACTGGAGACGTGTCCTTCGTAGACGTGGGCGTCGAGATGTTCTTCCTTTCGGTTGCGGACGGCTTCGATGAAATTCTCAAAAATATCAACTTGGCCCCGGTCTGCCAAGGGATCCTTAATCCCCTTGATTTCATGGCTCGAAGTGTTTCTTTGGCTCGCTTTTTCATCAAAGTAAAAGTGGTTGGATACACCCATGTTCGATTTGCCCGATAGTCCGCGAACGTCAAAAACGAGCAGGGATTCACCATAGTCGAAAATCGCAAGCTGGGTGTTGGCCGTCTCTCCCTGATCCTTGTAGCCGAACCTGCCTCCCACGCAGAAGACGCTTTTAGGCCACAGAGCTCCTGGAATC
>JAYOEB010000001.1:0-8239 GCA_038116775.1 Opitutia bacterium | reverse complement strand
GATGTACTCCCTGATTTCCAATATCTCCGTTTCCGTAATTCCAAAACCAATGCCAGTTGTAATGAACCAGGTTGTCATGGAAACCCTCCTTCCGGGCAGGCCCGGTCCAAAGATCGAAATCAAGTTCGCTCGGAGGCTTTCTGATGTCCTTAAAACCGATGGAGGCTCGACTCTTGTGACAGGTGCCTAGAGCTATCTCCAATTTCCCATTCTTTCCCGAGGCAATCTCGTTGGCTAGCTTGGACCATTTGGCAAGGGACCGGTTTTGAGTGCCGTGTTGGACGATCCTTTCATACTTTTTCGCGGCTTCCACCAACTTCCTGCCCTCGAAGAGGTTGTGACTCAAGGGTTTTTCAACGAAAACGTCCTTTCCCGCCTGACAAGCCCAGATTGACATCAGACTGTGCCAGTGATTGGGGGTGGCAATCGAGATGACGTCGACCTCTTTGTTTTCTAAGACCTTCCGGACGTCCTGAACGCATTCCGGGCTATTTTTGAACTTGTTCTGAACAAATTTCTTGCGTCCTTCAAACAGGCGTGAATCTGGATCGACCAAATGTGAAATGAACACGTTGTTCTGTCTGCCATGACCTCCGACGTGAGAGGCTCCCCGCCCCTTGATTCCACAGACCGCGACGTTGATGCGTTCGTTGGCTCCAATTATTTTTCCCGAGGATTTCGTGCCGCTTATGGCAAATGTGGCGAAGATTGATGATTGTGCGATGAATTTTCTGCGTGTTTCGATCATGACTTTATGGACTTTCCGGAATTTCAGGAAAGACAGCTTTTGATTGAAGAAGACAAATTCCAACCCCTTCCTTACGTAAAGAAAAATACCCTCAGAAAAATCTCATTTTCCAAAAGGTTGAGGTCGTATTCTTATGAGATCAGTGACCCGTCGCTTTGCCTGCTCCCTTGGGTATGCGAATTTCCTCCACCATTTCCTGGATCTCGCTCGGTGGGGGTGGGGTGAGCGAGCTGACGGCAAAAGCCACGGCGAAGTTGATGAGCATACCGAGGAAACCAATTCCTTCCGGTGAAATTCCAAACCAATATTCTTTGCCGTTGGTCAGGAACTGAAAGTAAATGATGTAGCTCATGGTAAATCCAATGCCGCAAATCATTCCGGCAATCGCCCCTTCCTTGTTGATGCGCTTTGAAAAAATTCCCATGATCAGGGTCGGGAAAAAGGAAGAAGCCGCCAGTCCAAAGGCAAAGGCCACGGTCTGGGCGATGAAGCTCGAGGGGGGATTGATCCCAAAATAGGCGGCAACCACCAGAGCTCCGAATGAGGCAAGCCTTGCATAAAGGACTTCCTTCTTGTCGCTTATTTGAGGATTTATGATCTTTTTCATCAGATCATGGGAAATCGAGGTTGAAAGAACCAAAAGCAAACCCGCCGCCGTTGAAAGGGCCGCCGCAATACAACCGGCCATGAGGAGCGCAATGACCGGCATGGGCAGCTTGGCCATATGAGGATTTGCCATGACCATGATGTCTTTCTCGATGGTCAGTTCGTTTTTCAGCAAGGGACTTCCATCCGCTTCCGTGACGATTTCAGAAGCGCCCGTCTCTGGGTTGCGAACTTGACTGGAACCCCGGTATTGAATCAAGCCGTCCCCATTGTGATCGGTGAATTTAATGGATTGAGTCGCCTCGAAGTCCTTGAACCATTTCGGGACTTCAGCGTACTCGTTATTGTTAACCGATTGAATCAAGTTGTAACGGGCAAAAGTACCAATTGTCGGAGCCGTCAAATAAACCAAAGCGATAAAAAAGAGGGTCCAGCAGGCGGATACACGAACCGCCTTTACGTTTTTAACTGTGAAAAAACGTACGATCACATGGGGTAATCCAGCGGTGCCGACCATTAGCGTGGCGGTGATGCAGAACATGCTCAGCACAGACATTTTTCCGCTGGTGTAGGCCTCGAAGCCGATCTCCGTATTCACCTGATTGAGTTTATCCAAAAAAGCAATTTCCTGACCAATCGCATCTGGTTTCAGGTGGCCGATCAACCCGAGTTGCGGAAAGACGTTCCCAGTTAAAATCATCGATATGAATATTGCAGGTAGGGTGTAGGCGAAGACCATCACGCAGTATTGGGCTACCTGCGTGTAAGTGATTCCCTTCATCCCGCCAAGACCTGCATAAAAGAAAACTATTCCGGCCCCGGCAAGTACGCCGGAAGTAATGGAAATGCCGAATAGATTTGAAAAAACCACGCCGACGCCTCGCATTTGACCCATGATGTAGGTCATGCAGATGAAAATGGCGCAAATTACGGCAACCAATCGGGCGAGGTTGGAGTAGTAGCGGTCGCCGACGAAATCGGGAACGGTGGCTTTTCCGAATTTGCGAAGATAAGGCACCATCAAGGTGGTAAGAAGCACGAACCCCCCCGTCCAGCCCATCAGGAAGCGAGAACCGTCATAACCCTGGGCTGCGATGCTTCCAGCCATGGAAATGAAGGTTGCCGCAGACATCCAATCCGCGGCGGTGGCCATCCCGTTGGCGAAGGGAGAAACGCCCCCGCCTGCGGTGTAGTAATCTTTGGTAGAGTTGGCCCGCGACCTAATCGCAATGTAAATGTACAATGCGAAGGAAAGACCGATGAAGAGATAATTTAACAGGTCTTGGCTCATTGGTTCTCCTCGTCGTATTGGTGTCTGTCGTCCAGTCTGTTCATTAGAACGGAGTAAGCGATCAACAAGGCGACGAAACAAATAATCGATCCTTGCTGCGCCATCCAAAAGCCCAAGGGGGCTCCGCCGATTTGGAAAGAATCCAGTTTGTCTTTGAAAAGAATACCGCAACCGTAGGACACGAAAAACCAAATGGCGAGGATCGCGAATAGAATCCGCAGGCATGAACTCCAATAAGTGGACTTGTCGAGAGGCTGATTCATGGATCATAGCATGAATCGCCTGATCGAACTTTGGCAAGCGAATATGTTCCGGTCTCTTTGGGAAGATTGGGATTTCAGGAAATCGGCCTCCCGAATTATGTGCCCGAGCGATTTTATAATCCTTGCCAAACAGGCTTTCTTTCTCATCATCAAAATGAGCTAACTTATGTCGATTTTGCCTTACAAGAGATGGTTTGTTTTGCCCTTTCTCGCGCCTTTCTTCGCGTTTGGTCAGTACACTCCTACCGAATCCCCAATTCAGGAAGGCGTGGGTCAAACGCAAATCACACTGCCTGCGGGTTATCTGATATACAAAATCCTCAAGCCCCCTTATGATTCGATTTCCGGAAACGTGGTCGGCACTTTTGTTTCCTCCGCCAGTCAAACGACATCCAACGGCAATACTTTCTTCTTTACCGCCAATTCCAATGATTACTACGGTACCTTTTACGTGGACTGGAACGGAACCGACGCCACTGGCGTTGAAGTTTCCCATACCTCCATCAATGGAAGCAACGAATACGTCGGCGTAGTGGTCGACCCGACCGATGACGAACCAGTTCTCAAAACCGGCGTAACTAATGCAAACAACACCAATGCCTCCGCTTCATACAGCGTTTCGGAAGGCAGCCGATTCGTTTGCTTGGGCAGTGCCACCGACGTCGACGGGGGCGACCCTAACATCGTCGTCTCCGGAGGTGCGGATCAAGCGCTCTTCACCTTCTCCGGGGGGCAGTTGACTTTTAATTCCTCGAGTGGCTTCGACTATGAGTTTCCCTTGGATAACGGAGGCAATAACGTTTACGAGGTCACATTGACGGCCGAGGATCCCCAAGGGGCGGTAGGGTTCGACGTCGACCAAGACATTACGATTACGGTTTTGAATACCAATGATCCGCCCACGATCACAAACGGCAACGACGACCTGGTCTTCACGATCGACGAGGAGGAGAACTCCATTACTTGGGAGGACGCGGTCGGCACTTCCTTCGCCCTTTACGTTTCGGATTTGGACAGTTCGAACTTTACCTGGGTGCGGGCTTCCGAACCCAAGAACGGAACCTTGACGATCGACGACCAGAACGATCACTGCTTGGTGAATTACGAACCCGATCCCGATTTCTGGGGAACCAACATTGCCAGCTCGCCGGTTGCGGGAGTCAACGGAGTTGCGGACAAATTCATCATCCGCGTCAGTGACCAGAGTGGGGCCTCGGACGAAATTACCTTCAGGGTGAAAGTCGAACCGATTAACGACGACGCCCCGACCATCACTTCCAACACTTCGATCAATCACCAGGAAAACGACACTTCTTCGATTACCCTCAGCGCCTCCGACCCGGATGAGGATCCCCAACTGACTTGGTCGATTACAGGCGGTGACGACGCCGGCAAGTTCGACATTACTTCCGGGGGAGAACTGAGCTTCGTTTCTGACGACGACATCGACTACGAAGCGAACAACTCCTACAACTCCAGCAACGTCTATTCCTTTAGGGCCCAGGTTACCGATCAAAACGGTCAATTTGATTCCGAGATCATCACCATCACGGTCGTCGACTTGAACGAAGCCCCGGTGATCCAGCAACCGGATCCCTACCAAGTTACGATGTTTGAGGACAACGCCAGTTCCTTCAGCCCCTATCTCAATGCGATCGATCCCGACCTTTACAGCTCCAACGCGGCTTGGAACACCCTTTCATGGAGGTTGCTGACTTCTCCCTCCAATGGTCAGGCCTCGATCTCCGGTTCCGGGGCGGTCCCCACCTCGTTTTCCTATGTTCCGAATTCGAACTATCACGGCTCCGATAGTTTTTCGGTTAAAGTGCAGGACAACCAGTACTCCGACACCATCGTCTTCAACGTAACCATCGAACCCTCGGACGACCTCCCCGAATTTTCGCCCAGCCTCCATGGCGGCAATGCACTCGTTACCTTGCAGATACCGGAAAACACCACTAACGAAGTGTTTCAGGTTTCCGCTACGGATCCCGATGGCGGGACCGTTTCCTATTCGATTCACCATGGACTAGACGAACAATTTTTCGAGGTTGATTCGGTATCGGGTTGGGTCTCCTTCGTTTCATCCTTCAGTCCGGACTTTGAGAACCCCGTGGACAGCAACGCCCTCAACACCTACGAAGTCACTATTGCGGCATCGGATGAAAACGGCACTTCCTATCAGATCTTCACCCTTGAAATCACCGACGAGTACGAGTCGCCCTTCTTCGTCTCCAGCAGCACTTTCACGACTACCGAAAATCAGCATGTGGCTGCAACGGTCGAAGTAGACGACATCGATGCCAACGATGCCCACACCTTCAGCATCATGCCGCAGAGCTCTTACTCCGATGATGCTGGCAAATTCACCGTTGACGCCGATACCGGCATCATCAGTTTCCTCGTCCCTCCGGATTTTGAGGCCAACGGTTCGGTCGCCGGTACGAACGCCTACAACCTGACGATCCGGGCATATGATCTGGGTGGGGCTCACGCCGATCAGAACATCACCATCAACGTGGTGGATGGAAACGATCAGCCTTCCTTGACCGAGGGCAACCTCAACGCTACTTTGATTTCCCTCGAGGAATCGGCCATCATTGGGTCGGTTGTCGCGGATTTCAACGTTACGGATCAAGATCCATCGCAAAGTCACTTTTGGACTTTGTCGGGACCAGACGCGGTTTTCTTCGATATTGACTCCTCCAACGGACAGCTGGAATTGGCGGCCTTCTTGGATTACGAGAATCCATCCGATGAAAACGCAGACAACTTCTACGAATTGATACTTATCGCAACCGATAGTCACTCCAGTCCTTCCGAATCCGAGCCGTTTGCGCTGCAAATTTTGGTCACCAACGTAAACGAACCCCCTTTCCTCAGCGGTTCCTTCGACGTTTCCATATCTATGTTTGAGGACAATGCCAGTTCCTTTGTCTCTCCCACTTGGGTTGCCATCGATCCCGAAACGAACAGTGATCTGGGGATTGCATGGGCTTTGATCGACGAGCAGGGCGAAAAAGTCAATCAGCTGACCACCGCTCAGACGGGATCGACGGTTCGAATTGATCCGGTTGACGGCACTTTGACCTTCCTGCCGGTTGCCAATGCAAACCGTTACAAAACCGCCTCCGACTTCTTTCTGGTGTCGTTTGAGGATTCCGGGGGCTTGGAGGATAACGTCACGGTTCAAGTAGCCATAGAAGCGGTAAACGACCTGCCCGAAATCGTGGGGGATTTTTCCAATACGATCGACCATCCGGAAGGAACTCTCGAGGTCATAGATTTCAATGGCAGTGACTTTAACGATGAGGACGCCAACAATTTCGACCCTCATTACACCGCCGACGCATACCTGACCTGGCAAATCGGCGGGGCTGACGCAGACTCCTTTTTCATCAGCAATCAGGGAACCCTCAGATTCAGATCCGTTCCAAGCTATGACAGCAGTACGCCGGAAAACAACCGCTTCGAAATCAACGTGGTTCTCTCCGATGCTTACGGTGGGGTATCCACCTACCCATTGACCATTGACGTGATCAACTCTCAGGAGCCACCCGTCTTGCTCACGACTCTTTCCACGATACAGATTTCCGAAGACGAAAACCCCATAAGTTGGGAGTCGGTCTGGAATGGGGTGGAGGTGGAAGATCCGGAAGACGCCAATTTGCTCTGGTCCGTCTTGACGAACGGCGTCTACGGCGTTGCGGAAATTGAGGAAAACACCGGAGAGATTGACTACGTCCCGAACCCAAATCAATTTGGAAACGACAGTTTCGTCGTAAACGTCAACGACGGATACTTTGATCTGAACTTCACCATCAACGTGAAGATCATTCAGCAAAATGATCCTCCCCGGATCGATGACCTGGATCCCAGTGGTTTCTCGGGTCAGGAATTGAGTTGGCCGGAAAACACCCCAGCCGTCACCACCATCAAGAGCTTCGTCACCGATGATTCCGAGGATAATCAGTCGGCGGACTACAGCAGCGCTAACTTCTCTTGGAGTCTGGGGGGGGCGGACGCCAATCAATTCACCTTGGATATCAACGGCAACCTGCGCTTCAAGAGGTCAATGGACTATGAAAACCCGAGGGACGCCGATTCAGACAATCTTTATGAGATCGTCGTCCGGGCAACTGACAATAGCGTTGACTATTCGGAGTACCCGCTGTCCGTCAGAGTTTCCAATCAAAACGATCCCCCCGTTTTCGAGAGTCTGGAGGGGGCATCCGACGCTTTTGTCGAAATCTACGAAAACGAGACTTTTCTCTACACGGCGGTGGCTCTCCCCGTGGATGAGAACGCGATTGAAATAACCTATCTCAAGGGTGGAGGCGATGACGACGATCTTTTCTCGATCAATGAGCTTAACGGTGAAATCCGCTTCATCAACGCTCCCAATTTCGAAAACCCCGCCGATAATGATGGAGACGGCGTCTACCTTCTTGAGGTCAACGCATCGGATGGTTTGTCCGAGGCGACCCAGAAAGTGACCATAACGGTTCTTGACGCCAACGAGAATCCCTCTTTCTCGTCCCCTGCAAGCAATCATCAACATTACGAATCGGATTCGGTTCTAGTCGGTTTCGACGCTTCTCAATTCGTGAATGACGACGACGGCGCCCCCAGTTATTTGTTCTCATTGGATTTTTCCCTTTCAAGCGACAATCAGTATTTCTCCATTAATTCAGCGACGGGATCGCTTTCCTTCGCGGAAGATTTTTCTCCAGATTATGAAATTCCACTCGATGCGGATTCAAACAACATCTACGACCTGATCGTTACCATCGTAGACGAGGGGACTACCATTCAAGGGGGCTTGAGTTTGCAAATCATGGATTCGAGCGATCCTCCCGTCATCGAAGGTTCGGATTTGAATCAACTGACCGTCGATGAAAACACCGTTTTCGTCAAGACTTTGGTTGCCTCCGACCAAGACAGTCTGAATTCATTCGCCGACGTTTTGATCGTGGTGGACGACGAATCCATCGGATGGAGCAGAAACGAGGAGACGAACGAAGTTCAATTCTCCGGAATCAATTCCATTTCCGATCCAGCTGCAGGTGCCTCCTTTTGTATGAGCGCCGACTTCGATCGCGATGGCGACGTCGATGCGATTTTGCTGCAAAAGAGCCAAGGAAAGGTCGTTCTATTCGAGAATAACGGGGATGGAAGTTTTTCCTCGGCCGACGAACTTTACGTGATTTCTCAAAGCGATCCGCATTACGGAGTGGTCGGCGATTTCAACGAAGACGGTTATCCGGACTTTGCCGTAGCCATGGAAGGTCTCACGGATCTTGTCGTATTCGTAAACAATGCGGTGGCCGA